>CAMKEX010000063.1 GCA_946411695.1 uncultured Lachnospiraceae bacterium
AGTCCCCGGTCTCACAAAAAAAAGAAAGGGCATATCACTTTAATGCGACAGCCCCTCTAAAGTTATTCTACCCAGAATAATTCATCCAGTGTCCTTTCCAGGACCTTGCAGATTCTGATACACAGATTGATGGTAGGGTTATAATCCCCTTTCTCGATTGCACTGATTGTCTGCCTGGACACCCCGACTTTCTCTGCCAGATCCGCCTGTGACAAATCCTTCTCCGCCCTGGCGGCCTTCAATTTCAGATTTTTCATGCGTCTTCCTCCCGGCCGATGATCATTTTAACAAGTCCAACCACACCGATCACTGCAAACATCAGTCCGCAGAGCAGATTGATGGTCTGTGCCCGAAACATTCCGTCTGAAAACAGTTCTCCCTCTCTCCAGGCCGTGAACGCGACCCACAGGTTGAATGCAGATACGACAGCCATGATAATGACATATCTCTTCAGATTCATGTTGAGCCCGACATAGGCATTATGCCAGATGCAATAGCACGCGTGCAATGTCACACCGATAATAATCGCGACAAAGTGTATCACACCCTGTTCCGCCGGAAGCTCCACCCCCATAGATAAGACACACATCAGCGCTTCAAAAATCAGTACCGTGTAAAAAGCATACATATATCCTCTGCCGCGGACCAGCTTCTGCATCTCATCATATTCAGCGGTCATCTTTTTGTTCTTGTTAACAAAACGAAGAACGATAACTGCAATCACAAGTCCAGTCAGAACACCAAAAATCATCCCAAACATACGTCCTATATTATACATAGCGTATCCTCCTCGGTTGAAATACTCTTTACAAACTATCGTCTTATTTTTAACTCGGTTTAATACTCAGCTATCGCTCAAAGTCAGCTTTTCCATAAGAAATCTATACTGACCTTCTATAATGGATAGTAGCACTTGAATGGCATTTTGTCAACTATATTTGTCATATATATATGTTTTATTTACATTTTGCCACCTACATAAGCTTTTGGCTCACCATAAGCTCATAAGCTCATAAGGAGCTCATAAGGATGCATTGGCTGACCTAACAGGTGTCAGAAGAACCGTCCCCTTGACACTCCCAGGACATAAAATGTTCATTGTTTTGGTACCGAAATAAATTGACAGGCGGGAAGGCGCGGGTTATTATTATTTCGGTACCAAACAAATAGAGTAAATTGATATAGATGCAGTGGGGAAAAAAGGAAATTGAAAAAGACAAATGAAGAACTGCTTTACATAGAACTGATCCACTTTACCAGAGGCGCAAGGCGCTATCTGCACGGAGAAGGTCCTCATCCGGAAGGTCCTGCATTTCCCTGCGGACCGGGCTGCCCTCCGGGCAGGCCCCCTCGCCGTCCCCACGGCCATCGCTCTCCCGTTCTCGCCAGGGAACGGATCCTGACACTCCTTCTGGAACATGAAGCCAGCCAGGATATTGCGGCGGAGACAGCCGGACCGGCTGATGAAAGGGCCGCCGCGGAAAAGGAAGAAACTGTCGGTACGGGGCTTCGTCAGAAACAGCTCACGGAAGAAATGCGCATCAACGCATCGACCATGTCCGAGTTTATCGGTCATCTGGAGACTGATGGGTTTGTAGAGAGAAATATCGACCCGTCGGACAAGAGAGCGACTCTGATCACCCTGACGGAAAAAGGAAGAGCGCGCGCCTGCGAGCTGCAGGATGAGCGGAAAGAAAAGCTGGATCAGCTGTTCAGCCCGCTTACGGAAGAAGAGCAAAAGGAGCTCTTCCGGCTCCTGAATAAACTTCAGCGCCGCGCAGAAGATTAAGGAAATCAAATAGAATAAAGAAAATGAAAAGGATTGAAAAACCTCGCTGATGTACAGCTTTCTCCTCGTTTTCCTCAGCGCCTCGCGTTTCGGAAAAGGGGCAGTACAAAGAAATCCCGCTGATGCGCCGATTTTTTTGTGCAGAAGCCGATCAGCGGAAAGGAGGTGGATATGCCTGTTAGAATGATGCATGGTCCCGGCGGTCGTTTTCTGACAGAGGAAGAGAATGCTTCCCGTCCTAAGGTCACCAGGGAACTGCTGACCCGGATCGGGGCACATCTTGTCCCCTACTGGAAACAGCTCTTTCTGGCTCTCCTCTGTGTGACCGCCTCTTCGATTCTGAACCTGTATCCCGCGATCCTGACAGGCCGGATCATTGACCAAGGCCTGATCGGGCAGGATCTGCCGGTTCTGCTGCAGCTGATCGTCCTCTCTCTGGGAGTGACCTTCAGCGCAAATCTGATCGGCGTTCTGGAGAGCTGGCTCAATGCCTGGATCTCCCAGCATGTCACCTTTGACATGCGCAACCGCATGTTCCGGCATCTGGAAAAGATGCCCCAGCAATTTTTCACCTCCGGCAGCCAGGGGGATATCATCACACGAATGACAAGCGATATCGACGGCGTCGAATCGGTCATTTCCAACACCTTCACCAGTATCCTCTCCAACGCCATTACACTGACCGCTGCCATCGTCGCCATGATGCACAAAAATGTTCTCATGGCCGTCCTGGGCATGCTGGTCGTGCCTCTGTTCGTCATCCCCACCCGCAGGGCAGGGAAAGCCCGCTGGACACTCACCCGTGAGGCACAGGCCTGCAATGACCGCATCAACGGAATCCTGGGCGAGACCATGTCCGTCAGCGGCCAGCTCCTGGTCAAACTCTTCGGGCGGGAGGACTACGAATATGACCGCTATGTGCATGAAAACAGGGAGATGATCTCCTATCACATCCGCGAGCGGATGGCCGGCCGCTGGTTCCGGGTCGCCATCAGCACCTTCGCCAGTGTCGGTCCCATGCTGCTCTATCTGGCCGGCGGGATCCTCATGATCCGCGGCGGAAGCGGTCTCACGGTCGGCGATATCACCGTACTTGTCACCCTGCTGTCCAGAATGTACGGACCCGTCAACCAGCTCCTGAACATCCAGGTCGACTGGATCCGGGCCATGGCCCTTTTCACCAGGATTTTCAATTATCTCGACATGCCCGTCGAGATCGAATCCCCGGCCGATGCCGTCATCCCCGAAAAAGCGACCGGTGCTGTCACTTTCTCCCATGTGGATTTTGCCTATGAGAAAAAAGAGGACGCCGGTAATAAAAACAAGGCCGGACAGGAAAATTCCTGCGGCCCCGCTTGCTCTTCGCAGAATCCGGGAGACAATCTCATTCTCCACGATGTCAGCTTCTCGCTGCAACCCGGAAAAAGCATCGCGATTGTCGGCCCCTCCGGCGCCGGAAAGAGCACCATTGTCAGCCTGATCCCCCGCCTGTATGACGTCCTTGGCGGAAGCGTCTGCGTAGACGGCATTGACGTACGCCGGCTGGATCTCTCCTGGCTGCGCCAAAATATCGGCATCGTGACCCAGGACACCTACCTCTTCAACGGCTCGCTTCGTGACAACCTGCTCTACGCCAAACCCGACGCCTCTGAAGAGGAACTCATTGAAGCCTGCAAAAAGGCAAACATCTACGAGATGATCTCTTCCCTCCCCCAGGGGTTCGATACCCTTGTCGGCAACCGCGGACTCAAGCTCTCGGGCGGCGAGCGCCAGCGTATTTCCATCGCCCGCGTACTCCTCAAGGATCCGGCTCTCCTCATTTTTGATGAGGCAACTTCTGCTCTGGATTCCATCTCGGAGGCCTCGATTCAGAAAGCCATCGATCCCCTGATCCGCACCAGGACCAGCATCCTGATCGCCCACCGGCTTTCCACCATCCTGGCCGCCGACAAAATCCTCGTCGTCAAGGGCGGGTGCATTGTCGAACAGGGAACCCACGCCGAGCTTCTTGAAAACGGCAGCATCTACAGCGAGCTCTACCGTACCCAGTATGGAAAAGAGCTCGCGGCATAAGGGTTGTCAAGGGTTGTCAAGGGGACGGTTCCTCTGACACCTTGCACACAAGGTGTCAGAGGAACCGTCCCCTTGACAACCCGTCCCCTTGACAACCCTATTCACTGCCTCAATGCGTTCTCATACGCATCGCATGTTCTCTGGTCAAAAAGCACCCATTCTACAAGGTCCAGCTGGCCGGGATGGTCCTCGATAAAGCGTCTCACCGTGGAGACCGCAACTTGCGCAGCCTGGTCGACCGGATAGCTGTAGACACCTGTCGAAATGGAAGGGAATGCCACACTGCGAATCTTGTGGTCCACTGCTGTCTGCAGACAGTTTCTGTAACAGCTTGCCAGAAGTTCCGGCTCTCTCCTGTTTCCCCCTCTCCAGATCGGGCCGGGCGTGTGGATGACATATTTACAGGGGAGATTGTAAGCCCCGGTCAGCCTGGCTTCGCCGGTCTCACATCCGTGAAATTTCCTGCACTCCTCCAGTAGCTTGGGCCCTGCCGCCCTGTGAATGGCGCCGTCCACGCCTCCTCCGCCCAGGAGGGATGTGTTTGCCGCATTTACGATTGCCTCGACATCGGTAATTTTCGTGATATCACCCCGGATTGCTCTCAGCATTTGATTATTATCCTTGCTCATAAAATCACCTCGCTTCCAGAACAGGCTTTCAAAACATGTTTCCAAATCCGTAGTCATCTTTCTCTAAGTATACCATTAATGCGGACGTCCGTGGAACAGACACCTACTCAATCTCACCAGTCCAGTCGATGATCCCGCCGAATTCGTACACATTTGTGTATCCCATATCAAAGAGCTTCTGGGCCGCCTGCTTGCTCCGGTTCCCGCTCCTGCAGTAGACCAGGATGATCTGATCGAGATTCGGCAGCTCTTCCGGCTGCTCCGTTCCAATGCTCTCATTGGGAATACAGACCGCTCCGGGAATATGCCCGGTCTCAAATTCGTCCACCCTGCGGACATCAATGATAATGTGTCCGTCCTCTTTTTCCATCATTTCCTTTGCTTGGTCCTGAGAGATCATCGTATAACTTCGTACTATGTCGTCCATGGCCTGACCGCCTGAGGAACAGGCTGTGAGCAGGAGTACAAATGCTGTGAGTAAAATCAATCTGGCTTTTTTGTTCATTTTGTAAAATAACCAATATCTCATAACCTGCACACCATTATAAATTCTTCTTCATTCTCATCTGTGATCTCAAAGCCGACATTTCTATACATCCGGACCGCATAGTTCGCCTTCTGCACCGCAAGAGAGGCTTGTCTGTAACCATGCTCTTTCAGCAGGGAGAGCATTTGTCTCATCAGTACGGTCCCGATTCCTTTATTCCTGTATTCCGGAAGCAAGGAGATGGCAAAGGAGGGTGTTTCATCATCTACATGGCCGTAATCATTCATGATCCTTGTCCACACAGTTCCCACTACATGTCCCTCTGTTTCGGCTGCAAGGCAGAGATCCCCGGGACGGTTGCCAAAATCATCATAATAGATCCGCAGTTCCGGGCGCTCCACGATATCCCTGGCCGGAGCCTCCACTCCTTCGGGAATAAAAATCGCCTCGTACAGGAAATCCTTCAGTAATTCAGATTCTTCGATGGACAGTTTCCGTATCAAAAAATCTCTATGAACTGTGAACAGGTCCTCCACATCAAGGCACCGGTAGCCGTTTTCCATCAGAAGCTGTGCGGTAACACCTGCCTGATCCACCAGCCTTCCGGTAAAAGTGCCGTCGTACCGCTGCTTTACTCCGCAGCTGGGGCTGCGGGACTGCAGGACGACCAGGTCCGGCTGCCAGCGTCCGGCGATCTCCAGACACTTGGCCGCGCCTGCGCGGAATTCCGCATCTACGATCCGCCCGTCTTTTGCAGTGACCAGGCCGTCCTTGATTTCGGAAGGGACACGCGGCGTGGGAAGCCCGCCCATCTGCTCCGGACAGACAGTGATGGCCTCATTGTCCGCCATCAGCCGGAGGACTTTCTCATTGCGATTGTTCCCGCCATTGTATTTACAGTTTTCGCCTGCCAGACAGGCACTGACCATGATTTTCATATTTCACCGTTTTTAAACCTGGCAATCATCTCAAAGGTGAGGGAGACTCCGTTGTCATACACCCGGACCTCATCCCGGGGAATCCATACGGCTTCCGCCACTTCGTTGGTATCGTGCACGGCAATCTCGTCGCTTCCATCGAGGTCACAGATGACGCCGATCATCAGATTGGAGGCAAAGCCCCAGGGCTGGGACTTATAATAGCGAATATTGGAGACCTTCAGACCAGCCTCCTCCATGACCTCGCGCCGCACGGCATCCTCAATGGTCTCGCCAACCTCGATAAAGCCCGCAATCAGAGCAGTACCGGCATATCCGTCTTCCTCACGCGGTCTGTAGCGGATCATCAGGAGTTTGTCCCCATTTTCCACTGCGATGGTCACTGCCGGCATGACGCGCGGGAAGTCCATGTTCCCGCAGGAGGTGCAACGGACACATCTCATCTTCGGGTGGACACTCATATGACCGCCGCAGCGGCCGCAGTGACGGTTTCCGTTGTACCAGGAAGAAAGCTGAAAAGCAGTCTCTGCACCGAAATAGATATTTTTCGGAACCGGTCTGCTTTCAAAAGAAAACGGCAGGAATTCCATTCCTGTAAAGGAAAAATCCGGTGCGGGGCCATCCGTGTAAACAAAGCTGTAATAGCAGGTAGTTCCGACGGAAAACAGATAGACAAGCCGCCCTCCCTTTTCCGCTGCTTTTTTGTCCGCCTCCGTATCCTGGGGATCGAACCAGTAGTCGGCAAATAGCACTGCCTCCGGGAGAGACATGGCTCCCTCCGCATCCAGACGCATCAGCAGATTCCTTCCGTTTTTTTCAAAAACAGCTGCCAGATCCCCGGCTTTGGGTGCGATATTCCGATATTCATTTGAAAAAATCTCATTATTAGTCAGTTCCTGGATCATAAGTCCCCCTTTTTATTATGTCTGCATCTTCTCGTAGTTATCCCTATTGTATCCTGTTGTATCCTGAACATACAAAAGTTCTTTGTATTGTCATGTCTGTATTGTTGCGATGGATGATCAGCGTGAATTACATCCATTGCCGGAGACTCCTCAAATTGCCCCGCAATCACGTTTACAGATTAAATTTTTACAGATCAGATTACCACAATCACTTTCCCAAAACTATGGGCACTCTCCAGCCAGGCGTGCGCATCCGGTACCTGCGGCAGGGAAAAAACACGGGCAGGGGCCGGATCGATCCCGTATGTCCCTACATAGTCAAGAAGAGACTGCAGACGCGCCGCATCCACGTTTCCCGAATAGAAGCTGGTGAGGTAGCCGTTGGCTGGAAGTTCAAAGATCGGATCAAAGTCATTGAGAGTCCACTGTCCGCCCAGCTGTCCGGTGCTGCAGACAATACCGCCCTCTGCGACATGAGAGAAGGTGTCCCGCAATGTAGCAGGACCGATCAATTCCAGCACACGGTCAAACTGCTGCTCTGTCTGCAGGATTCCGTCCGTATCGAGGATCACTTCGTCAAAACCAGCCTCCCTCAGCTGAGCCTCTTTTTTCATGCTCCTGGTTGAGCCTGAAACATGGAGGCCGGGCCACCGTCCTTTCAGAAGCCGCAGAAAGGCAACTCCTACTCCGCTGGTGGCTCCGCGCACAAGGATCCGGGGCGCCTTACTGTCTGTCGTCTTACTTTCTGCCTTACTATCTATCTTACCATCTGCCTTACTATCCGCCCTGCTGCCTGTCTTACCATCTGCCGTACTCTCTCCGATCCGAAGATTCAGCAGTGATCCATATGCGGTGTAATACGTTTCCGGCAGAGCTGCCAGTGTTTTCCAATCCAAATCTGTCTCTACCGGACAGATCTGTTCGTTTGGCAGCAGAGTATACTCGGCGTATCCTCCGTCAAAGGCGCGGCCCATTTCTCCCATGATAGAGATGACCTTCTGCCCGACCGGAAGACGCGCGGGATCGGTCGTTTCCGCAATCTCGCCGACACATTCGATCCCGAGAATCCTGGGGAAGGAAACACTTGGCGAGAGTCCTTTTCTGGTAAAAATCTCGGAATGGTTGATCCCGAAGCCGCGGACGCGGACCAGGGACCACCCTTCCCGGACATGCGGAGTCGGCACTTCTTCATAACACAGTTTCTCCGGTCCCCCCGGTTCATGAATCACGATTGCTTTCATTAGAGCCTCTCTTCTGCTGCTCTGAGCAGCGCATTGGTCAAAATGGCAAGTCCCGCAGAGAGTATGCTCCCCCACAGGATCCGGGCTATATTCATGGTGCGCAGGCCATCGAACAGAAGGGTCCCCAGTCCGCCGGCATTGATGGAGGCGGCAATTGTACCGATTCCGATCGTGGAGACGACTGCCAGCCTGATCCCGGCAAAAAGAGCCCTCCTGGCCAGAGGAATCTGCACCTTTGTGAGAACCTGCAGCCAGGTCATCCCGATTCCTTTCGCCGCGTCTGTCACAGCAGGGTCCACTTCCTTAAGGCCGGTCGTAAAATTGCGCAGCAGCAGATACTGATTATATGCTGTCAGCGCGATCACGGCTGTTGTCCTGCCCAAGCCCGTCACAGGGATCAGGATGGCAAAGAGGGCAAGCGAAGGGATGGAATATACAACTCCCAGCAGCTGCTGCAGCCACAGGGACAAGCTCTCGTTCCGAAGGCATATCAGCGTAAGGACTGCTGCAATCGCCACTGAAATGATCAGCGTCAGAAAGACCAGTTCGATGTGCTCAAGCAGGGGAATATAAATTTTTTCCGGATGCCTGGTCAAAAATCTGATCATTTGTCCGCCCCCCTGTCAAAAGCAATGCTGCTGTTCCAGAAATGTTCCTGTTCCATTGCGGAACGGATCAGAGTCTCGACGAAAGGATCTGCCGGCTTCCGGACAATGGTTTCCGGTGTGTCCATCTGAAGCAGCCTTCCTCCATTCATGATCATAACGCGGTTTCCCAGGCGGAAAGCCTCATGTATATCGTGGGTGACAAAAAGGAAGGTCCCTCCGGTCTCACGGTGGATGCGGAGCAGTTCATTCTGCAGGTTGAGACGGGTGATCGCGTCTACGGCGCCGAAGGGCTCATCCAGCAGCATGACGCCGGGTTTTGTCGCCAGAGCGCGGGCAAGTCCGACCCTCTGCTGCTGGCCGCCGGAGAGCTGGGAAGGGTAGCGGCTCCGGTACTGGTCCGGCTCCAGGCCGACCAGTTCCAGAAGTTCCGTGACACGGTCACGGCACCGCGCGGGCTCCCATTTGAGCAGACGCGGGATCACGCTGACATTGTCTTCCACTGTCATATGCGGAAAAAGGCCGGCCTGCTGTATGACATACCCCATTTTCCGGCGCAGCTGCACCGGATCCTGCTTCTGTATATCCTCTCCGAACAGAAGGATCGATCCCCCGTCCGGCTCATAAAGGCGGTTGGTCATCTTGAGAAGGGTTGTCTTGCCGCATCCCGAGGATCCCAGGATCGTGATCAGCTCTCCGTCCCGGATTTCGGCACTCAGGTTGTTGACCGCGTAAAAACCGCTTTCTTCTTTTAATGCACCTGCCGATGATGCACCTGCTGATGCCTCCGCATCGGGGCAGCTTTCCTCTCCCTGTTTCTTTCTTTTGTCTCCCCCCTTCCGGCAAGGCCGGACGCGGAGGGATTTTCCGTCAGTGCGGTCGAAGCGCTTGTATACATTTCGATATTCAATCGCCGGAACTGCACAGAGACCTTCTTTTTCGGAAGAATGATTCATAAATATTACCTATTCCGCAGCAAGCTCTTTTTTAACTCTGCAACAATGCTGCAGATGTACATATTCCAACGGCTGCGGACTGAAAAAGTTCCCGCAGTGCCTGCTCACTTGATACTCTCGTAAAAATCCAGTGCGACGTCCTCGTATTCCTCCTGGTCAATGTCCACCTTCGCATTGAGGGAGGTTACAGTCTCCGTATCAAGAGCTGCGCTGATGGGATTCAGGATTTCGGCGATCTGCGGGTAAGCCTCCAGCACCTCATCCCGCACGACAGGGGCGATATTGTAGGGCGGCCATACCTGCTTGTCATCCTCCAGAAGGACGAATTTGTCCGTCTCTACAAGTCTGCCCTCTGTAGTGTAGGCAGGTGCGGCGTCCGCCTCGTCATTCTCCACAACCTGGTACTTCAGACCGTTGTCATAGACCTTGCTGGATTTCCAGTTAAAGGGGCCGTACACCTTTTCCAGACCCGGGATGCCGTCCTCGCGCTCGTCGAATTCACCCTGGGAGGCGAAGCGGATGTCCCCCGCATGAGCCTGCAGATCGGAGATTGTCTTGATCCCGTACTCGTCCGATGCCTTGCGGCTGACAAAAATACCCTGTCCGTCATTGGCGGGAGCATAGTCCAGCCAGGTGATCCCGAACTGTTCCTCGTAGGCCGCTTTGACAGTCTCATAAACCTCATTCGGATCAGTGAGAAGGTCCATCTGCAGGATGGAGAGAAGTCCCGTGCCGGTGTACTCGGGATACAACTCGACCTCTTTGTTGACCAGGCTCGTGTGGATCACGGAGGAAGCGATATTCATCCGGCGCTCCACCGTAAATCCCGCGTCCTCGAGAGCCAGGGCGTAAATCTCCGCGACGATCTCATTTTCCGTAAAATCCTTGGACCCGACAATGATGGTGCCGGCATCCTGTGCGGAAGCAGAAGGATCTCTCGAATTCCCGGCATTTCCGCCGGCCGCCTCTGTTCCCCCGGCACTGCCTGCACTGCCCCCGCCGCAGGCACACAGCGCTGTCATGATGCAGGCGCATAAAAACAGGGCGCACATCTTTCTGAATATTCCGGTCTCTCTCCTGTGTCTTATTGTCTTTCTCATTCGTTATTCCTCCTGTCGCAGGCAGTTGAAGCTGCCGCTTACGGGCAAACTCGACATGCCTGTATTTTGATTTGTCTCTACACGCGTTTCCAGATCGGCACGGCTAGATCGGGCATGGCTCATTGCTGACGTGCAAGGTTTCTGTAAGGCATCAGGATCCCGGTAATGGCATCAAACAGGCCTCCGCACAGAAGCGAGAGTGCAGCGACCAGGACCCCGCCCAAAAGGAGCAGGTCCATCCGGTTCAGGCCAAGTCCTGTAAATATGACCTCTCCCAGTCCGCCCGCGCCGATCCTGGCGGCGAGAGCCGCACTGGCGATCACTTCTACAAGGGCGGTCCGGATGCCGGCAAAGATCATGGGCATAGCCAGGGGGATGCGGACCTTCCGCAGAATCTCTTTGTCCGTCATCCCCATACCCGCTGCGGACTCAGTCATAAAGGGCGGCACATCGCGGAATCCCACGATAGTATTGAGAAGGACGGGCGGGACCGCCAGAATCGTCAGCGCAATCACCGCCGGCAGCGCACCTGTTCCGGCTATTGGAATCAGCAGGACAAGGATCGCCAGAGACGGGATGACCCGCAGTACATGAAAGGGTGCGGAAATCCATTTTTCCATCCCCGGCGAGTCGGCCGCCAGATATCCGCATGGGACCCCGATCAGCACCGCGGCAGCCAGCGCCGCAAGGCTGATCCACAAATGTGTGCCGGTCTGGACCAAAAGCGCAGCTCTGTGCGTCACTATGTATGCAAGCATTTTTTCCCACATAAATCACCTTTCAGCAGCTGCTGCCTCCATGTTTTACCGGATTCCGGATAATTGCTTATAAGGATAATTGTGTATTACAGGAAGCAGACAGTTTCATCCTACTGCCCTGTTTTCCTTTTTCTCCTGATAATCGCTTCTGCCGGACAGTCCCTGAAACAAAGTCCGCATGGAAGGATTTTCCCCGCTGTTTATTCATTCTATCATTCACTTCCCGCCTTCATCAATGAACAAAATCCGTCATTATGTTGTATTTTCGGGCGATTTTTATTTTTTGCTGTTATAATGCAATTATTGGTACAATGCACGCTCCCTCAAAAGGCGTATCCATGCAGCACTGCAAAATCGTAACACCGGGACTTTAATGAAATTAAGAATAAGCATCAAAAAATTTTTCAGAGGAGATCTGTTATGTCCGAATATACTGCGGCGCGAAGCCGTACCAGAGCAAAGATCGAGCGCGCTTTCTGGGATCTTTATCTCGAAAAAAAATTCCGGCGCGTTACCGTACAGGAGATTGTACAGCGCGCCGGAATCCATCGTTCCACTTTCTATATTTACTTTCAGGCTGTTGAAGATATTTTCTCCGCCATCAAAGAAAGGCAACTCACCCTTCTGAAGGAGGTTCTTGCCACGCAGGGAGAGGGCGAGGAACGGTTTATCGGTCTGCTGAATGCCCTTCGGGAAGTGTACGAAGAAAACCGGATCTTTCTCAAACCGCTTGTGATCGATTATCACAGCAGCACCTTTTCCCGCGCATACCGCCAGATGCTCAAGGACGCCCTGAAAAAGGACGGAAACTTTCCTGCCTATGCGGAAGACAGCCGGGAGTACATCATTCTGGACAGCGTAATGAGCGGGTACATCGAAATGCTGCTTCAGCTGCTGGACTCCGATACAGTTTCCATGGAGGATGCATTCCGCTTTGCCTACTACACCATGGAAAACGGGACTAAACCGGCCCTCGTGAAACAGTTTGGAATCACATAAAGATCAACATAAAGATTGCTTAAATATTTCTGTAAGTATCCAGAATGTGCTTGTAAAGAGTTCGCACGGCGGGGGCCATCTGGCCGGGTCCGCGGACGGCAAGTCCGATGATCCTGGCCGCCTCGGGCTCCATGGGATACATGCGCACGTTGTAAGGAATATCGGTCATGACCAGTTCCGGCATGATGCAGATACCGAAACCTGCCTGCACCATGACAACCGTAGCAAGGTCATCTACTACATGATAGCGGGTGGAAATATCCAGATGGTTCTGCTTGAGGTAGTTCTGGATATCGGCATCCGTCGATTCACGCTGTACCACAAAGCGGCGGCGGGACATCTCCGAAATCGTCATGCTCTCGCCCGCTTCCTCTTTTTCATAGTCGCCCGGCACAATGCAAAGGAGCGGATCCCGGTAAAAGGGTTCGATCGGCAGATCCTTTGCGCTGGAAGTCGAGAGAAACCCGAAATCCACTACGCCGTTTTTGATCCAGTAGACCACATCGTCATAGGTCCCCTGGAAGAGTTCGATCTCGACGGCAGGATACATTTTTCCGAAGGAAGTAATGATATCCGGCATCCAGTTGGTGCAGACACTGGAAAAAGCTCCCACCTTGACGGTGCCCTGCTGCAGACCGTTCATCTCGGACACCGCCTGCTGCAGGCTTTCATCACTGTTCAGAACCGCATTGATATAGGGCAGCAGACGGCTTCCGGAGCTGGTCAGGCTGACACCGGACTTTCCTCTGGTAAAAACAGAGAAGCCGAGTTCTTTTTCCATGCCGGAAACCGCATGGCTGATGGCAGACGGCGTCAGGCCCAGCAGGTCCGCCGCCTTGTGAAAGCTGCCTGCCTCGGATACTGTTTTGAAAATCTGGTATGTCAGTAAGGTCATTTGCGGCTCCTTATGGGGACGGTCCTTTTGTTTCCGTCCCCTTGTTTATTCTCAAGACAGCGGGCTGGGTGCAATAGGGACCTCCCCCTTTATCAAAAGACAGCGGGATGGAAAACAGCGGGACGGATGCAATAGGGACCTCCCCCTTATGTCACAAACAGCGGGACAGAAACAAAAGGACCGTCCCCCTATCTTGCGCAGAGGTACTGCAGATCCTCCCAGCGGCGGTCAACTTCCTCCTGGAACAAGGCCAGCAGGTGCTCATTGCCGGGTTTGAAGAGATGCTTGAAGCGTCCCTGGGGGCGCAGGAAGTCCTCGATGGGAAGTTTGTTTTTGGGCTCGTAGCTCAGGCTCCATTTGCCGTGGTCCACTTCAAAGAGCGGCCAGTAGCAGGTCTCGACTGCCAGGCGGCAGATTTCCATGATCTGGCTGGTCTCGTAGCGCCAGCCGCGGGGACAGGGCGTCATCATATTGAGGAAAGCCGGTCCCTCGGTATAAATGGCTTTGGCGGCCTTGCGGTGCAGGTCCTTAAAGTCTTTTGTGAGTGTGGTCTGGGCTGCATAGGGCACATGGTGCTCTGCGATGATCGCGGTGAGATCCTTGCGATACTGGATCTTGCCGTCCGAACACTTGCCTGCAGGTGTTGTCGTTGTGTCCGCAAACATGGGTGTCGCCGAAGAGCGCTGAATGCCGGTGTTCATATAGGCACCATTATCATAACACACATAGACCATGTCGTGTCCGCGTTCCATCGCTCCGGAAAGAGACTGGAAGCCGATATCATAGGTGCCGCCGTCTCCGCCGAAGGTAATAAACTTGAAATTTTCCTTTTCCGGAAGTCTCCCTCTCTTGCGGAGTGCTTTGTAAGCCGTCTCCACCCCGCTCAGGGTCGCACCCGCGTTCTCAAAGGCATTGTGGATATAGCTGTCCTCCCAGGCTGTATAGGGATACATGTAAGAGGAGACCTCAAGACAGCCTGTCGCGTTTCCGATGACCGCGCGGTCGCCCTCGTGCAGGGCGCGCAGAACGGCCCGCACGCCGATGGTGGCTCCGCACCCGGCGCACATCCTGTGCCCGGGAGTCAGGCGCTCCGGCCGCTGCAGCATAGTCCTGAGGCTGAAATCCTCCTTCTCAATTGTCGCTGTTGTATTTACATTGCTCATGGCTATTGTCGCTTTCTCTGTGATCTGTATTTATCTGTATATATATTCAACGTATACCCGGGGATTGTCCCCGGATGTCCCAAAATGAGTCAGTCAGAACCGTCCCTCGTGACTCATTCGCTGCGGAGATTGATGTATTTGTGCTGCGGGGCCTGCATGCGGCCGTCAGCGACTTCGCGGAGTTCCGCGAAGATATCTTTGACGTGGTCGACGGTGAAATCACGGCCGGCAAGTCCGTAGATGTAGTTGACGGACTCGAGCATGACTTTATTGCGGTAGAGCGCCGCAGGGACTTCCATTCCCAGGGGGCCGCAGCAGCCGTTGTAGCTCTCGCACCGGTCCATGATGGCAAGGGCGCGGCATCCGCGGAGAGCCTCTGTCAGCTGTTTTGCAGGGAAAGGGCGGAAGACGCGGAGCTTGAGGACACCGACTTTCCAGCCCTCTTCGCGCAGTTCGTCGACGGCCGCCTTGGCTGTGCCCGCCGCCGAGCCCATGATCAGCATGATATAGTCGGCGTCTTCTGTGCGGTATTCTTCAAAAAAGCCATATCTGCGGCCGGACATTTTCTCGAATCTCTCCGCTACCTCCAGGATGACCTCGCCTGCCTGCTCCATGGCATCTTCCTGGGCTTTCTTGGCTTCCATGGCGTAATTGGAAACAGAGTAGGGGCCGACGGCCACAGGTTTTCCGGGATTGAGGAGGAATTCCTCGGGCTGATAAGTACCGACAAATTCACGAACCGGATCGTCCTCCAGAAGCTCGATGTTTTCCACGGCGTGGCTGGTGATAAAGCCGTCCTGACAGACCATGACAGGCAGGTGTACACGGGGATCTTCCGCAATGGGGAAAGCCTGAATGTAGTTGTCGTAGGCTTCCTGATTGTTCTCGGCATAAATCTGGATCCATCCCGTGTCTCTGGTGCCCATGCCGTCCGAGTGGTCGCAGTTGATATTGATGGGACCGGAAAGCGTGCGGTTTACCAGGGTCAGGACCAGCGGCAGGCGGTTGGAGGCCGCCAGCAGCAGTTCCTCCCACATAAGTGCCAGACCTGCAGAAGAGGTCGCTGTCATGGTCCTGGCGCCGGCTGCTTCCGAACCGATCGCAGCGGACATAGCGGAGTGCTCGCTCTCAACCGGTATGAATTCTGTATCAATCTCTCCGTTGGCAATATAGGTTGAGACCATCTGGGGAATCTCGGTGGAAGGCGTGATCGGGAAGGCGGGCATGACATCCGGATTCACCTGCCGGATTGCGTAGGCGACCGCCTCGTTTCCGGACATTCTCTCTCTGATGCTTTTCATGGCTCGATTCCCTCCTTCATCTCGATAGCGCCGAAAGGACATACGCTCGCGCAGATTCCGCAGCCCTTGCAGTGGTCATAATCAAAATCCAGTCTCTTTCCGTCTTTCACCGGAATGCTGACATCCGGGCACACTGGAACGCACAGCAGGCACTGCCTGCACTTATCCTGCACAAGGACAGGGGTATTGGTCCTCCACTCTCCTGTCGCGAAGTATTTTGCCGTACCGCCGGCAAACATCTGCAGACCTTCGGTCAGCCCCTGCCAGGGAGTCTTTTCATTAATCTTTGTCACATCTGTACGCATTTATTTCCTCTTTCAAATATATTCAAGCGCTTGAGGGAAGGGAGGAGACAGTGTGTCAGGTGCTTGAAAGCCTTATAGATCAAGGCTCTGGAGCTTGACATAGTAGGAAGGGGACGGTTCTGTGTCTCCTCCTGTCTCCTCAGAACTTCCAAAAAGACGAGACCTCCGCACAGTGACGGAGGTCCCTGATCAGATTTCAAATTCTCAAACAGCTTCTGTCATCATAGACAGCAGCTGCCGCGCTGTCCGGAATCCTGTTACCGCTTCTATAATCCGTTCTTACGCACTCTTTGTCATACCGGCAGTTCTCTCGATGACGTCATAGGCCATCTCAAGCGCCTTCATATTCCCGTCTACAACCTCAGGCTTTCTGGCAAACTTATGCAGGAAGGAGGCACGCATCTCGTGCAGGAAGTCCTCTTTTTTCATGACTCCGCTCACCGCTGCCGCCGCTGCAAGCATGGGGGTATTGGGGAAGTTCTTTCCCAGGGTCTCCTCGGAAATCGAACGGGCGTCAACCGTATAGACCGCGCCTTTGTAGCCCCTGAGCAGGGGACGGATTTCCTCTGCAGATCTGGGTGTGTTGACAATGATGGCGCCGTCGCGCTTGAGGCCGTCTGTCACATGGACTGAATGAAGCAGTGTTTCATCTACCACCACTACGAAATCAGGATCGTAAATATTGGAATGCACGCGGATTGGCTTCCGGCTGATCCGGTTGAAAGCTGTGATCGGAGCGCCCATGCGCTCCGGGCCGTACTCGGGAAATCCCTGTACGTGCGCGCCGGTTTTGAAAGCTACATCCGCCAGCAGCAGTGCCGCAGTCTTGGCACCCTGTCCGCCTCTTCCATGCCACCTGATTTCGAGTGTGTTGTTCATGACTGAAAATCCTGCCTTTCCTGATACTGCTAAAACGCGCAGGACTAAACGTCCTGTTTTCGCTTTACTTGAAAAAATTTTCGCCTGCTCCTATCTTATGATGAATTATATTCACTTTTATTGTGAATTGTTTTAAATAAAACAGACGACAAAAGTCATTATACGCCTTTTTGAGTGAATGTAAATAATTTCAGAGATGAATCTTTTTCATCGCATTCGCCGGGAAAATGAATCTGTTTTGAAAATTGTATACAGAAACATAGTACCGATGCATGGTGGACCGGATACACCCTGGCCTGGTACCAGTGGTGGACAGGCTGTGATTTCCGGGAGCTATTTGAGGAAATCCCGCCTTCCTCCGTTGCCGGAATGTACCGGAAATATCATGAGATGGACCTGCAGCATTCCGCTGACGAAATCAACCGGCTGCGCCGTCTTTCCGCATATGCCGGCAGCATCGGATTAAAGCGCCTGCGGGAGCAGGCAGGGCTGAGCCAGCGGGAACTTGCGGAAGCCTCCGGCGTCCCCGTCCGGACCATCCAGCAGTATGAACAAGGTCAAAAAGAACTCCGCAGGGCAGCCTGGGAGACAGTCAGCCGTCTCGCAGCAGCCCTGCACTGCCGGATGAACGCCGTGTCGAACTGATCGACGGGGTGATCTATGATATGTCCGCTCCTGCGATCATTCATCAGAAAATCCTGGGTGAACTGCACATTCTTTTCAGAGAATGTATGGACCGGCATGAGGGCAATTGCGAAGTATATCTGTCCCCCTGCGATGTCCGTCTGGATCGGGATAA
>CAMKEX010000064.1 GCA_946411695.1 uncultured Lachnospiraceae bacterium
GCAAGACATGTCAACCCGCATCCGGCGCGCAAGACTCGCAAGCGAGTCTTGAATTTTTTACAGAGAAAAATAATTGCAGATACAATTGTTTATAGCGGAAACTGTTGCGTTTTCGGGATGCTGCTATTATAATGCGGGATGATAATCTGACAGGTCACCTATCGACCCCATTCAGCGGAGGAACATAAATGTTCAATTCCTTAAAACGCTCAACAGCAATCGTATTAGCCTTAGTATTCATCTTCTGTGCAGTTCCGGCTGTCAATGCTGAGGCAGCCACCTTGAAAAAACCCGGAAACGCCAGATTTCTGAAATGGAACAATAAAGAATTCTCTGACGTTGCCATTGCATGGAACAAGGTGCCGGGCGCGGACTGCTATGAAGTCAAATGCACCTGGACCGATAATACGCATGATGCCTACAGCAATATCCGCTATGTAGATCACTACTATAATGCTGTGCTGTTTTCAAATATCAATTACATGCATGTCTATCAGGCCAGAGTCCGCGCCTGCAAAATGGACGCCGGCGGGACAGTCACCGCCACAAGCCCCTGGTCCAATATCGTCTTCATAACGCCCTGGCCCAGAGACGTCTCAGGTTCAGTCACCAGCCGGTCCGTGCTTTCGCTCAAGTGGAATATTATTTACGGATCAAACGGATACAATGTGTTCATGTCTACCAATCCGGGCTCATCCTGGACATGGAGATACTCCACCAGCACAAGTGCCGCCGCCACCTCTGCCTCCTTTACCGGATTTAAAGGTGTCCGTTTCAAAAGACATCAGAACTATTATGTCAGGGTGATCACAAGGCGAAAACGCAACGGCGTATTCTGCACTGTTCCGGAGCCATACAAGACCTTTTACCAGTTTAGATTTTCAGGGAAGTAGTCGATTTGAACAAAAACGCTATGCACAGGAAGCCTGTTTCTGCCGCAGGAAGGCGGCTGGCCCTCCTCTCCGCTTCTTCTCCCGTCACTGAGTCCATACAGATCATTCGCAGCAACAGACGCACACTGTCACTGCAGGTCAGGCACGACGGACAGATCCTGGTCCGCGCACCCAGAAGCGCCTCCCTCAGGGAGATCGAAGCCTTTGTGCGGAAAAATGCGGACTGGCTGCATAAGCATCTGGCCATGGTGGAAAAACAGAGGGCAGACGAAGCCGCAAACCCTCTGGTACCTCTCACAATGGATGAGATCCGTGCCCTTGCGGACAGGGCCATGCGCATTATCCCGGACCGAACAGCACATTTTGCCTCCCTGATCGGTGTCACTTACGGACGGATCACCATCCGCAACCAGAAGACCCGCTGGGGAAGCTGCTCTGCCAGAGGAAATCTCAATTTCAACTGTCTGCTGATGATGGCTCCTCCTGAAGTCCTGGACTATGTCATCGTCCATGAACTCTGCCACAGAAAGGAAATGAATCACTCTCCCCGCTTCTGGTCTGAAGTCGCCAGAGTGATCCCCGATTACAGGATCCGTGAAAAATGGCTCAAGACGGAAGGAACAAAGCTCATGCGGCGCATGACCGGGTAAAGATCCGGGACAGGAACATGCCCGTTGATCTGCAGTATATTGATCTACAGTTTATTGATCAGCAATTCATTATCTGCAATTCATTGACCTGCAATTCATTGACCTGCAATTCATTGACCTGCAAGTGAAGAGATAAAAAAAGACTCTGTGAAATGTATCCTCCTTCCCGGAGGCAAGGTACATCTCACAGAGTCTTTTTTACACATAGAGTCTGTTTTTACACAGAGTTTTTCTACACATAGAGTCTGTTTTTTCACAGACTCCTGCTGTCGGATCCGAGACCGGCATTTTATTTCCATTGAATGGTCATATGCCTGCGTCTTTATACCCAGTCCGTGATCGTCTCATCCGAGACCGCGGCACAGTCCTCCCATCCGCCGGAATAGGGGTCGTAAACGGCGACAGTCCGAAACCCCGCATTTTTGGCTGTCCGAAGCGCAGCAAGGGAATCCTCATAGACATAGATTTCCTCCGGGGAGGCCCCCAGCCTGCGCGCCGCCTCCAGAAAGGCATCGGGATAGTCCTTTCCCTTTCCGACTTCCTCACAGCTCATGAGGAAGGAAAAATAGTGTTCCACCCCCAGACGGCTCAGACACAGATGGACCAGGGGCTTTGCAGTAGCTGTCACGACACAGAGCTTTGCGCCCTCTTCTGCCAGCTGCTCCAGGTGCTCCCGCACGCCTTTCTTGAGGGGGATATCTTCTTCATAGTGACGGCGCATCACAGCATTGAGGTCAGAGAGAAGCTCTTCCGGGGATTCCGGGAGCTCATATTCCCTTTTCAGATAGACACATGCCTCCGGCATGGTCATGGTCCTGAGACGTTCGACCAGCCCCTCCGTACTCTTTGTGATCCCTCTGGAGACCAGGTAATCGGGACTGAGGGTGTTCCAGTAGGGCATGGAATCAATGAGTGTGCCGTCCATATCCATGATACAGTATTTCTTGTTTTTCGTATCTGTCAAATCACACCTGCTTAGTTCACTTATACTGATATTTCTCTTCCATGGCCCGCAGCTGCGTAAACCTGTGTACAGCGGCATTTTCGGCCGTCTGTTCCGACAGCCTGACCCACTGTTTACAGCATGTATTTTTCAATTACTTCCGTGACTTTGGGAATGATCTGGGAGGTGCGGGATACAATTCCCTCGTGGAAACTGTTTTCCTCTCCTTCCTTATCCGGAAATGCCTCCAGAACCCAGTCGGCCTTTTTGCCGCCGCAGTAGAGGATACAGCCGTTCTCCAGGGCAGAGACGAAAGCGAGGACGCAAAGATCCATCTCCTTGCTGTCGCAGTACTCGTGGATCCTGATGCGGATGTCCAGGGTGTCCTGCCGGTAGCTCTCGATGTCAGAGACATTGACTCTGCCGAAGACGGTGCGGAGACCGGCGATATCGCGGAAGATCATATCGTGGCTGATCATCTCGTTGATCATCTTGTCACGGACTTCGGTATCCAGTGAGAATAGTTCTCTGGCGAATTCATCCAGGCGCAGATCCGCGATGGCGGCCAGGATATTCGCCGTCTCGATGTCACGGGGTGTCGTGCTGGGAGTCTGCAGATTGACTGTCTCCGAGAGGATCCCGCCGAGCAGAAGTCCCGCCAGTTCCCTTGTAAAGGGAACCATATTTTCGCGGAAAATAGTTGCGATGATGGTCGATGTCGCGCCCACGATCTCATTTCTGAAATTCACCGGCCTGCGGGTGGAGAAATCCGACACGCGGTGATGGTCGATGACCTCAAGCACAGGCGCATCCACAATGCCGTTGACCGACTGCTGGAACTGGTTGTGGTCCACCAGGATCATCTGTTTATTGTGGTAATTCATCATATGATAGCGGGTGACATAGCCGACCAGATGGTTTTCCGCATCCACGACCGGATAGGAACGGAATCTCGAAGCCGACAGTTTTTTACCCACATCGTCTGCGATCTCATTGGTACCGAAGCTGACCACCTTTTCCCGCATGATGGTTTTCACGGGAGGCGCCAGATAGAGATAGCGGCTGGTATTCATGGCGCCGCAGCCGGAACGGACGATCGGGCAGTGATGTTCCCTGGCAAGTGCCAGAACTTCCTCATCCACTTCCGCGGATTTCAGCAGAACCAGCATTCCCGCCCCCTGGCGGATGAGCTCCAGCATGGCATGCTTCTCATTGCCGGATATAATGATCCTGCCCCGTGCGTCGCAGTCGATCATCTTTTCCTCATAGTTGCGCGTCAGAATACCGATCATGCCGTTCAGCTTCCGTTTGGGATCGTCATAGATGACTTTGCCGTGCACGGATTTGGCAAAATATTCTGTCGGCGTATGGCGGATGATTCCCTGGCAGTCATGGGTATCTCCGAGGGCAAGTCTGGCAATGTCGCTCTTGGAGATCCATCCGATCAGAATACCGTTTTCATCTGTCACTCCAAAAGACTGCCTGTCCGTCTCTTCCATTAAGCGGACTGTCTCCAGAATGGATGTTTCCGGTGAGATCGATACAGGTTCATCAAGATCGATCTCTCCCATATTTACCCTGGCAGTTTCCAGAAGATGAGGCTTTTTGAAATGAAAGCGCTTCAGCAGGTATTTGCATTCCAGATTGACCCGGCCCAACCGGCAGGGCACAGCATCCATTCCCTGTGACCGCTTATAAAAAGCGTAGCCGATAGCGGCAACTATGCAGTCTGTATCCGGTTTCTGATGTCCCGTCACATAAACTCTGTTGTCCTGCGCCATAAAACCTCCATGACAAACATAAACCGCGCAAATGCCTTCCCCGGACCGGGAGGCCCGGGAAGGCTTCCGGGCGCAGAAAATATTTCAAATCAAAGTAAAACCATTTTCATCTGTGATGCGATCAGATCGCTGCAAGAGCCTGCTCGAGGTCAGCCAGAATATCTTTGATACTCTCAAGACCGCAGGACAGGCGGATCAGGTCGGGAGAAACACCGCCGGCCTTCAGCTCCTCATCGGAGAGCTGTCTGTGGGTGGAGGAAGCGGGATGGAGCACACAGGTGTGGGCATCCGCCACATGGGTGGCGATCATACCGATCTTCAGATGCTTCATGAACTCCTCTGCTGCCTTGCGTCCGCCCTTGACGCCGAAGGAGACTACTCCGCAGGTGCCGTCGGGCATGTATTTCTTTGCTCTCTCATAATATTTATTGGAAGGGAGCCCGGGATAGTTGACCCATGCCACCTTGTCATGGGCTTCGAGGAACTCAGCGGCTTTCTGACCGTTCTCGCAGTGCCTGGGCATACGGACCGCCAGGGATTCCAGGCCCAGGTTCAGGTAGAAGGCGTTCATGGGTCCCTGAATCGAGCCCAGATCGCGCATGAGCTGGGCAGTCGCCTTGGTGATGTAGGCTCCGCCCTGACCGAACTTCTCCGCGTAAGTGATCCCGTGATAGGATTCGTCGGGAGTTGTCAGGCCCGGGAATTTATCTGCGTGCGCCATCCAGTCGAAATTGCCGCTGTCCACGATGCAGCCGCCGACGGCAGCGTCATGTCCGTCCATGTACTTGGTGGTAGAATGGACAACGATATCAGCGCCCCACTCAAAGGGTCTGCAGTTGATGGGAGTGGCAAAGGTATTGTCGATGATGAGCGGAACGCCGTGGGCATGAGCTGCTTTGGCAAAGCGCTCGATATCAAAGACGATCAGGGCAGGATTGGCCAGGGTCTCGCCGAATACCGCCTTGGTATTGGGACGGAAGGCCGCCTCCAGCTCCTCATCGGAGCAGTCGGGGTCCACGAATGTGAATTCAATACCCATGCGGCGCATGGTGACATTGAACAGATTGAAGGTACCGCCGTAAATCGTGGCGGAAGCAACAACGTGATCTCCGCATCCCGCAAGATTAAAGACCGAGAAGAAGGAAGCTGCCTGTCCGGAGCTTGTCAGCATGGCCGCAGTGCCGCCCTCCAGAGCGGCGATCTTGGCCGCCACCAGATCGTTGGTCGGATTCTGCAGTCTTGTATAAAAATATCCCGGCGCCTCCAGATCAAAGAGTTTGCCCATATCCTCGCTGGTGTCATACTTGAAAGTCGTACTCTGAATGATGGGGATCATTCTGGACTCGCCGTTTTTGGGCTCATATCCTGCCTGGATGCACATTGTATCACGTTCCATTTTACATAACCTCCTCAATAAATCTGAACTATCCTGAAACAGAACGGACAAAGCCGCCCTGTAACTTCAGCACTGTGAAAGCGACTGTTTTTACAGAGATGCGGATTTCTCGGTGCAGGCCTTCACACATTCAAAAACCGCACTGCGGAATCCCTTCTCCTCCAGCACACGCACCGCCTCGATGGTGGTGCCGGCCGGGGAAGTCACCATATCCTTGAGCTCGCCGGGGTGTTTTCCGGTTTCCAGGACCATCTTCGCACTGCCCAGGACCGCCTGGGACGCGAATTTGTATGCCATGGCACGCGGCATGCCTCCCTGGACCGCTGCGTCTGCCATGGCCTCGATAAACATGAAGACATAGGCGGGTGAACTGCCGCTGACTGCTGTCACGACATCAAAGAGCTTCTCACTGACCTGCTCTACCTTGCCGAATGCGCCGCAAAGGCTGCAGACGGTCTCCATCTCCTGCTCCGTGACACGGTCATTGGCGCAGGCCGCGGTCATCCCCTCGCCCACCAGGGCCGGGGTATTGGGCATCAGGCGCACGAGACGGACGGGATAGTCTCCGAAGCGCTCCTCGATCCAGGAGACGGAGCGGCCCGCCGCAATGCTCACAAAGAGCTTGCCGGGGTCGGCCTCACCGCGGATCCCCAGGATGACCTCCTCCAGATACTGAGGCTTTACAGTCAGGAAAATGATATCCGATTTTCTGACGACCTCCGCGTTATCCGCGGTCACACAGATTCCGCTTGCGGCCTGTATCTTTTCGCGTGCCGCGGCGGAAAGATCCGCGCCCGTGATGTCCTGCGGCTGTGCCGCTCCGGAGGCTATGATCCCCCGGATAATGGCTCCCGCCATATTTCCGCATCCGATAAATCCAAGTTTCATTGCAGTACCTCCTGCCGGGAACAATTCCTCCGGCCGATAATCCCGTCACCTTTTTCAGGACTTCTGAAAAGTGACGCAAAATGTGCTATAGTACTTTACGAACCGTAAAATACAAAGATCTGCCGTTTTTCCTGCAATCAGGATCTGCAGGCAGTCATAAGCCAAAGCAGTCATATGAATACTGAAGCAGAAAAATCTACAGGCAGTAACCATCTTTCAGATTATTCAAGACTCGCTTGCGAGTCTTGCGCGCCGGATGCGGGTTGACATGTCTTGCTTTTCAAAGACATGTCAACATCTTCCGCATCGCATCCGTGCGCATCCTCGCGGAGCGTTATTCTTCATCGCGGGATTGTACCCACGATGAAGCGAGTTTCCTTTTTGCACGCGTATCCCACGACTGAAGTCACGGGTATTGCGCGATGAAGAATAAAATTATTGAAACAGAATCATTCCATGAACAGACGATCAATCAGCAAACTATTACATCTATCCCCGCATTCCTTTCTGAGGACCGCTGCGCTGTTCAGTCTGCTGCTGAGCCTCCTGCTCTGCTCCTGCTCACCACAGGCAGACACAGGCGGTCAGGGCCGGACACAGGAGCAGAATTCCGCAGCCGGTCAGGGCCTGACGCGGGAGCAGAGTTCAAAAGCCGCTCCGACAATCGAGTCTGTCCGGCTCGCCGCACAGCAGCTGTCGGACAAATACAAGATCCGGATTCTGTGCGGAAGCGACGTCCCGCTCAGCTATGCGGATTATACAGCAGGCACTTTAGAGGATCCCGTCAGGATCGACGCGGCTCTCCATGAGCTCGACAGCACGCTTTCCATCTATCCGCCGGAATTTTTCGCCACCGTCAAAGAGGGCTATTGCGACTCCATCACCATCTGTCTTGCAAAGGATCTGTACGCAGCAAGCGATGCCTTTATTGAGAGCGCGAACGCTTTTACCACCGTGGAAGACGGTACGATCTGGCTGGTCCTCAATGCCGGCAGCCGGCTGCGCAGGGGAACTCTGATCCACGAGCTGACACACGTCACAGACTACAGGCTTCTGGGCATGAATCAGATGGAGGAGACCGAGTGGAACCTGCTCAATCCTCCGTCCTTTACCTACTACAACGCCTATCTCGACGAAAAGGGCACCGATCTTCGGATCTCCGGCAGCCGGGAATACACTGCCCTTGCTGAGGAGGAAGCTGACCGGATCTGGTTCTTTGATTCCTACAGCAAGACCTTCGCGATGGAGGACCGCGCGCGTCTCATGGAGACACTCCTGCAGGATTCCGGGGACTTAGCTGCGAAAAAATGCTTTTCCTCCCCCCATATTCAGGCAAAACTCCGCTTCTATTTTTATACCCTGCGGCAGGCTTTCGAGAACGGGCGCTGGCCGGAAGAGACTGTCTGGGAGGCAAAACTGCATGAAGCAGTACAATAAAACCAAAATCGTCCCGGATCGTCCCGGTCATAATCCCGATCCCGGGGTTCAGATTCTGTCCAGAAGCTCGCTCACGCTGCGGACGATCCCCTCTGCCGCCTCCTGCACCTTTGCGGGCGCATGGCTGAGGGTATAGGGATGATCGACGCTTTCCAGCAGAGGCAGGTCGTTGTAGTGGTCTCCGATCCCGTACATTTCCCTGATGGAAAAAGCCTTGCGGACGACCTCAATGCCGGTCCCCTTGGAGCATCCCCGGGGAGCCACATCGACATGGGTCACATTGTGAAAAGCAGTGACCTCCTCCCCGTAAGACCCGTTGATCTGTGCCGCCAGGTCAGCGGCGCTCTGCACATCCGGTGCCGCAATGGAAAGACCGTAGACATATGCGTCCTTCAGATCATCCAGAGAATCGATATGCGTCTGCAGATAGCTTTCTTCCTGCAGGGTATAGACCGTGTCATTGGCCTGAATGACCGAGCGCATGGGTGCAGGGACCCGGTGATAAATGCTCTTTACAAGATCAAGCGGGAGACACTTTCTGAAGAGGACGTTTTCCTCTCCGTCAAGAACCAGGGCGCCGGTGGCCAGGATATAGAAATCCGGCCGGATCCAGGGCCCGATCACATCGCGCACGCCCACCAGAGAGCGGCCGGTACAGAGTCCGAACAGTCCGCCCCTCTGCTGAAAATAGACGATCCCGAAAATATCGGCAGCCCGCATGGGTTCCTCATCGCCCATAAAATACAGGGTATTGTCAAAATCGCTTGCAACGGCTCTGCCAGAGGAAGGACCTTTGGCGGCCTGGCCTCCGTCCGCCTGTCTGCTGTTCAAATCCATCATTGTATGTGTTCCAATCTGTTTGCTCTTTCTCTGTACTTCACGATCTCCCGGCAGGGAGATCTTTTCATTGAATGAAAAAACCGGAGATGACCGGTCATCAGTAGTCCACCTTCATCAGGCACAGGCCTTTGGCGGGTGCAGTGGGACCGGCAGTCTTTCTGTCTTTGGCTTCTATGATCGCAGCGACCTGTTCCGGTTCAATCTCGCCGAATCCCACCTGCAGCAGGGTCCCGACTATGATGCGGACCATATGCTGCAGAAAGCCGTTGCCGTGAATATAAAAGCGGATATAGGAGCCGCTCTCCTCGATCCGGAGAACATCCACGACGCGGACTGTCGATTTTTTCATCTTTGTATTTCCGCAGAAGCTCCTGTAATCATGCATGCCGGTCAGGTACTCGGCGGCGTCGCGCATCCTGTCAATATCAGGCTGCCTGTCCAGTACATAGACATAGCGCCTGTCAAATACAGGCTTGGAAGCTCCGTACCAGCAGGTATAGCGGTAGGTCTTGCCGATGGCTTTAAAGCGGCTGTGGAACCTGTCCGCACAGACCCTGACATCATTGACACTGATATCCTCCGGAAGATACCGGTTCATATAGAGCTGGATCTCCTCCTCGCTCATTTCGGTATCGAGCAGGACATTGCAGGTCATTGCCCGCGCGTGCACGCCTGCATCCGTTCTGCCTGCGCCGATCACCGTGACCGGATCGGCCGGATCTCTGTCAACCATTCTGGTCAGCACCGTCTCCAGACGTCCCTGGATGGTCAGTTCCGTCTCCTGCTGGTGCTCCCAGCCAAAATATCTGGTTCCGTCATAGCTGACGATTAACTTGAAATTTCTGATCATATCGGGAGAAAAAACCTCCTGTCCCTGTCGCTGCTGCCGGCACGCGCTCCAAGCCGCGGCAGTCGAAACGGCAGCCCCTGCCTGCTATGACTGCCTGTGTGCCTGTTCTCTGTAATCCTTGAGCAGGTCGGCAAGAGTGTCCGCGTTTCGGTCTCTCTCCATGATCATGATCTTGAAAGAATCACGGAAAAGCAGACGGATCGCGGGCTTGTCTACTGTATATTTGACCAGCCAGCGGTCAGTGGAGTCCTTGGCTTTTGCCCTGATCACGGCTTTCAGTTCTCTGTAGGGAAGATAGTCCCAGTTTAAGCCGTCCGGAAAAAAGACAGCCTCCTGTCCGGCTTTATACTGCTCGATCGTCACTGCCCTCTTCAGATCCTTTCGCGGATCTTTGATCACCGCATCCGGAAGAAGGGGCCTTATCTTAAAAAGTTCCATACTGTTTGTCCTTCACTGAACTGTTTTTCGTGAGAATGTCCGCGTACTATGATACCACACCTGTACCGGCTTCGCAAAACCCATCAAAATCAATTCATCAGATGCAGCACCTGATCCCGCAGGGCATCGGTGCGGTCCTGCAGAAGGAGCAGACGATTCAGGCGGAAATACGACTCATTTCCGTATTCGTTGAGGAATCGCAGACTGTGATAGCCGGCGGACAGTTCTGTGAGAAACAGCACCATCTCCTGCCCCTCTCCGTATACTCTGGAGAGAAAGCGGAAAGCGTTTGTGAGCTGATCGTTGGCGGCCCGGACGGCAGCCTGTCTTTCCTCCTCGCGCCCGGCAAACCAGGACATGATCATGCCGTACTGGGCCTGGGGGGACTGCTCCTCTTTCAGATCCCTGAACCGGATGGAGGATGCAAATCTGTTCATCACCCTGCAGGCGGTCCGTCTGGTCCTCTCCTCTTCCCGGGAAATGGGGATCCCTGCATCTTTTTTCTTCTGAAGGTCGACCAGGATCTTCTCTGTCTCTTTCCTGATGGATTCCGCAGCCAGGGTCTGGGATCTGGCCTGCTCCAGGGAGCCAGTGCTTTTCTTCAAAACCGCGCGCACTTTATTCATTGTCTTCATGATCAGTTCCTGTACGGATTTATCCTGCGCACATGCTGCGAAGGATCTGTTCAGTGCGTCGATGAGGAGGCTGATCAGACTGAGTTTTTCGTCAAAGGGGGCTTCCTGCATTTCCTGGATCCGTATGGAGTCCAGAAACAGGAGCGGGCCTCTTTCGCTGTCCGGTGAGGAGTCGGGAGACGGGTTTGTGCGTCCATCCGCCAGACTGCCCTGCTTCTGCCGCAGGCTCCCCTGCCTGTATGCGAGGCCGTGCAGGTCCTTTTCTCCCGGCATCATTGCCGCGGAATCCCCCTCCACGTAAAAACGGCCCGCCAGGATATCGGGTATGCGGTAGATATCCTTATACTTTGTATAGAGATCATAGTAGGCAGCAAAGCTTCGGGCGATCTCGGGGTCCTGCAGGAACTGCACCGCCAGTCCCTCGTCCACAGGAAGATTGTTCTTCTCATGTACCTGGATGGTGCGGGACAGATCTTCCCAGCCCCTGGCAGTCACAAAATGCCTGCCCTCCACTTCTGTCCGGATGGAATAGAAATGGCTGCTGCGGATTCCCAGATAGGCCATGACTGAACCGTGGATCCCGACCCGGGAGGCATATTCGCGGAAGGCCTTGAAATCCTCTTCAATATCGATCCTGCGCAGCCGGTCCAGGGTGACGATGTCGAAATCACGGACAGACTTATTGTACTGGGGAGGGTTGCCTGCCGTCACGATGATAAAACCGTCGGGAACCTTGTGGGTACCGAAGGTCTTGTACTGCAGAAACTGCAGCATGGTGGGCGCCAGGGTCTCGGAGACACAGTTGATCTCGTCGAGGAAGAGAATCCCCTCCTGCACGCCGGAGGTCTCGATCTGATCGTACACAGACGCGATGATCTCGCTCATGGTATATTCCGTCACGGAATATTCTTTGTTTCCATATGTTTTTTTAGAAATAAAAGGGAGGCCGATCGCACTCTGGCGGGTGTGGTGTGTGATCGTATAAGAGACCAGACCGATGCCGCACTCCTGGGCAACCTGCTCCATGATCGCAGTCTTTCCGATTCCGGGAGGTCCCATCAGGAGGAGGGGGCGCTGCCTTTCCGGCGGGATCGTATAGGCTCCCGTATCATCCTTGTCCAGATATGCCTGTACTGCGTGAACAATAACTTCCTTGGCTTCTTTTATATTCATAAATACCTCTCATGCCGGAGCGCCCCTTTGCAGCGGCAGCACTTGCCGGGTTAGTGTATGAAGTGTTTTCGGTAAAGGCAGCGCATGTGCTCCGCATGTGTCAATATGGATTTCCATGCCTGTTTACATGCGCACCTTCTCCCCGTCTATATACAGACGTACTGCCCAGTCAGGGACTTTGGTGTCGTCCAGTTCTTCGTCGTTGAAAAAGACAAAGGCCGTGTCGTAGTCAGTGGGCTTTTCGGGATATACCCCCATGCCGTCAGTGAAATACATGAGGGCCTCCATGTCCTCGATCTCTCCCGCCCTGCGCTGTTGGTCCACCCAGGCGAACACGGGCCTAAAGTCCGTGCCGAAACCGCCCTTTACCTGAAAACCGGAGGCATAGTTCTCCAGATCTGCAGGTTCATGGATGAGGAGCGTTTTCTGCACATGTTCGTCGCACTCCACGATATATACGGCCGACGTCTGGAAGAACTGGCCGATATTGCGCAGAACTGCGGCAGTCTCATTCAGGAACTTCTGCACCAGCACATCCTGACAGGAGGCGGAGGTGTCGATCGCGATCACCAGTGTGCGCAGGCGGTTCATCTCCCGGTACTCGTTTTCCTCAATGAGAGGCATATTGCCGTACACTTCCAGTCCATAGTTGTAAAAGCCGTAGTCAAAAGAATCCGGATCGACCGTGGTCACTTCCCTCAGGACCGCAAATTTTCTGAGAAATTCCCTGTAGTCTGTCCTGCGGCGGTTGGAGATGGACAGGATCCTGTCCAGGCTCCCCCGCTCGTCAGAGGCCTCTTTTCCGGATGACAGGATCTCCGCCTCCATGCGCCTGGAAGTCTCCTGCCAGTCTCTTTCCAGATCATCCGCCGATCTGATGCGGGGCAGACGCTTCTCCTGACGGCGGCCCGGTGGATCATGATCCTGAGGATTCCTGTCATTTTTTTCTTTCCCGCTGCGGTCAGGGGGGTTTTTGTCATTGCCTTTATTGCTGCCGGAGCCGGAAGATCCGCCCTTTCTGTTGGGGGGGCCGTTTTTTCCGGGAGCCTGATCGTCGGGATTTTCCCTGTCAGGATCCCTGCTTTCGGGGTCCTCCTCCCTGTCACCGCCGGGGTTCTGGGGGTCATCCCGCCCCTTGTCTCCTCCCCCTTGGGAATTCTGATCCTCTTCGTCCTCCATGCGCTCCCAGAAGCTGTGGTCATCGTAGGCGAAGACGGCAGCCAGCTGAAGTTCTTCGAGATAGTTCCTCTTTCTCTCCAGAAAATACTGGTAGATCTTCTCTGCAGTGAGCACATGGATCTCGTCCTGCAGACGGTCATAGACACGCTGGCGCAGCTCCGGCGTCAGTTCCGCAACAGCCGGATAGTCCATGGAATCGATGATGGAGCTGACCGCAATATCACAGGCAAGGTCCCAGAGTTCCCTGTCCTCTTTTTTCTTTGCCGTGAACATGTGGCGGAAAACGCAGTGGAGCAGCATATGCAGATAAGTCCGGTTGAGAAGCCTCGGACGGTCGACATACAGAGAGAACAGATGATGGGGATTAAAGCGGATATAGGCCGCGTCTGTGCCGACAGTCTTCGTCGACAGGTCCATGATAAATCCCAGACTGTGCAGGGCAGGTCCCAGAAACCGCATGGAGAGATAGAGTTCCGTCCTCGATGCATCCAGTATTTTTTTGCCCATTTCATCGAGTTGTTCCCGATTTCCCATAAAGCCGTCCCCCGGGCTTTTCGCCGCTTTACTTTAAACAGAAACACAGGATCCTTCTTCAGGTCCCGTGCAGAAAAACAGGTTCACCAATCCTCCAGCGTCAGAAAGTCCCGGCCGGCATAAGGTTTCGCGGGTGTCCCCGTCCCGGTCTCATAGGAAGCGCCGGAGTCCGCCTGCGAAATGTCCCGGTCTTCGTCTTCTTCCCCCGGAAGGGAAACAGCCTGCCAGCCGGGAAGATCTGTCTGAGTGGGATATTCCTCCTGACCAGGTATTTCCGCCTGAGCAAGTATTTCAGCCTGAGCAGGTATTTCCGCCTGAGCAGATATTGGGTCCTGAGAATGATCAGGCTCCGGGACAAGAGTCTCCTCTTCCTCCCACAGGGACAGGGCCGTCCCTGCCTGCTCGAGGCTGATCGCAGCCTCTCTCCCCGAGATGATAATGCTGCAGGCTTTGGTGAGATGCTTCCCGGATGCAATTCGAAGCGCTTCATCGGCGGCCCCGGCAGAGATCATACCCTGCTCCGCCATCAGCTGCAGGCGCATATAGGCCTCGTCGGACGCCTCTGCACCCGCGCCCGTCTGAAGCTGCAGGACGAAGTGCCGCAGAGCCTCTGCGGCGTTTTCCTTGAGATATTTGACATAGGCTTCCCGGTGGACTCCGGCCAGGTCATAGGGGAAGAGCAGGCGGTCCGCGGCAATCTCCGCGGCAGCGTTGGGATCATCGGGGATGACCCGCGCAAACAGCCGGTCATATTCCCTGAAACCGATGCCTTTTCGGCGGACACATTCGCGGTAGACCATGCCCGAGCCGGAGATGGAGAACTGGATGGTCCTCGCCATGGTATTTTCATTAAATGCGTAGTCATAACCCGGAAAAAGAAGCCGCGCTTCCCCGTCCGGGAGCCTGAGGCTGAACTGAAGTTTTGCATCCGTGTCTGACAGAATGTCACGCATAACTGTATAATTGCCCTCATGTACTGTCAGGCGGATCCTGTGCAGGCGCCTGTCCTGGCGCACAACACCGTTATGAAAATCATGGATGCTGTCGTGCAGGGAGATCTCCTCAAGTTCCGGACAATTGTGAAATGCAAAAGCGCCGACACTGCGGAGCGTCTGCGGCAGGGAGATGGACCGCACATGTGCCTGATCGGCAAAAGCGTGCGGGGCAATGGCAGCAACCGGAATCCCTTCGATCGTTTCCGGCACCTCCACATGCCGTCTCTCCTGCAAAAGACCGGTGATGACCGCCTGCAATGCAGATTCCGCGGCATCTCCCCCGGCGCCCGCTCCATGCACAGGCGCTTGCTGGATCTTATATATAAAATTACTGTCTGCCATGAATGGGACCTGTCCTTTTGAGATCATACCCGCTCAAGTCGTTTTACGTCCCTGTAAGAAATATGGTATAATCTCTTTATTAATTGAAACAATTCGCCGTTGAGCTTACAGGAGCCTGTGCTGCGGCTTTTGAATTCATTATATACAATTTTCCATGTTTGTGTATTGAAATCATCAGCTTTTTATGGGAACATAACACATGCATATTCTTCTGCGCATTACCGCTTTAAAGCGCAGAACAAGGACTTCTTGTATTCTCGCCTGCCATAACGGCAAGGAGCTGCTTACTATGAATAGAGAATATTATACACATCACAGCAACTGCCTTAACCGGGAGATGCATATCCTGATCCATGGGGAAAAAGGACTCCCTCTCCTGGTTTTTCCTACCCAGGACTCGACGTGCACCAACTTTGAAGATTTCGGTATGATCGCCACCATCTCCGATTTCATCGACCGCGGAGATGTCATGGTATTTACAGTTGATACAGTTGACAAGGAAAGCTGGTCCGATCTCTACGGGGACAAAGCCCGCCGCGGAGATGTTCAGGAGAATTATTACCACTATATTGCCGATGAGGTCATCCCCTTTATCGCGCAGCGCAATACATCCGGAAAACTTCCGATTGCCGTGGGATGCAGCATGGGCGCCATGCACGCCGGAATCGTTGCACTGCGCCGCCCCGACCTCTTCGGCGGCTGCATCGCGATGTCGGGCATCTACGATGCCAGCTATTTCACCGGCGGATGGATGAACAGCAAGTGGTATGACAATTCCCCCTGCCACTTCCTGCAGAACATGCCTGCGGATCACCATTACATCAGGCTCTACAATGAGCGTGCCCTCATCTTCTGCGTCGGCCAGGGAGCCTGGGAGCAGGACGGCATACGCACTCTTCTGATCATGGCCAGTATTTTCCAGAATAAGGGCATCCACGCATGGTGCGATTTCTGGGGATACGACGTCAGCCACGACTGGGACTGGTGGAAAAAACAGATCCGCTATTTCCTGCCCAAAATACTGGACGGGTCTGCAATCGGTAACAAATAACATTGGAAGATCTCTTCCCTGCGGGGCTCCTGACCGCATCCCGGGAGAGATTATTCCCCACACTGCTGCTAATACATAGGGAGAAAAAATGAATTTCGTATTTATTTCACCTCAGTTTCCGCAAACCTTCTGGAATTTCTGCGACAGGCTCAAGAAAAACGGCGTCAATGTCCTCGGAATCGGCGACACGCCTTATGACGATCTGGCACAGAATGTCAGGGATTCTCTGACCGAGTATTACTGGCTGCCTTCACTCGAAAACTATGACGACGTCTTCCGTGCCTGCGCCTTCTTTTCTTTTAAATACGGAAAGATCGACTGGGTAGAGTCCAACAACGAGTACTGGCTTGAGCTGGATGCCCGCATCCGCACCGATTTCAATGTCACGACCGGAGTAAAATCCGACAAGATCGAGGACTTCAAGAGCAAAGCCCTGATGAAGATCCAGTATGAAAAGGCCGGCATCCCGACCGCACGCCAGTTCAGGGTCAAGGACCATGACGCCGCTGAAGCTGCAGGCCTTGCGTCCTGCCTCAGGGAAGCCAAAGCCTTTATTGCCAAAACCGGTTACCCGGTCATCGTAAAGCCGGAGATCGGTGTAGGCGCACTCGCCACCTATAAGCTGGAAAATGAAGAAGATCTCGAGAAGTTTTATGCGGATCTCCCCTATCATCCCTATGTCATGGAGGAATTCATCACGGGTAATATTGCCTCCTACGACGCTGTCATCAATTCCAAGGGCGAGCCGCTCTTTGAATCCATGACCTGCTGGCCGCCCTCCATCATGGATATCGTGAACAAGCGCCTGGACCTCGCTTATTATGTGGCCGCTGATATGCCGGAATCCCTTCGCAAAATGGGCCGTGCGGCCGTCAAGGCCTTTGACGTAAAGGGCCGCTTTGTCCACATGGAATTCTTCTGCCTGACCAAGGCCAAACCGGGTCTTGGCGATGTCGGCGATTTCGTCGCTCTTGAAGTCAACATGCGTCCTGCCGGCGGCTATACACCCGACATGATGGACTACGCCCATTCTCTGGACGTCTACCAGATCTGGGCGGACATGGTCGCTTTTGACGAAAGACGTTTCCCCGCTGCCGAGGTCGAGCATTTCTGCGCCTACGCCGGCCGTAGGGACGAATACGAATACGTCCACTCCCATGAAGAGATCATGGAGAAATACGGCAGCCGCATTGTGACCTGCGAGCGCATGCCTCAGCTCATGTGGGATCAGATGGGCAACATGAACTACACCGCCATCCTGGATGACGAAGAGCAGACCAAAGAATATATCAACTTCGTTCAGGAATATGCTCCGGGAAGCGGCCCTCAGGCCTGACAGACAAACAGATTCAGGAAATGATTCAGGAGATCGCCCTTTCAGTTTCCTGTAAACGAAAAAAGGATTGCAGACACATCATGTCTGCAGTCCTTTTTTTGTGCATGTCTTATGGGGATCCGGACAGGTCTGCGGATCCGCCTGCTCTTCTCAGCAGGTCTTATCGGGATCCGGACAGGTCGCCGGGTGCGTCTGCCGGCCGGTCCACAGGGCTGTTTACGGGGCTGTCTGCCTGGCCGTACACAGGTCCGTTTGCCGGACCGTACATGGAGCCGTTTGCCGGGCCGTTGTCAGGTCCGTACATGGGACCGCCCGCCGGGCCGTTGGCATGTCCGTACATAGGACCGCCTGCCGGGCTGTTGGCAGGTCCGTACATGGGACCGCCTGCCGGGCCGTTCATGGGGCCGTTGGCA
>CAMKEX010000065.1 GCA_946411695.1 uncultured Lachnospiraceae bacterium
AGCCTGAACAGCATAGGTCCTGCATTCGGGATACTGCCTGCTCTTTTCCCGGCCTGAACGGCACAAATCTACGGTCAGCCTGTATACTCTTCGCTTTTTCTCTTTCAGAGCCTGAGCAGCACAGGTCCTGACGAAGTCTGTTGGGATGAGTATTAGATGTACTTGGCGAGATCTATGCGGCGGGCGGGTCAAATGCCCGGCCCTCACGGCCGGGCATTTGTCGTTCACCTGTCTGAGTATTCCGTACTTTCAGGACGGAATACGAGTTTGAACGTTGCCCGCCCGGAGCATAGGCGAGCCTTACGTACATCTTTGCGAAGGACACCAGACTTCAAAGGACCTATGCTGCGAAGGCTCGTCCCTTTATGCTGCGAAGGCCCGTCCTCCTATGCTGCGAAGGCCCGTCCTTAAATACTTTAGATCAGGAAACTATCCTTCACCGCATTCTTGAGCGTCCACATCCGGTTGAAGGTATCTCCCTGCACCTTGAAGAAGTGCTCGTCCGCCTCGGGGAAGACGCGGGAGGTAAATACCGCGTCGCCGTCGTTGACGAAAATCTCGATGGAAGAACTGTCGACGAAAATGCGGAAGTGCTGCAGTCCGTTTTCAAGCGGCCTTGTGCGGCTCTCACCCTCGGACTGGTTGAAACGGATATGCATGCCGCTCCTGTCGACGGTGATCTCTTTTTTCTCCTCGCTGTAGCAGATGGAGAGACCGCCCTTTCCGTCTTTGTCCGTAAACATATCCAGACGGACATCGCCCTTGCGGCAGTCCAGTTCCACCTCCGCCGCGACGGGAAGGGCAAAGCACCCGGCCTCGTTGGGAGTGAGCACAATCTTCTCCTCGCGGAGTTTTTTGAGTTCGGGAAGGGGCTGCTGGATCAGACGGCGGCCGCGCACAGTCAGCTCACGGGGAAGGGTCAGGCAGCCGGCCCAGTCCTCTTCATCTGTCGGGTATGAGACATCCGGCACGCCCATCCATGCGATCAGGATGGCCTTGTCGGCATCCTGCAGGTTATTTGCGCAGGCGGCTGCATAGGAATCAAATCCGAAGTCGAGTACGTGGAACTGGCCGTCGGGCGTAAAGGTGAGGGTATCCCAGTCCATATGGCCCAGGATATAGCCGTTGTGGTTCTGGCTCTGGCCGCGGCCGGGAAGAGTCAGATGCTGCGGGCACAGCAGAAGGACATCCGTGCCGCCCAGATGCTCGATGGAAGGGCATTCCCACATGTCGCCGAAATTCTCGAAGCCGGGAACCTTCAGCTCGCCCTCAAAGGTCCATCCGTGCTGGAGGTCCTCGGAAGAATAGACCAGAACGCAGCCTCGCTTATCCAGGGTCTGGGCGCCGATGATCATGTAGTATTTTTCCTGCCCGGGGATCTGGATGATCTTGGGGTCGCGCTGGTGCTCGGTATAACCGGGATGCGCGCCGAAAAGAGGCAGGGGATATTTCTCCGGCCAGCCGTCCTTGCCCAGACGTGCCAGACAGGTGTAGGCATGTCTCGTCCAGTCAGGATCCCTGTGGTTGCCGGTATAATAGAGATAGATCTTGTCGCCGATGGGCATTGCGGAGCCTGAGTAGACTCCCTTGTTGTCATAGCCGTCCTCCTGATCGGGCAGAAGGCAGACGCCCAGATTGCGCCAGGTCACGAGGTCCTTGGAAATAATGTGATACCAGTGCTTGAGTCCGTGCACCGCGCCCCAGGGGCACCACTGATAGAAAAGGTGCCAGCGGTTGTCATGCCAGACAAATCCGTTGGGATCGTTCATCAGGCCTGTCACGGCCTGATTATGGAAATGCTGACGGTAGACGGAGGCGGAAATCTTCTCGTACAGTTCTCCCAGTTCCTGCGGATCCTTCAGATAACGATACTTTTCTTCCTTGGTCCATTCTCTCATATTGAGATCTCCTTTCCGCCCGAAACGGGCCTGCACGTGACAGTACATTTATTTCGCAATTACCGCCCGGGATGAGCCGGCAAATCACAGCTTCTGTTTTCGCTCCCGGAAAACAGACAGATCACAGTACGTATTTTTCGATGATCTCTCCTACACCGCCCTCGTCGTTATCAGCCTTTGCGACATAGTCACATTGGTCGATGATTCCCTCAAAAACATTGCCGACACCGGCGCCGATCCCGGCTGCCTGGATCATGGACAGATCATTGACATTATCGCCGATGGCAATCGTGTCTTTCATATCCACACCGAGAATCTGGGCAAGGCGCCGCAGTCCGTTCCCTTTACTGACGCCTTTTTTGTTAAACTCCAGATAGCGGCCGCTGGAATAGCTGACTTCGCAGTCGCCGGTCAGGTACTCAAGCTCTTTTTCAATGGGATTGAGAAAATCATAGCCCACATGCTGGTAGAGGATCTTGATGATCTGCTGCCCCTTCAGGAAAGACAGATCTTCATCATAGATTTCAATGAAGTCCTGGCGGTTGTTGAGGAAGGCTACTTCATCCTCATTGCTGTTGTACAGATAGACCGTGTCCTGAGTATAGATATGCTGGCAGACATCATACTCACGGCCTTTCCTGTAAAGAGAATCCGCCAATTCCCAGGAGATGCCCTCCAGGTGAAGTACGCGGTTCCCCTTATTCTCCGTAATGGCTCCGCCGTTGAAGGAAATGGAATATTGATCAGCAAGGTCATACAGGCCGACTTCCTTGAGGGTGTTCTGGAAGGACATATAGCCCCGGCCGGAGGCACAGACAAATTTTACACCCTTCTCTGTCGCCGCACGGATCGCGTCAATATTTCTCCGGCAGATGGAACGGTCCATGCTGAGCAGGGTCTCATCCAGATCGCAGGTAATGATTTTGTACATAAGTTTTTTCCTTTCTTAGAACAACGAGGAAAAGACCAGGAAACAGACCGACCTTCTGCGCAGTTCGATGGTACTCCACTGCCTTCTCCAATCTTTTTCAATTATAACATGTCAGGGGGAGACAGGGGACGGTTCTGTGTCTCCTTTTCACGAAAAGGAGACACAGAACCGTCCCCTGTCCCCCCTGTCCCCCCTTATACACGAACAGACCGGCGAATCCCGCGGATTCTCCCGGTCTGTTAAAATCTCTTTGAAACTCTGTGAGTTTTTTACAGATTCAGTTCGGCAAATTCTGTCAGGCGCCGGCAGTCTTCTTCTTCCCTGCCGCCATCCAGTTCGATCTCAACAGCGTCTCCCTTGCGAACGCGAAGACTCATCACATTAAAAATTGTCTTGCCGTCGCCGGTTTTTCTGCCTTTCCGTACTGTAACCTTTCCCTCACAGGCGATACACTCCTTAACGAGCTGCCCGGCAAGGCGGGCATCCAGTCCGTTTTCATTGTGAACCGCAAAAGTCATGCTCTTCATTTCTCTGCTCCCTGCTGTTGTTTCTGTACATACCCTCGAAGGGCGCCTGCAGGTTCTCACAACCTCTTGTCCTATAGTGCATGACTGGTCTGTCAGGCATCTTCAGGGGCTCTTTGAGAAGATCCTCCCTGGGCCGCATCGAGAATCTTTTCCACATTGCGGCGTCCGTTCCGGATTCCCATATCACAGAGAATCGCTGCAGCCATACCGGCCGCCACGATCACTGTTCCCAAGGCAATGAGAGGAATGTTCCTGCCCGCTCCTGTCAATCCGCTGTAGAGCAGCACAGCGCCGACCGCTGCCGCAACGAATCCGATCGTGCGCCATCGGCTGATCATTTTCAGTGCCTGTGACTGACGCTTTGCCTCCTGCATCAGCTCGCCGGCAGACAGAGCAGTCCTTGCTGATGTATTTACTTTGGAATCTGCTGCGGAATCATTTGCGGAAAGGTTCTGATCCTTCATCTTCTCCTCACTTTCGAGCCCTTTTTAAACAGTGCCGGAAGGATTATATCCTCCCGGCACATAGTTCCGGCAGAGCTGCCTGCCTCTTGTTTCTTTTCTGTGCCGCCTGGTGCTGCTATTAATAAGCAAGTCCGGGGTTGAAGAATCCAATCAGAACACCGACGAAAGCGATGACTACCAGCAGACCCATGACTTTCAGAGGGCTCAGCTGCTTCTTGGCCATCAGCCACCAGCAGAAGATAACGCAGATTGCGGTCAGCATGCCGGGGAATACGCTGTCGAACTTCTCCTGCAGGACCATGTAAGCTTCGCCTGCCTCATTGTAGAGAGCAAAGCTGGTCTTGACACTGATCCAGGACGCGGAGACCGCGCCGATGACGATTCCGCCAAGGGTCGTAACTGCTTCACGGATTGCGTTGCCGATATCGCCGACAAGGAACTCGACTGCCTTGGTACCCATGTCGTAGCCCTTGAAGTAGAGGAAACGCATTCCGAAGTATGCGAAGAGGTTCCATACGATGATGTAGAAGATCGCGCCCATAGGGGAGCCGCCGCCGGACATACCCATGGCGATACCCAGAAGGATCGGGATCACAGTACCGACGACCAGGGAGTCACCGATACCGGCGATGGGGCCCATCAGACCTGCGCGCAGGCCGTTGATGGTCTCGCTGTCAACATCTTCCGCACCGTTTGCGCGGGCTTCTTCCAGACCTGCTGTGACACCGACGATGATGGCGCCCAGCTGAGGCTCTGTGTTGAAGAAGGTTCTGTATGTATCCATGGATTCGGCCATCTTGTCGGGATCATCTGCATACAGCTCTTTGCAGAGAGGAAGCATGGAGCAAAGGTAACCGAATGTCTGCATGTGCTCCTGAGAGAAGCAGGTCAGGTTTCCGTAATACCATCTGTGGAAACCGCTGTTTAACGCTTTTTTAGATAATTTCTTTTCTGCCATGATCAGATATCCTCCTCATCATCATCCCATCCGTTATCAGCTGCTGCGCTTGACGAGGCCGCGGCGGGTTTTCTGAGCTCAAGCATTTTCAGCTTGAAGATCAGGATTGCGAAAAGGCCTGCGACAACTGTGGAAGCGACCAGGTTGATACCCATGGAAGCTGCCAGTGTGAAACCGAAGAGATAGGGAATAAAATCAAGCACGTTGCGGACGATCTGCTTGAGCAGGATCGCAATACCTACGCAGGGAAGGAGTGCACCGACGGTGAAGAGTGTCTTCATCGGGATACCATCCATGGGAAGTTTTTCCTTGATCAGGTTGACAACAGGCTCACCGGCCATGCACATTGCAACTGTGGGGATCAGGGAGAAGCAGATGTGGGAGATCCAGGGGAATACATAGTCGACCAGAGGGAGCTTGTCATACTCGCGCTTGTCTACCCATGCCCAGCCCATGTGCTGCCAGACAAGGTTCATGGTAGCTGTGCCGTAGAAAAGGACAGTACCGATGGTACCGACCATGGTACCGAAGGAAGTTGCCAGAGCAGTTCCTTCTGCGGAAGCGGGATCAAGACCATAGCTCTTGAGAGCGATCATTGCCAGCGGAATACCGATATAGGAGACCGCACGAACGTCTGCGGAAACTGTGCCGCCGGGTGTGACCAGAGCGATGTAGACGACCTGCATGGCGCAGCCGACCAGGATACCGGTGGGGATGTCGCCGAGGACGATGCCGCAGATCAGTCCGCCGACCAGGGGACGGCCGAGTGTGTAGTTACCGATGGATGTTCCGCCGAGTCCGGGCATACTGGACAGGGACGCAAACAGGCCAAGGATGATTGCCTGAACTATATTAATTGACATTTTCAATCTCCTCTTTCAAATGAAATCTCGGATAAATAGATGTTTATAAATAACTGATCAATCGTTGAAGCCGAACTGGCCGCGGAATTTCTTCCAGTTGCCGATGGCGGCTTCCTTGACCAGAGCAAACTCTACTTCATAACCGGCCTTCATGATAGCCTCGAGAGCCTCTGCCTCTTCCTGGGTGATGGACTGGTTGTTGCCGAGCTTGACAGCACCGGGACGATCGTTGCAGGGTCCGATGATGACGGTCTTGACATCACCGGGAACAAAACCGGCGTCGACCAGAATCTTCTTCATATCTACGGGATTCTTGGTAATCAGGAAATAATTGTCTTTGGACTCGGTAACCTTCTTGCTCTTGGCGATGAACTCATCGACACCCCAGACGAAGGTCTTCTTGTCGGAAGCGCTCTTGTAGGCACCCTTCAGAACAGGGTTCTTGGCCGCTGCATCATTGACTGCGATCAGGCCTGTGCAGGGATACTCCAGGGACCATCTGGTAACGGTCTGTCCATGGATCATTCTGTCATCAACACGTACGAAAGAAACTGACATTTCAACTCCTCCTTAAAGATTGCTGTGTCCGCTTATGCGGACGGGTTAAAAATGTTACTTACAGGTCCTCTTCCTCATCCTCGTCATCCACTGCGATGACGAACTCCTTGATCTGCTCCCTGGCTCCCTCAATCAGTTCGTCGATCAGTTCGGAGGTCTCTTCGTCATCCTTGGAGAGAACGCAGGTCAGAACCAGAGGAAGGTTCATGCCGCCGATCATTCTGGTCTTTGCCAGAAGACCCGTCTCCAGAAGTACATTCGCTGTCGTTGCAAGAGGTGAGCCTCCCACGATATCCGCAAAGAGGATGATCTCATCATCTTCGCCGACTACGGAGAGAACCTGCTTGACGTTCTCCGCGAATTCATCCGCCCCCATGCCGTTGACAAGGCTTGTAGAGAGGACATCCTCTCTCTCCTCGCCTGCGAGCATGTTGACGGCTTTGTGCAGTCCGGGTGCGAATTCCCCATGGCTGACCAAAACCACATACTTCATACTCTTACCTCGCTTTCTTTACAGGTTTTCTAAAGCGGTTTCCCAGAACAACAGGAAATGCCGCAGGATGGAGTCTTTTCTTTACGTATCGCCAGAAAGAAGGGAGCAATGTGTGGCAAGTAATACAGAAGGGGCATCCTGCAGCGGCATTTCGTGTTGTCTGAATCTGAAAAAAGTATAAAAAAATGGTGACACCTGTTCATCTAACAAGTGTCACCATTATTGTCAGTAATTTGTCATTAATTTAACATGACATTTGTCATACCCTTCTATGCACAAGGCACAGACGGATATCCGTTACGAATTCTTCGTTTCTCCAACTTATTATTGCCTTCTTCAAGGCCCGCCCGCAGCCGTCTATCTCCTGGTCTTGAGATAATTGTTGATCGTGCGGTTCCAGATGATCTGCTCCATCTGAACGTTGGAATTGCTCTCCAGAATGGATCTCACAGCTGTCGACACCTGCTCCAGTGCCTCCTCGTACCCCGCAAAGCGCGGCGGTATGACCGACTTCTCCATGGCGCGGTGAAGGGTGTCCATGTTGAAGGCTGAGCCTGTCCCCTCCCGGATCAGATCGGCTGTCTCCTTAGACTCCGTGACCTCTTTCAGCGGCGAGATTCCCTCCGAATAGTCAAAAATTTCCCGCTGGATCTTTTTTTCACAGGTCAGAATCTTCATCAGCTCCCAGGCGGCTTTCTCCTGCGAGGTCCTGGAACTGAGGCCGATACAGAGAGTGTCGAGGCGGGAGAAATTGTCACCAGAGGGACCGGCGGGCATGGTTATACATTCCCATTCGAAGCCGGAATATTTTTTCAGGCTCAGTTCCCTGGATTTATAGGCGCGGTACTCGGAAAACATCATGGGCTGGAAGGCCACATTTCCGTTGGAAAAGTCTCTGCCCGAGACATTATAGCCGCTGTTGCCGGCCTGGAGACGTTCCAGGAAAGAGATTGCCTCCCCGATCTGGGGAGTAGTAAAATCACAGGATTTCCCTTCCTCATCAAAGAGCTCTACCCCGTTGGTACTGAAGGCATCCACCCAGGAATAGCCCGAAATGCCGTACTGGTTGACGACGCCGGTTCCGTCCGTGCTGTGGGTGACCTTTCCGCAGATCTGCAGAAATTCCTCCCAGGTCCAGTCCGGATCCGGAAGAGGGATCCCCTCCCTGTCCAGAATGGTCTTGTTGACAAACATCATATTGGGAGCGCATTCATAGGGCAGTGCATACTGTACACCGTTCTCCCGGCCGGTCTGATAGGCAGATGAATAGAAGGCTCCCGGATCAAAGCCCCGATCCAGGACGATCAGGTTGTCCAGTGACCGGAGAGCCCCGATCCCGGCAAAGGCAGCGAGATTGTCTGCGGGAACAAAGAACAGATCAGGCACATCACCCTGCAGCATCTTCTCGGCCAGCCACTCGGAATAGTCCGACTTGAGAATTCCTGAAGTATAGGTCACTTCATACTCGGGATACACCTTTTGGAACTCCTCAATGGCATCGTCCAGGATCCGGTAATAATAACCGTTCTCAATATCCCAGTAGCTTCCCGCAAAGACCCCGATCGTGAGTTTTTTTCCCTTGCGGGGAATCCATTTCTGATAGATCCCGCTCATCAGAATAATTGACAGCAGGATCAGAACGGCAGCTGCCACAAGCCTTTTGAATCTGCTGTCCATAAAATCATTGAATATACTTTTCATATTGTCTTCATCTTCCAGAGTGCCGTCTGCACTGCTGTTCATTTACCGGTGCTCAGAACAGAATCATCCGCGGAGAGGTCTGTTGACAGCGCCGGTCTGCACCGCCCAGATTGCCAGCTGTGTCCGGTCCCGGAGCTCGAGCTTTGACAGAATATTGCTCAGAGAATTGCGCACAGTCCCTTCAGACAGATTCAGGCGCGACGAGATCTCCTTGTTGGAGAGACCGCTCCCCACCAGGACGATGATATCCCATTCGTTGGGCTTGAGATCCCTTGTCAGTTCATCTTCCACCCGGATCGCCAGATTTGACTGGGCCATTCTGGAGAAGAGCCGCACCACTTTGGAAGCTATATCTTCATTGATCATGGCAGTGCCGTTGTAGACCTTGCGGATGGCATCCGAGAGTTCCTTCATGGAGATTCCCTTGAGCAGATAGCCGCTGGCTCCGAATTTGAGAGCATTGAAAACATATTCATCGTCGTCAAAAGTGGTCAGGATGATGATCTTGATATCCGGATACAGCTCCTTGATGCGCTGTGTACAGACAACGCCGTCCATTCTGGGCATGCGTATATCCATCAGGATCACATCCGGCTTTTCCTGTTTCACGGATGCCATCACCTCGATCCCGTCCGCAACGCAATCCACCACTTCAAAATCAGGCACATTATCCAGGATGATCATAAGGCTCTGCCTGATCAGTTCCTGATCATCAGCAATCAGTATCTTTATCATGACTCCTCCTCTGACACAACTCTGATCGGGACAACTGCCTCAATCACAAATCCCTCTTTTCCGCTGTAGGAGAGCGTTCCCTTGAGCATATCGATCCTCTCCTGCATGTGATGCAGACCAAAGCCGCTCTGAATATCGTCGCACCCTTTTCCGTTGTCCTCGATCCGTATCCGCAGGTCGCTGTCGACACGCTCGATCCGCACATCAATATGGGTGGCATTTCCATGCCGGATCGCATTGGTTATGCTCTCCTGCACGATGCGGTAGAGCACATCCTCCTCGTCCTGGTCCAGATCCTGAAGACCCTCCGGAAAAACGAGATCGATCTTCACCCCGGTCGAGCTCTCGGACTCCTCCACAAGCTTGCGTATGGCTGCCTCCAGATCCAGCGTCTCCAGGGCATCCGGACGCAGGGCGTTCACAGAATGCCTGACATCTGTGATTCCGTTCCTTGCCACTTGAGCGATCGCCCGAAGCTGCTCCTTTGTCGCTTCCGGCGCTATATCCATGAGCATGATGCAGGCTTCGATTCCCGTGATGATTCCCGTCAGAGAATGCCCCAGGGTATCATGGATCTCTCTTGCCAGCCGGTTCCGCTCTCTGGTCTCTGTCATTCGAACCTGCTCCTGGGCGTATTCCTCCAGCTTGCGGTTGGCATTCTGAAGCTGGCTGTTGAGGCGCAGGATCCTCTCTTTTTCACTGGTCTGCGACAGGGTCAGGACCACCATATAAAGGATGAAGACCAGGGTGTTGAGAAGGCTGAGCATATCCAGGACCGACAAAAGACTGCTGCGGACGTCCTGGCGATAATAGGCCCACAGCTGGGAGAGGGGAATAACATGGAGCAGATTGTACAGTTGATTGCTGCTCATGGCCAGAAAGGCGATGCAGATCGCGGTAACATATCCAATTCTTTTTTTCCAGTCGATCCTGTAGCGCATGGTATCCGCCAGGAGCAGCATGACGATTCCTGTATATCCGAAGCCTGTCAGCGCGCAGATCCCCAGCGCGATCCCGTATTCAAGAATGATCTTCCCCACCAGTTCAGGGTGGTTGTTACAGGGAATGGATAAAAGAAGCAGCAGGCTTACACTCAGTATTGACACACATACCGGCAGTTTCCAGGAAAAAACGGGAACCGAACCGGCCCCGACCAGAAAATGCAGGGCGCTGCCGTCCATGGTATAACCGCGCAATGCATGTACGGAAATAATCGTTATAAAGAGCAGGATCAACAGGTTCAGCACCTTCATTTCAAAGAAAATCAGACCCGGTGCCTGAAGAATACTGGTAGAATCCTCCGCCGTATTGTCCCGATACAATTCAAGAGACTTATCTGCCATGACCGGTCCCCTCTCCTTTAGATTAAACACTTGCGGCTATGGGCGGATGCCCGCATACACATATGAATAAAGTGCACATTTCTCCGCGTTTTGCTGCTCCCGCATAGCTCACAGACTCATTTGATCAAAGCTGCGTGCCGGATTCCTACTGCCAGCGGTCAATGCTGTACTCTTCCACATTCTCCTTTGTGACCAGCTCGACCGGAACCAGGATTCTTGACTCGACCTCTTCTCCATTCAGCAACCGGTAGAGGGTGTCCGCAGCCTGCTCTCCCACCCGGGTCGGAAACTGTGCGGCAGAGGCCTGAATGTTCCCGTCCCGGATCATTGCCTTTCCGTCGGGCGAGGCATCCACACCGTAGAGATTGACCCGATCGAGCAGTCCATGCGCGTCCAGTGCCGCAGCCGCACCGATGCAGGCCGGATCATTGAGACAGAATACATTGTCAAAATAAACATTCTTTTCGATAAATTCCTCCATGCGGGGCATAGCCAGCTCAAGCTTTCCCTCACAGGGAATCTCCTGTACGACCCGGAACCCTTCTTCTTTTTCGACGGTATCCAGAAAGCCTCTCACACGCTCCACACCCGATATTGCCGCATCGTGGGTCAGGATCACAAGTTTTGCATGATCGGTCTGTGACAGAAGGTACTCTCCCACCAGGACCCCTGCCCTGTAGTTGTCCGACACGATCGTGCAGTCCGCAAGCGTGGGGTCGGAAAGATCCGAATCGACAACAATGATCCGCACGCCCTGCTCTCTGGCGCGCCTGAGTACCTCATCCAGACCGCCGGCGTCTACCGGTGTCAGGACCAGGACATCGATTCCCGCGTCAAGCATATCGTTGATCTGCTCTACTTGCCTCTCCACATTCAGAGCCGGATCCCGCAGGATCAAACGGTCTCCCTCCGCCTCAACTCTGTGAGCGATCTGTTCGTTGATGATGGCAAAGAGCTCATTGTTCATGGTCATATAGCTGGCGCCGATCAGGATGGAGTGTTCCTTCTGATTCTCGGATCCGTCCGGACGCAGGATCATATATGCCCCCGTCAGAAAGACGAGAACCAGGACAACCACGGTATTGATAATCATTACGAGACGTCGGAAATTCATCTTTATCCTCTCAGCCGGGGAATCAATCGCACTGTACAGGTCCGCCCGGATCACCGGACATTTTCAGGCGTCCATACAGCCCGGCATTGTGCGGGCAGGGCCCGGGGTAACGTTTTTTTCAACCAATTCTATATATTATAACATGATGCAGGGGCTGAATTGAACACGGCTTTGTGTTTAATCGTACGCCTTCCTGTATCTTCTGCTGTCCGTGTCCTGTCGAAGGCGGGGACATGTAAGGTCTGGATCAGTTTCGATCATCGCATTCCAGTGTGCATACCCGCGCGGCATACCCGCGCGGTTTTCGCCGCGTGACCGGAGTTTTTACGCAAAAATCGTACAAAAACGTCTGGAGTTTCAGGCGGGTCTGTACTGTAAACCGCACCTTCATGATATAATAAGAAAGCAGACAGAATACCTGCTGCGGAACTGCAGATCTGTCATCCTGCAGATCCGTTTTCACAGGAAGCACTTTTGCTGCGCACACAGAAAAAACCAAGGAGAGAGAAATGAGTCAGATTGCAGAACAGAAATGCCCCGCCTGCGGTGCTCCGCTACGATTTGACCCTGCTTCGGGACTGCTTGTATGCGACTACTGCGGGACGAAAACAGAACTTCCCAAAGATCATAAAGAGAAAAAAGAGACCGGCAGGGAAAAGGAAAAGCCCGCAAAAGCCGAAGACGAGGAGATCGGCGGTTTTGATTTTGACAGTCTCGATGACCTTGTGACAGATCCGAATGCCATGGATCTGCCGGTCTACAACTGTGTCTCCTGCGGCGCCGAGGTCATCGCACCCCCGGAGCAGATGGCACTGACCTGTCCCTATTGCGGCAACAATATCGTCCTGACCCAGAAAGTGACCGGCAAACTGCGCCCCGACGGTGTGATTCCCTTCCGGATCCAGGCAAAGGACCTTCCGGCGGCGGTCAACAGCTTCTACAAGGACAAAAAGCTCCTTCCCAGACACTTTTTCTCGGAGAGTACGATGGGAAAGGTGACCGGCGTCTATGTCCCCTTCTGGGTCTTTTCCGGAGACGTGAAAGGGACGCTGGGTTATAAGGCGCAGACCTCCTCTTCTTCCAGAAGCGGTGACTACATTATCACACAGACCAATCACTACCAGCTGGTGCGCGACGCGGCCCTTTCCTTTGACAACCTCCCTGTCGACGCAAGCGGCAGGATCGAAGACCGTCTGATGGATTCCCTCGAGCCCTTCAATACCGCCGAGACAAAGCCCTTTGACATGCGGTATCTGGCGGGCTTCACGGCAGACCGCTTCGACCAGAAAAAGAAAGACATTTCGGCACGCGCTTCCAGCCGGATGAAAAACAGCACCTACTCCATCGTTGACGCCCAGGCCGCAGCAGGCTACGGCGCCGTGAGCCGGACCAGCGGCAGACTGAATGCCGATGTCAAAGCCAGATATATCCTGTTCCCGGTCTACATGTTTGATATCTCCTACCACGGAACAAACTATCATTTTGCTGTCAACGGCCAGACCGGCAAGGTCGTGGGCGATATCCCGACAGACAGCGGCGTCAGCTTCTTCTATTTCCTGAAACGGTTCGCGATCGTGGGCGGCGGCCTCTTCGCTGCCTCTGTCGTAAAATATATGCTCGGGTTCTGAGAAGCCTGCAGGGATCCTGCAGCTTCTGAAACCGGAAAAATGACTGCGCGTCCAAATTATGGAGATATAGATATGAAAAAAAGACAATTGCTGCCCTCTTCTCTTTCCGGAAAGCACCGCGGAAGGAAAAACAGGAACAAAACCGCAGATACCTTCTTTTTTCGGGGAATTTCCCTCACTTCTGTGCTTCTGGCACTGATCCTGGCCTTATCCGCCGGTACAGCTGCCGCAGTTCTCTCCACGGGAACCCTTGAAGTCTGTGCCGCAGAAACGGAAGAAGGTGCTTCGGAGGCAATGTGGAGCGAAACCTATTTCAGGGCCAGCGACACCTCCGGGGAACTGACGCCGGAAGAGCAGAAATCCTTGGATCAGACCTGCCTGGAATTCATGAAGACCTACCGGACTGATCTGTCCCTGCTTGCCATCACCCCCGATTATCTCGAAGGCACGACCCTTTCGGACCTGGCAGCCTCTTATTACGAAAGCAGTGATTTCGGCTACGGGCCCGGCAAAAGCGGCTTCCAGCTCATATGGGTCAAGTCCTCCGACCAGGCACTGATCGAGGCCTACGGGGACGCTGCGGATCTCATCCCGCAGGATTATCTGCAGTTTGCCGCAGGTGAGATCCCCAAATATCAGGCCGAACACGGCGTATACGGCCCCCTTTATGCAGGCACCCGGTTTTTGTCCAACTATCTGCGCGGAGGCGGCAAAGAAACCGCCCCTGTGGAAAAAAATTCCGACACCCAAGCCGCAGCCGACGGCGATGCTGGCAATGCAGCCGTCGATCCGGAATCCTCCGCAGAGAGTGCAACCCGGGCTGTATCCGAAGTGCAGCAGGAAAAGGCATACTTTGACAGTGAAGGCGGGGACCTGCAGCTGATCACTGCGGGGGATCCCCTCTCAGACCGGGAGCGCATGCTGCCCGACGGACAAAAGCCCGACCAATCACTCAGAGTCGGCGAAGATTCCGACATGCCCGCCTGGTATCCCAAAGAGCCGCGGACCTTCCCTTTCTATCACGACACAGACGCTCCCCGCATCGTCGACAGAGCGGATATTTTCACTGATGAAGAAGAGTCTTCCATGGAGGCCCGTCTGGCGGAACTGCGTGAGCAGCTGGGAAGAGATATCGTCGTATTTACAGATGTCTCTACCTACGGCCTCTCCCGCTCCGTCTATGCGGCGGATTTCTATGATTTCAACGGCTACGGCATCGGGGATGACCGCGAGGGCGTGTGCCTCATGATCTGCATGGATCCCAATGACCGGGGCTGGTGGGCCTGCTGCACGGGTCCCGACACCATGGGCCTGTATACAGAGACAATCGCAAACCAGATCGACGATCTCCTCTACGAATACATGAAAGCCGGCGATTACGGCACCGGCGCCGCGGACTGGATCGAAAACTTCCGCCGCCTGTACACGACCGGTTCCCCCTACTCCGAGGACTGGGCCCTGCTGACAGAGAGCAGCCTTGAGCGCTTCCACGATGACGCCGCCCCCCGCGTGGTGGACGACGCTTTCCTTCTGACAGAGCAAGAGATCCGTCAGCTTACAGCAAAAGCCGCCGCCCTCTCTGAAAAATACGGCCTCGACGTCGTGATCCACACCGCCCGCAATGAGGGTATCCTCGATCGGGACAAGTACGGAGATCTTTTCTGGAAAGTCAAGGGATACGGCTTCGGTGACAATTATGACGGCCTGCAGCTGACTATTTTCAAGTGCCCCTCCTATTCCGGCGACACAAGGGTCTCGGCATACGGCAAAGGACTCGGCAAATTCACCCAGGTCAATGAGAACCGCCTCCGGGGCCGTGTCAATGACCTGGTCCTCAGCCAGGACTACTACGCCGCCGCTGACAGCTGGCTGGACTTCTCCGACCACATGCTCAGGACCGGCCGCGTGCCCCGTTCCTCTCTCTCCTGGGGCTTCTTCACCATCCTCGAGATGCTGGCGGGCCTGATCTTCGGCGGCACCTCCCTTGCGCGTGCAAAAGCCCGCATGGCGACACCCAAGATCCGGGAAGACGCAGATACCTACCTGGTCCCCGGAAGTCTGAAGATCAAAAAAGTACACAGTACACTGATAGATACCACAGTCCACAGACAATATTCCCCCCGGCCGAAAGAAAACCGCTCCTCCGGCGGCTCTTCCGGCGGCCACTCCTCCTATTCCGGCGGCTACTCCGGCTCCAGCGGCAGTTCCCACTCCGGCTCCGGAAGAAGCTTTTAAGCCGGGATGCTGTGATCTTGAGCAGGCGAAATGCTCCCTGATGGATCATCTGTATAAAACAGTTTCATAGTCATTACAAAAAAAGAAGCATGACCGTCCGTATGATCGGCTCCGGTCATGCTTCTTTTTATTGTCTCTTTTGTTTTCTTTCTTGATTCAGAACCTGCTGATAAAGCTTTACTGGTAAAGCCTCGCTGTTGAAGCCTTACTGGTAAAGCCTCACTGTTGAAGCCTCGCAGGTCAGGCCCGGCTGTTTCAGCCCCCTGAAAAAGCCTGCCTGACGATCAAAGACCCTGCTCAGGCTCTGCTGCGGTTGCGGTTGAAATTGATCAGGCAGCCGGCCTTGACGATCTCGCGCTCGTTCTCAGTCATATCCTGGATATAGAGGTCGATCTGCTCTGCCCTGCCGTCCTTGATGACATAGCCCTTGATATCGGACAGGTCGCCGTCCAGAGCCGCACGGATGCCGGGAACGTAGATATAATCACCGACTTCGAAGGAATCCGGCTCTCCCTTGAGATGGAAGGGGATCATGCCCCAGTTCATGACATTAGAGCGATATCTCTTGGTTGCGTACTCCTGAGTGATGTTGGCAAGGCCGCCGATGACACGCTGGCAGGAAGCCGCCTGCTCACGGGCAGAGCCGTCGCCGGGCTTGTTGGCATAGACCATGGAACCGATCTCAATGTCCTGTACATTGACAGACTCGGACCCGGGAATGGTATTGATCACTTTGTAGACATCTGCCAGAACCGGATCTTTCTCCACAGCACTCTTTCCGGCAACGCGGTAACGCTCGGTCTGATCGACTTCCTTGGAGCGGCCGACATATTCGGGGTCACGCCTTGAGAGAGTGAATTCCGCCAGGCCCAGAGGATTGGAGCGGAAGGAGGAAGTCTCACCGGAGGGAATCAGTTCATCCGTCGTTGTGACATCGTCCAGGATCTTGGAACAGACCTTGAGCAGGATGTTGTCCGCCAGTGCCTCCATTTCGGGCCAGGGCTTGATGTTGGGGCCGTCGAAAAGTTCTACAGAGGTATCCGCGCTGCCATAGCCCTGGTAGACACGTGCTCTGTAGACTGTGTCGTCAAAGTTATATGCAGGAACCACTCCCCAGCCGTCAAATTCGGCTGCGGAAGTCAGGACGCCGCCGTTTGCCGCGGAAGCCGCGATGGAACGCGCGTCCATAAGAGCCACTGCAGACATCTGACCGTTGCCGGGCTTGGAGCCTTCGCGGTTGGGGAAGTTTCTGGTGGTGTGGCGGATGGACAGTCCATTGTGCATGGGTGTATCGCCGGCACCGAAGCAGGGACCGCAGAAGGCAGTCTTGACGATTGCGCCGGCTGCCATGAGGTCAGCCACATAACCCTTTCTGGCCAGATCGATAAAGACAGGCTGGGAGGAAGGATAGACATCAAGAGAGAACTCTCCGTTGCCGCAGCTTCTGCCGCGCAGGATATTGGCTGCTTCCACGATATTTGTATAGGTACCGCCCGCGCAGCCGGCAATGATGCCCTGCTGCACATGCAGCTTCCCGTCTTTGACCTTGTCAAGAAGGGTGAATTTCGCCCTTCCGTTGGCAATGCGGTCTGCCTCTACTTCGACAGAGTGAAGGAGATCCTCAAGGTTTGCATTCACTTCATCAATGGTGAAGGCATTGCTGGGATGGAAAGGAAGCGCGATCATGGGCTGGATGGTACTCAGATCGATCCGGATGCAGCCGTCGTAGTAAGCGACATCCGCGGGATTCAGTTCGCGATAAGCGTCTGCCCTGCCGTGGTCAGTCAGATACTGCTTTGTATCCTCATCTGTCTTCCAGACAGAGGACAGACAGGTGGTCTCTGTCGTCATGACATCGACACCGTTTCTGTAATCGGTCGTCATGGAAGCGATTCCGGGTCCCACGAACTCCATGACCTTATTCTTGACATAGCCGTTTTTGAAGACTGCGCTGACCAGGGCCAGTGCGATATCCTGCGGACCGACATAAGGGGCGGGCTTTCCTTCCAGATAGACCGCGACCACACCGGGATAAGCTACATCATAGGTATCACGGAGCAGCTGCTTGCCCAGCTCGCCGCCGCCCTCGCCGATGGCCATAGTGCCGAGCGCACCGTAACGTGTATGGGAATCGGAGCCCAGGATCATCCTGCCGCATCCGGCCATCGCTTCACGCATGTACTGATGAATGACTGCAATATGAGGGGGAACATAGATTCCGCCGTACTTTTTCGCAGCACTGAGGCCAAACA
>CAMKEX010000066.1 GCA_946411695.1 uncultured Lachnospiraceae bacterium
TTTTTTGTTCCCTGTTTTTTTCTGTGCCATGGCAGTCCTTTCATTTAGTGAGTGCGGAATACACAATAACGTGATATTTTTATTATATGGATGCCCTTGTTTCTTTGCAAGAAAAAGAGTCCCTGTGCGGGGCCTGCCCGGCCTCTTACAGCGGTGCGGACATTGATCGGATCTGATATGCGGGCGGCATGTCGGAAAGAGTAACAGACTGAATGAGAGGAGGATGACCATGGGAATCACGATCATCACGGATTCAGGAAGTGATATCAAGCAGGAAACTGCCGCGAAGTGGGGGATCAGAGTACTTCCCCTGATGGTTCGTTTCGGAGAAGAGGAGTTTCTGGACGATGTGACTCTGACGGCTGACCAGATGTACGAGAGGATGATCAGGACAGGGGAACTGCCCAGGACGGGCCAGGTGCCGCCCTATATTTTTGAACTGGCTTTCAGGGATGAAGTGAGAAAGGGAAATACCGTGATCTGTATCACGACCTCCTCAGGCATGTCCGGCTGTTATCACAGCGCCTGCATAGCGGCGAGGCATTTTCCGGGAAAGGTCACGGTGATCGACAGCCTGAATGTCTGCGCGTCTCTGTATGTATTCGTCCGCTATGCGGAAGGCCTTGTCAGGATGGGCAGGACTCACGAGGAGATCGTCCATCGACTTGAGAGAGATAAGCGCCGCCTCCATGTGATTTCCCTGGTGGATACTCTTGACTATGTCCGCAGGGGCAGAAAGATTTCTACAGCCAAGGCCCTTGCCGGCAGTCTCCTCCGCATCAAGCCCATCATAACGGCTGATGAGGATGGGAAAGTCAAAGTGATCGGCAAGGGGCGGGGGGAATTGAATGCCTACAGACTCTTTTCCCAGCTGGTGGAGGAAACAGGCGGAATTGATTTTTCACTGCCGGTCTGCATGGCTTATTCGGGTCTCTCGGATGAAAACATGCGCAGATATATGGAAAAAGAGTCCGCCCTCTTTAAGGGATGGGAGAGAGAAGTGCATGTGATGCAGTTCGGAGCGACCGTCGGCACTTATTCCGGACCGGATGCTTTTGCCATCGGATTTTTCCACAAGCGGAGCGCGTCATTTCCGTGAGACGGCTCACATGAAAGGAAGGCTTTTTTTACAGAGAGAAAAGGCAATAGACAATGAACACAAGTCTTGTATTTATGAGCAAGCTGGTCTCCATGATGATCATCGCGGCGGTCGGACTGCTGACGATCCGGATCGGACTGCTGGATGAACGGGACAGGCGTCAGCTGGCCAAGCTCAGTCTCTATGTGCTGCAGCCGTGTCTGATCGTCATGTCTTTTCAGATCGAACTGACGCCGGAAAGGCTGAAGGGATTCGGGCTGGCAGTGGTTTTCGCTGCCCTGGTCCACCTTGGATTTATCATCGCCGCAGAGATTCTGGAGAGGATTGGCCTGATCGATGCCGTTGAAGAACTGACGATTATTTACACAAACTGCGGAAATCTGATCCTTCCCATCGTGAGTATGACACTGGGACCGGAGATGACCTTTTATGCCAGCGCTTTTCCGATCTCTTTCAACGTCCTCTTCTGGACACACGGAGTCAGCCGGATGAGCGGCGGAGGATTTGACTGGCGAAAACTTGTCTTCAATTCCAACATCATTGCCCTGCTGACAGGCCTGCTGCTCTTGCTGCTGCAGATACCGATTCCGGGAGTTTTGAAGACTTCCATGGAGATGTTTTCCGATATGCTGGGACCTACGTCCATGCTTGTCATCGGTATGACAATGGCAGGGGCTGATTACAAGGGGATGCTGTCCTACAAAAAGGCTTATCTGGTCATTTTTCTGCGGCTGATCGGATTTCCCCTCCTGGCAATCGCAATCCTGCGCGTCAGCGGCTTCCTGACCCGGCATCCCGAGTTTATCCCCATTCTGCGCGTGTCCTTTATGGCGGTCGCCGCGCCCCCCGCGGCCAATGTTGCCCAGGTGGCGGTCATCTATGACAGGCATCCGGCCAAGGCAGGATTTTACAACATTCTGGGAATGCTCCTGTGTGTACTCACCATGCCCTTGATCGATTATATTTATAACCTTGTCTTTGCGGTGTAAAAACGGCAGGACAATGGGAAAAAGGCAGGTTAAATGTCAAAGAATTGATTTTAAAGAATTGATGTCAAAAAATTGATGTAAAAGTATTTCCCGCCGCGTAAGGCTCGCGGGGGAGACTTGGATGATGAGAATAAAAAAGCGGCAGCAGGCTGAGATCGCTTGAAAGATCCGGCCTGCTGCCGTTTTCTGCATCAAATCAGTTTTATCTGCGCCTTGCCCACAGACGGGAGAGGCGTGTCCGCTCCCAGAGGGGATTGCTGCGGACGACCCGGCGGGCCGGACTGTCTTTAGCGGTTCGGAAGCCTCTGCCAGCCCCGCTTCTGAAACTGAACCGGGAAGGCATGTGTTTCGGCAGGCTTTTACACCACAAACGCTCTGCAAAACAGGGCACGGACGAGTCTTCCGCGGGTTCAGGCAGCTCTACCGCAATTGGAGCCGCTTCTTCCGCGGGTTCAGGCAGCTCTACCGCGATTGGAGCCGCTTCCTCTGCGGGAGCAGGTACTTGTGCCACGGTTGGAGCCGCTTCTTCCGCAGGAGCAGGTACTTCTTGCACGGGAATTGCTGTTTCTACGGCGGGTTCAGACATTTTTTCTTCGAACTCTGCTGTTACGTCCTCAACAGCGGCAGCCGGCTCTGTTCCGGGAACTTGACCAAAGGAACTCTCAGGTACACTCTCCGCTTCAGTGACAGGAAAAGGAGCGACCGTACATACTGATACGGGGGGAGATATGCGCTCGGCTCTTCGCTGAAGGGAGAGAGACATAAGCTCCGGTTTTTCTGCGGATTCCGGGTCCTCAGGGGTTTCTTCGGGAACTTCTGATTCCGAAACGGCAGTGACATCCTCAGTCTCCGCAGCCTCACAGACCTGCCCGGACTTTTCGGATTCGGCGGAAGAGGGGGCCTCTTCAGACGCCTCAGATCCGGGGGCGGACTGAGCCTCTGTTTCTGCAGCAGAGTCTAAAGCAGAATCTGCAGCATAGTCTGAAGCGGAATCCACAGCAGAGTCTGCAGGTGAATCGCCAGTTCCGGATGCTTCGGAAGCTTCAATCAGGATCTTTCCGCAGATGGAATCCTGTACAATGTGCACCTTCTGGACTTTCATCAGTTCCAGGAGGATGAGGAAGGTCACGATCACTTCTTCTTTGCTCTCCTGAGACTCGAGAAGGGCGCGGAAATCGGTCCGGGGGTGTGCCTGCAGGTAGGCGCGGATATAAAGGGTCTTGGTGTCGATATTGACTTCTTCGCGCTTGATTTTGCCGAAACCGCTTCGGATGGGGTCGCGGCGGCTTTTTTTCCTGCGGAGGACTTCACCGAAGACTTTTTCCAGCTTCTTGAGGTCTGTGCCGCGCAGGAGATCCTCGTAGTCGATAGGGGGCTGATAGCTGCGCACTTCCCTGGGGAGATCCTGGGCGCGAAAATAACGCACGCCGGCCTGCTCCCGGCAGACAGCGAGTTCCTCGGACATATATTTGAACATCTTATATTCCAGAAGGCGGCGGACCAGCTCTTCACGGGGATCGGCTTCCTCTTCGCCGGTCTCCTCATCTTTTTCGCGGGGCAGGAGCATACGGCTCTTGATATCCAGAAGCGTCGCGGCCATGACGAGGAATTCGCTGGTGACATCCATGTCCTCGTGATCCATCTGACGGACATATGCCAGGTACTGGTCGGTGATCTCAACAATCGGAATGTCGTAGATGTCTATTTTGTTTTTTTCAATCAGGTGCATGAGCAGGTCCAGAGGACCCTCGAACACCGGAAGCTTTACGGGAATTGCCATAATTGTGAAAAATGTTTCCATGCACGGACAAATGAATACATGTTCATAGGGACTGTCCGGTGCGGGAGCAAACGGAGACAGTAATGCGGGTTCCTTTTTTTCAGTATTCTGCATTATAACACGAATCCTGAAATATGCACTCCTGTTTTTGGTTTTTTACAAGGTTCCTCATGTGCGGGCACCCGCACATGTCCGCAGGACCGGGTATGCCTGCAGATCCGTCTTTGCGGCCGCTCTGCAAGTATGTCCACGCGGTAAGTGCAGAAGATGATGCCCTTAGGGGCATCCCGCAGATGTGAACCCATGCTGCGCATGGGCGCAGATATATCTGTGTTGTCCGGATACAGCCCGATTGCCGCGAACCCATGCTGCGCATGGGCGCAAGACTTTCGAGCGGGTCCGGAATCATGTTTTTGCAAAAAACACCGGACCTGCAGTCTCATGGGGGAGATGCAGGCCCGGAAGATGACAAACTATTGAGACAGGCCGGGGAGGCCTTTGTGCGGCATAGGGAAGATGCCGAAGTTGTTCAAACGAAACTCGATCGGATTGCAGGAATCGATCAGTCTGCGAAAACAGCGGAAGCGGAGCGGACGATCGGGGTGGAAGCGGCGACTTCGTCTGCAGCGAGTTCGATGTGGTATTCCTTGCGGAACTGATCGAAGTAATGCTGGTAGGCAGAACTGCGGTCCTCGTGGAGCTTGGAGAGGTACTCGTGCATGTCGTAGCTGTCGTGGCCGGCAACAATGACGGCGACGGCGATATTCGCGCAGTGGTCGGAAACTCGCTCGCAGCCCGTGATGATATCGCTGAAGATAAAGCCCTGAGCGATGGTGCAGATCTTTTTCTGCAGACGGTCGACATGGTTGAGCTTCATGGTGTCGCAGAGATTATCGACGACCTCTTCAAGAGGCTCGATCTGCTCCGCGAGAGAAAGGTCATTATTGATAAATGCCTTGACAGCGAGGTCGGTAACTCTTTCGACTGCATCAGCCATGACATCCATTTCGTGATCGGCATTGCCGGAGAACTGGCCGAATTTCTCATAGGCCTCCCGGGAGCCGATGGCGATGACCAGAGCCTGATCGGAGATCAGCTCCAGGTCGGAGATGGTATGCAGGTATTTGGAGACCAGGTCGTTCTGCTCAGTGGTCATATCGCGGCCGGTGAGTTTGACGAGATAGGCGCCGAGCTTATCTTCGTAATCATCGACAGCGGTCTCAAGCTTCCTGACCTCTTCCTGATGATCGACGCTCAGGTCGCGGGCCATCTCGAGAGCGAGGCCGACAGCCTTCTGGGTCAGATGTGCCATATCTTCAATGGTGATGCGGCACTGCTCAAGAGCCATGGCAGGGTGCTGGAGAAGCATTTCCTCGAGATGAACAGTAGGAAGCTCTTCGTCCTCGGGCTTGAGCGGGATGAGGAGGTTTACGAGCTTCTCGATCAGCCCCGTGAAGGGGAAGAGTGCCAATACCATGAACAGACGCATGATCGTGTTGGCCCCGGCGAGGGAGAAAGGATTCATGACCTTTTCCATAAACGGGAAGTGCACGACGGCATTGACGATATAGAAGACCAGTGCGGTGACAATTACACCCAGAGCAGTGGCGATGGGGTATACCATGGAGACACGTTTGCCCTTGGCGTTCGTTCCGAGTGCGGACAGCATGACGGGCACTGCGGCACCGACGGAGATACCCAGAAGGAGCGGGAAGGCCTCTTCAAACTGCATGGCGCCGGTGACAGAGAGAGCCTGTACGATACCGACGGCAGCGGAAGCGGACTGCAGGAGCGCTGTAAAGAGCGCACCGACAAGAATGCCCAGGATCGGGTTGGACAGGGATGTCAGAACATTGGTAAACCAGGGCTGATCTTTCAAGCCGCTGACAGCGCCGCTCATTGTGCTCATACCGACCATCAGGACGACGAAACCCATGAGGATATCGCCGACGGACTTGGTGGATTTCTTCTTGCTGACTGTGCGGAGCAGGATTCCGATGACTGCGACAACGCCTGTCAGTGTGGCAGTCGAAAGGAGCTTTGCCAGACCGCTGCCGGAATCGAGATAACTCAGACAGATGACCCAGCCGGTGATGCTGGTACCGAGAATCGCGCCGAGAATGACGCTGATTCCCTGAGAGACCTTCATCATGCCCGCGCTGACGAAACCGACGATCATGACAGCAGTTGCGGATGAAGACTGAATGACTGCGGTGACACCTGTACCCAGCAGCAGGCCGCGGAAGGGTGTGCCGGAAAGCTTGTACAGGATAGGTTCCAGCTTATCGCCGGAGACCTTTTTCAGACCGTCTCCCATCAGAGACATACCAAAGAGGAAGAGTGCTACGCCGCTGAACAGCGCAATAACTTGTGTGATATCCACGGAAACTCCTTTCAGTGAAAAATTAAAGGCTGCCGACTGCTGCATCGCAACGATGACGACATGCTACACGTAACTATGATACAGACAAAAGACGACATAATCAATAAGAGATTAGCAGATACATGTTAATCAAAGTGAATATTCAATGTAAAATCCATGTTAACTAAGGCAAATGCATAGATTATTCCGCAGGCAATGAATGCACTCACAGGGCGTGAAAAGAAAAGGTATGAACAGACAGCAAAACGAGAAGCGCTGCTGTGCCTGCTCTTGCAAGCGGGACCTGTGATAAGCTACAATAAATAAATGCGGTCCCGGGACGGAGAGCCTGTAGAAGAGATAATAAAGAGGCGGGAAAATGATCTATATTCTGGAAGACGACGACAGTATTCGCAAACTGGTTACGTATGCACTGGAAAGTCAGGGCTATGCAGCAACGGGATTTGCAGTTCCTTCTGCCTTTTACAAGGCAATGAAGGAGAGCATTCCTGCCCTTCTGCTGCTGGATATCATGCTGCCCGAGGAAGACGGGATCAGTATCTTAAGGAAACTTCGCGCAGATCCGCTCACGGCGCAACTGCCGGTGATCATGCTGACAGCCAAAAGCACCGAGTACGATCATGTGGCGGGGCTGGATGCCGGCGCGGATGATTATGTCGCCAAGCCTTTCGGAATGATGGAGCTTCTGGCACGTGTACGCGCAGTGCTCCGCCGCGCGGAAGCCAGAGGAACAGCGGAAGGCGGAAAGATCTATGCGGCTGATTCCCGCAAAAGTTCTTCCGCGGAGATGTCAGATACAGAGAAAGTGCCTGCAGCCCTTCCTGACGGGAAAACGGCAGCGGCTGACGCGGGAGGCTTTTCCGGCAGTTTGGCCCTGTCTGCTTCAGCGGAAGATGCCGGCGCCAAGCCGCCGGCAGGCCGAGCGGGGCGGCCGGACCCTGCAGCGGCAGGCAGCAAAAATGATGTCCTGCAGTTCGGGATCCTGCGGATTTATCCGAAAAGATATGAAGTATTTGTTGAGGATTCAGAGATATCCCTTACCCACAAGGAATATCAGCTGCTGCTCCTTCTGGCAGAGAATGAGGGGATCGTTCTGACACGGGAGATATTGCTGGACCGCATCTGGGATCTGGGATCGGAACCGGAGAACAGGACGCTGGATGTGCATATTCGCAAGATCCGCTCCAAGCTTGGCGGCGCCGCAGCATGGATCGAGACGATCCGGGGCGTGGGATACCGCTTCCGTCCGACATGAAACGTCCTACATGAAATATGAGGCTCTGAAAGAATGCTGGATTCAATGCTGATGGCTTTTTCCCTATATTCGCGCATACCGGTTCCCCAGGCAAAGTGGAATGACAGGAGTATGCGCTGGTGTCTTTGCTTTCTGCCTCTGGTCGGGGCTGTGATCGGTGCGGCTCAGCTGGCTGCTTTTACCGTGCTGACAGCTTTTCCCTTTGGCCGGGTTTTTCGCGGCGCAGTCCTGACAGCACTGCCGATCCTGCTGTCCGGCGGGATCCACATGGATGGTTTTATGGATACCTGCGACGCGGTTCATTCCTACGGAAGCAGGGAAAAGAGACTGGAAATTCTGAAAGATCCCCATGTCGGCGCCTTTGCTGTGATCGGGGGGATCGTGTATTTTGTCCTGGACTTGGGCATCTGGACGGAAGCGGGAAATGAGGAGATCCCCCTTTTGTGCCTGCTTTTTGTCCTCTCCCGCGCTCTCAGCGCATTTGCGGCAGTGACCTTCCCGAAGGCAAAAAAGGACGGAATGCTGCGGCAGGAGACAGACCCGGCGTCGGGCACAACAGCAGCTGCCATGGGGATCGTCACCCTGCTCACCTGTGTGATCCTGATCGTCCTGAACATGACCGGACCCGCCGGGAAAGCGGGATCCGGGGCAGCCGCCTTTCCCCTGCCGGCAGCGTGCGCCGTTGCGGCGGCAGTGGGAACACTTCTTTACTACCGGCATATGGCAGTGAAGCACTTCGGCGGAACGACAGGTGACCTGTCCGGATGGTTCACGCAGACCTGTGAGCTGGTGACGGCAGCGGCAGTGATCGCCGCCTTCCGCATCCTGTAAAAAAGCATCGAACTGGTGATCAACGCAGCAGTCCGATGCTCTTTTTTGATATTATTTTTGACGTTGCTGAAATACAGCAGCCCTATGCCTTTTTTGATTTGGCGGATGGCAGAGACCCGTTTTTTTTGATTAAGGGGTATCAGGCTTTTAACAGGCGGATATCAGCGCTTTTGACTGGCAGGGTATTCAGTGCAGCGGAGGGTTGTCGAAGGTCTCGAAGACAGGGAGGTCCATGTCTTCGTCGTTGTCGATATAGCTGTTTCCGCTGGTGCTGACGCCGCTGGCGCCGAAGCGCAGGATCGAGGCGCCGCCGCTGAGCCAGCCGACGTGGCGGTAGCGGTTGCCGGTCACGGTGACGGAACTGACATGTCCGCCGCCCCCGGGGGTGCCTATGCCTACAGCTGCTTCTGCGCAGTCGGTGAGCAGGTTATCCGCGATCAGGATGTTGCTGGTGGAGTGCCCGCCGTGCTCAGCGCCGGCCTCTATGCCTCCGTCGCAGTTTTTGACGGTGTTGCCGATGAAATCGACATTCTGAGTGCCGTCCGCGTAGATGGCAAAGCCGGTGTCGTACAGACAATGGCAGTTGGTGACCGTGTTTCCGAAGACAAGTCCGTCGCGCGGATAATCGACACTGGAAGGAGCATTTCCGTAATTCCCCGAGAAGCAGATGGCAATATTGCCGGTATCGTCGAGGCGGTTGCCCACGACATTGACGTCACTGACATTGGCGGAGACGGCGATGGCTTCCGACCAGCCGGTCTCACAGTTCTCGATGTTGTTGCGGAACAGCAGGACATTGGAAATCGTGCTGCCTCCCCTGCCCATGAGAAGAATGGCATTGCAGCAGTGATCCTCGCTCCTGGGGCTGGGCGTCGTGATATTGTGGATATACAGGTCGCTGACCACGATGTGATGGGTTCCGGGTTCAAGAAGGATTGCGCTGGAATCGCGTCCGTGAGCGTTTTTGACCTCAAATCCGGAGAGCTGTACATAGGAACAGCCGTATAGCCAGAACATGGACGGACCACTCTGGTCCTGGTCATGACCGTTGAGCCCCGCGCCGTCGAAAACCACTTCTTCGCCGGGCGCTGCCGCGATCGTGATGTAGGCGTCTTCTCTGCCGTTCACACCGCCGTAGATCCGGATCTTGCGGTTATAGACACCGCCCCGCAGATAGAGGGTGTCGCCGGGACCCAGGCTGTTGATCATGCCCTGCACATTGTCCGAGGGTCCCGCGTAGTAGACCTCTCCCTGAGAAGAGGGAGCTGTGATCCCTGTCTCAACGATATACCGCGCATGTTCCCGGAAGGCCTCGTCGCCCCGGAGATGGTAGTCATATTTCCAGGGGGCGGAGGATGCAGATACCGGTTTCGGGAAAAAGCAGAAAAGGCATGCAGAGGCAAGGAGGATTGTGGTTAGGATTCTGAAAGCGCAGGGCTTTTTCTTTGTTCTTTCCATGGTATAAAGTCCTCGGGGGCTCCTGCAGCCTGTATGAGAGGCGGCAGGGGTGGAGGGCAGAGGAGCCCTGACTATGATCGGGTCTTCGTTCGCGATGCTTCCTGTGCTGCTGTCAGTCCGGTCTGCCGGAGCTGCATATGCATCCTTCAGGAAATATATGCATCTATTGTATCACATCAGAGGAAACTGTTTTATAATAATCTGTGTTCGTGCAATCGTCTATGCAGCCGGCTGTATGTTCAGGACCCGCGGGCGAGTCTTGAATTTTTTTCATATAAGGAGAATTGCAGCGGCAATTCAGTTGTTTTAACCCGGAATTATGGAGGAAAAGGATTATGAAGAAAAAAGCCATCGGTATAGCAGCAGCCGTTCTGGCGCTGGCAGCAGGCTTTTTCATATATACGGTCTGGAGTGCAAGAGCAGAGGCGTCCGCCGCGGTGGAAGCCTATAATTCCGCTGCGCAGGATTATAATGACGCCATTGCGCCCTACAACCAGGCGGCTTCGGAAATTGCGGAGGCCAACAGGGAGCTTCAGGCAGTGCTGGATTCGGCACAGGCAGTTCTCGACAAAGGAGAAGAGGCCTATGAGCCGGACACGCAGGACCTGCTGGAAAGCGCGGTTCAGAAGGCGGAGAAGGTATTGGCCGAAGTGCCGGTGCGGATCGACCCGTTCGAGATGCGCAATGTGCCGGCAGGCTTCAGCACAGACCAGCTGGAACTGGCGCAGCACGAGGCGGAGACAGCCCAAAAGGCAGTGGGGGAGTCTCTGGAGAAGATTCCGGAAGTGCCGGAAGTACCCGACTATACACAGGAGATAGAAGCTGTCCGGTCCGCACAGAAAAACTATGAGAAAAGCGTCAGGAAGCTTGCCAATATCACATCCCCGCCGGATTCGTTTGTGAAGGAACGTCTGGAGCGGATCGACACCGTCGTGCAGGCGGAGGCTGTGTCCGCGGGCAATGATCCCAACGGACTGCTGGGGACTAAAGGCGGGTATCTGGGGTGTGTTTATTTTCTGGATGAGCGCATAGACCGGAGCCTTCTGCCGCAGGAGGCATTTGAGAAAGACGGAAAAAAGGCCTCTGAGGATGAAAAGGCGCCGGAAAGCAGCAGCGAAGAGGAGGCTTCCGCCGCAGACAGTGCGACAGAGGAAGCAGCGGCCTCAGAAGGCGGGACAGCAGCAGAGGCGGCAGAAGCAGGGAATGCGGCAGCTTCAGAAGGCGGGATAGCAGCAGAGACGGCAGCAGCTGCAGAAGGCAGGACAGCAGAGACGGCAGCAGCTGCAGAAGGTGAGACAGCAGCAAAGACGGCAGCAGCGGTGGAAGGCGCGACGGCAGCAGAGGCAGGTGTTTCTGCAGGAAGCGGGACAGCCGCGGAAGCGGCTGCCGCCGGGGAGGACTCTCCGAAAAAGAATCCATCCATAGATGTGGTGATGATCGGGACTGCAGGCGGAGGCGCGGTCGAGATCTATTCCTCCAGGGAGGAGGCTGAGAAGCGGGCTGAATACATCTCCTTTTTCGACGGCAGTGTAATGGATGCAGGATCCTGCGCCATTGAAGGGACATGCCTGATCCGAACATCGAAATATCTGGATGAGGAGGGGCAGGAGAAACTGACCAGGGCGGTCCGCGAAGCCCTGCTGACAGTCGACGAATAAACTCTGTGCAGTAAAAAAACGCCTGTGCAGCAAAAAAACCACCTTTTCCGGTGGTTTTTTTGCTGTTTCCCCGCAGGGGAGCAGAAGCGGGGATTAAAGGTCGGACTATGTTTTTATTATATAATAATCCCTCCGCCGATCACGCAGTCATTCTCGTCATAGAAGACAGAGGACTGACCGGGAGCGGCTGCCCGCACGGGCCGGTCAAATGTGATCCGGATACAGCCGTTTTCCTGCATTTGAAGAAGGGCCGGTGAAGCTTCGTGGTGATAGCGGACTTTTGCCCTTGCGCGGAGCTGTTCGCCGGGAGCCATGCCGGGAATGGAGAGAAAATTCACATCGCGCACATTTACGATTCTGCTGAACAGGGCCGGCTCGTCGGAGAGAACAACTTCATCTGTGCCGGGCCGGATCTCTTTGACATAGACGGGCCGTCCCAGGGCTATTCCCAGGCCTTTGCGCTGTCCGATCGTGTAATGCGTGATGCCCTTGTGTGTGCCCAGTACATTTCCTGCCTCGTCCACAAAATTCCCGGGACCGGGTACATGAAGGAGAGAAGGGACGGAGGGATCACAAGAGCCTTCAGCGGCGCAGGCCGGAGCCTGTGCATTCTTTTTTGCTGTGTATTCCTCGATGAAATCGGCGTAATGGCCGTCTGTCACAAAACAGATTTCCTGGGAATCGGGCTTGTGAGCCACGGGAAGAGAGGCCTCCTCCGCAATCTGCCGGATCTGGTCTTTGGTGTAGCTGCCCAGGGGCATGAGAGTCGCCGCCAGCTGTTCCTGCGTCAGCTTATAGAGCATATAGGTCTGGTCCTTGGCGGCGTGCAAGGCTTTTTTGACGGTATACCTGCCGTTTTCCAGCTGCACGACGTGAGCATAGTGACCGGTTGCCACATAGTCCGCCTCCATGACTTTGGCGGCATAGAGAAGCTTGTCCCATTTCAGATAGCGGTTGCACTCGATGCAGGGATTGGGTGTTTCTCCCCTGAGATAGCTGTTTACGAAGGGATCCACAACCTTTTGAGAAAATTCGCTGATGCAGTTGAGAGGGTAAAAACGGATTCCCAGCGCATTGGAGACTCTGCGGGCATCGTCGATCTCGCAGCACTTTCCCTCACTTCCGTCATCGGGAGCCCAGGTGCGCAGTGTCACCCCGCACACTTCATAGCCCTCTTTCTGCAGCAGGTAAGCTGTCACGGCGCTGTCCACACCTCCGGACATGCCAACTAAAACTCTTTTCATCTTATGATTCCTGTAAATGATTCCTGTAAAAAACGGTTCACCTTTTGACGGAATACGTTCTTTCCTGTCAATTCTGTTTGTCCTGATCGTTTTTATCCTGCAGCAGGGGTGTCAGACTGCCGCGTGCCAGGACAGTCAGCCGCCTGGTCGCGCGGGAGAGAGCCGTGTAGAGGCGGTGGCGCGCCAGCAGGGTATCAGGATAGTTGTCTGCGTTTGCATCGGGCAGGATCACGCCGTCAAACTCAAGCCCCTTTGCGTGGGCCAGAGTGATGAGAAATACACCCTTCTCCGGAAGACTGCCGCCCGAACGGATGACCGGGACCGGGCAGCTGCGCAGTAGATCCACCCCGGAAAGACTGCCGCTGTCGGAGAGATCTGATCCGGCGGCATTCTTGCCCGCATTGTTGTCTGCGGAATTATTTGCGGAATTGTCTGTGGAACTGCCTGCGGAACTGCCTGCCGCAGGGAGAGTGCTGCCTTCTGCCATATACTCGATGAGCAGGGCGGCTGTCTTTTCCATGCTGCGGGCGCCGAAACAGACGATGGCGGTCAGGCCTTCCTGCTGTTCAGCCTTCTGTACGGCCGCGACAAGCGCCTGTGCATACTCTTCTTTCGCTTTGCAGACGCAGAACTCAGGTGCGTAACCGGAGGGCTGTACGGAGGAGACCAGGATCTGCTGCTCTGCAGGCAGAAGGCCTGCGAACAGGGCGGTGATCTCGGGTGAGGACCGGTAGCTGGTCGTCAAAAAGAGTTCCGTCACCCTTTTGGATTTTGAGGCGGGGCTCCTTTTCCCGGCTGCTGCAGATGCGGCGCGGCGAAGAGGCTGCGGCCGGACGGAATCGGCGGACGAGGCAGGGGCGGAGGAGCCGATGCGGGCGGAGAGGCGTCGCAGGCCTGCCTGTCCGGCAGCGGAATCCGCAGGGGCCGTATTGAACATCTCGTGGATCTGCGCAAAGGTGACGGTCCCCTCACGGATTGCCTGGTATTCGTCGCCGAGCAGCATGAACCTGGCGCGGGGATAGTATCTTCGCAGTACCATGAGCTGGGCGGGAGTATAGTCCTGTACCTCATCGACCATGACATATTTGGTGCGCAGATCACGCTGGCCGGTGAGGAGCATCTTGAGATAGAGCCATTCAAGATCGGACAGCTTCTTTCTGCCTAAAAGGCGGGCGCCGATCCTGTCGATGTCAAGCCACTGGCAGGAGTTGATAGCCTGGAAAGCACCGCCGTACTGGCTCTGTATGCGGTTGTCCTCTGCGCGGGAGCCGGGCCCATCCGCAGGGCGGGAGGATTCCGCTCCGGAGCTGTTTTCATCTGCGTTTTCCCGCATCTCCTCTTCATCGCGCTCTTTCCGGCGGATCTCGTGCTTGGCGATTTCCTTCAGATCATCGATGACGATCTGCACGAGGCGTTCTCCGGTCGGGATCTCGGGATGCTGTGCGAGGACCTCTGCGATGCGAGTCCGGGACAGGACTTTGATACTCTTCTGATGAATGGAACGAAGGTCATCCGGCTCCAGGCGCAGAGAAGGAAGAGATTCTTCCATGGTGCGCAGGGACTCGGGGAGTGTGCGGAAATCGGAGCCGCCCGACCCCTTTCTGCGGGAGACGCCGGCCATAGCCAGGAATTCCTTCCAGGTCACGGAAACGGGATTCATCTCTCCCATATCCGGAAGGACCTGGTCGATGTAGCGGCGGAAGATGGGATTTAAGGTCATCAGGATTACTTCGTCGGGGCGGAGCGTGTCGCGCTGGCGGTAGAAGAGCCAGGCGATGCGCTGCAGAAGGACACTGGTCTTTCCGCTTCCTGCGATGCCGTTGACAAGCAGTACCGGGACATTTTCATGCCGGACGACGGCGTTCTGCTCCTTCTGGATGGTCGCCGTGATCGCCTGCATCTTGTCGCTGCGCTGCCTGGTGAGCGAGCGGATTAGGAGGGGATCTTCGATGGCGATCTGTGTGTCGAAAAAAGCGTGAAGATGGTTCTCCGACAGCTCAAACTGACGGCGCAGCAGAAGGTCGACGTCGATCCTGTGCCCGTCCACAGTGTAGAAGGTCTTCCCGTTGTCCTGGTTGTAATAGGTCTCGGCAACGGGGGAGCGCCAGTCGATCACCAGCGGTTCATGGCCGTCTTCGGAGACACCGGTGCTGCCGATGTAGTACTCCTCGGGATCCTCGTCGGGATCAAACTGCAGCTGTACTTTGGCAAAATAGGGAGCCCTCAAAAGCCGCTTTACATGGCTGAGCTTCTCGGCAGCGGTATCGCGGTCGATATTGTACTGATCGATGGCATGGTTCATGACCTCGAATTCGATGTAGGTCTCCATCGAATCCGAGTCCCCGTCAAAGTTGAGCGCCAGATTTTCGCGGATATCCAGCTTCTCTGCTGCGGCTTTTTCCGCAATGGAGCTGATCCTGCTCTCCAGACTCTTTTCCATCGATTCCAGTTTATTGTAAACCTCAGTCAGGTGCTCCTGCTCCAGAGTAAATACGTCAGTCATGTCCTTCAAAAGACTCCTCCTTATCCATGCTTTCTCCATATGCCGTTCCAAAGGAGCGGTATGCGAATGCATCACAGCCGGTGCCTTTCAGGCTGCCAACCTGCCGGCGTGTCGGATTGCGTCCGACCCGAAACCACAACGCTTCGAAAAACTGTGATTTGTCTATTATAAACGATGACAGAGTGATGAACAATGGGAATGGGGACGGTCCTTTTGTATCTGTCCCCTTGTTCCTGTTCAGGACAAGGGGACAGATACAAAAGGACCGTCCCCATTTCCCGAAATTTCAGCAATAATAGAGATGGCGAATTATTTGCGGGTGCGCTATACTTTTTATTGTTTAAAGATTTTTGTTTAAAGAAAAGGAAAATCCGGACGGGTCTTAAACGGGGGAAGGATATATGGCAAGGGAGACCGCAAAATACAATACGGGAAGCACTTTTTTTACCCGTGACAGGTCTTTTTACAGGCAATTGTTCTCGATTTTCACCATGGTGGCTCTGCAGAATCTGGTGGCCTACAGTGTGAACATGATCGACAATGTCATGATGGGAAGCTATTCCCAGAATGCGCTCTCGGGCGCTGCGACGGTAAACCAGATTTTCTTTCTGGTACAGCAGACATCGATCACGGTCTGTGACTCACTGATCATTCTGGCCTCTCAGTACTACGGGCAGGGACGGATGTCTCCGGTGCGCAAGATCTGCGGACTTGCGCTGAAGCTTGGTCTGGCCTGGGGAGTCTTCTACGCGGTTGTCTGCAGTCTGTTTCCGTCCCAGGTCCTGCACTTTTTCACAAGAGATGCGGCGATCATCGAACAGGGCAGAATGTATATGCAGATCATTCTGTTCACTTTCCCTCTGTTTATCCTTACTAATGTGCTGATGGCGTCCCTGCGCTGTGTCGGAACGGTCAGAATCTCTTTCTACATCTCCGTTGTGTCTCTGGTCGTCAACACATGCATCAACTACACGCTGATCTTCGGTCATTTCGGATTCCCGGAAATGGGTATCCGGGGTGCGGCGATTGGAACCCTGATCGCCCGTATCGTAGAGTTTGCAATCGTCCTCTTCTATGTGCGGTTTAAGGATCAGGATCTCCGGCTCTTCTCCGAGAACTTTCTTTCCAGCAGCCGGCAGCTGGCCGGGGATTTCATTCGTGTCGCGATCCCCGTTATGCTGGCAGGTCTTCTGTGGGCAGTTTCCGTCCCCATGCAGACAGCCATCCTGGGTCATCTGCCCGGGCCAGACGCCTCGGATGCCATTGCGGCAAACTCTGTGGCGATGACTTTTTATCAGTATCTGAAGGTCGTCGTGAGTGCCATGGCTTCTGCCACTGCGGTCGTCATGGGACAGACGGTCGGCAAGGGCAATATGAAGCGCATCAAATCCGATGCCCGCACCATTTCGGTGCTGAACTTCTGTGTGGGTCTCGTGCTCGCGATCATCCTTTTCATCCTGCACAAACCCCTGCTGTCTCACTACAGCCTGACGCCTAACGCCCTGCGTCTGGCGGATCAGATCATGGTCGTCATGTGCTTTGTCATGGTCGGCATGGCCTATCAGATGCCCGTCTGCAACGGTGTTCTGCGAGGGAGCGGCGATACCAAATTCTCCCTGCTCCTCAACACGGTCAGCGTCTATGCCATCGTCATGCCCCTATCCCTTCTGGCCGCTTTTGTCTGGCAGCTGCCCGTGCCTTTGGTGGTTCTCTGCATCCAGTCGGATCAGATTTTCAAGGGCCTGCCCGTCTTCCTGCGTGTGCGCAGCGGCAAGTGGATCAAACATTTGACGAGAGACGAAGAATAATCTGGGTTGTCAAGGGCGGTTGTCATGACAACTTTCAATGCCGGCAAAAATGCTCCGAAAAGACAGAGATTTGTTGTTGCCGGCGACGGATGCAGATATAATATTGATTAGAATCCCGCGGTAAAGCGAATTGCGCCTCGACGATGCTGCAATAATTCAAAAACCAAATTGTTCAATTTGTACTGAAATAATCGTGCACAGGTCCTATTGAAAGGAGGAACCCTCATGAAAGTGATCGCTATTAACGGATCACCGCGTAAGGGCGGAAATGTTTCGCAATGTCTTGACGTCATGGCGGCGGAATTCGCAAAGGAAGGAATCGAGTTTGAAGTCCTTCAGCCCGGCCCCCGCGTCCATCCCTGCATGGCCTGCTACCACTGCCTGAACGAAGGGGACGTCCACTGTATCCAGAAGGATGACATGGTCAATGAGATCATTGACATGTGTATCGAAGCAGACGGCATTATCCTGACATCTCCCGTCTATCACGGAGGAATCGCGGGAGGAATGAAATGTGTCCTGGACCGTATGTTCCTGGCGGCCTGCTGCGGCAGTGAAAATAAGTTCCATCACAAGGTGGGCGCTGCCTTCTGTACGCTCCGCCGTTCCGGCGGTATGGCGACCTACCAGCAGCTGCTGG
>CAMKEX010000067.1 GCA_946411695.1 uncultured Lachnospiraceae bacterium
ACACCTTTCAGTAGGCAGTCTCCCCAGACTGTCTGTTTGCCTTTTCCAAAAATAAGATTTTTGGCCGTAAACCCGAGAACTGGCTGTGTTCTGTTTGAATTTACCTTATCCTGAATAATACACTAATTTTTCCTGTTTTCATACCTTAATGACATTGGGACGGTTCTCTCTGACTCATCTTCCATCCGCTTCCATCTGCGGCTCATCTGCCTCCCATCTGCCTCTGCCTCTCTAATATTTTTCTTGACAACCGCCGCTTTCTCTTGTAGAATAGATATGCTAACAGAGAAATTGTTATATCGAAGCGTGGCTCAGCTTGGTAGAGCGCTGCGTTCGGGACGCAGAGGTCGTGGGTTCGAATCCCGTCGCTTCGACTCTTGGCAGGGGCAATCCCGGAACTGTATGTAAATGCGGTTCCGGGATTTTTCTTTTTCAGTTCAAAAAAATCCACAAAACACAGCCGTTATGCTATGATAGTAACAGCATATTTTTGCGCACAGATCCTCCCGCAAACCTGATATCGTACCTCTTCACAGGATCGGCGCAAGACACATAAAATCTCTCATATCTTCACCTGCAAGAGGAGGACATTAAATTAATGAAAGGCATCGTTCTCGCCGGCGGCTCCGGCACCAGACTCTATCCGCTGACTATGGTCACATCCAAGCAGCTGCTCCCGATCTATGACAAACCGATGATCTACTATCCGATTTCCGTCCTGATGAACGCCGGGATCCGCGATATCCTGATCATCTCCACGCCGCAGGACCTGCCCCGCTTTGAGATCCTCCTGGGAGACGGCCACCAGTTCGGAATCCATCTCTCCTATAAGGCCCAGCCCTCTCCGGACGGCCTCGCGCAGGCCTTTACCCTCGGTGAAGAATTCATTAACGGAGAACCCGCCGCCATGATCCTGGGCGACAATATCTTTGCCGGCCACGGACTCAGGAAGAGACTCCGCGCCGCCGTGGAGAAGGCGGAAAACGGCCAGGGCGCCACTGTCTTCGGCTACTATGTCGATGACCCCGAGCGCTTCGGCATTGTTGAGTTTGACAAAGACGGAAATGCCATTTCCATCGAGGAAAAACCCGAGCATCCCAAGAGCAACTACTGCGTGACCGGACTGTATTTCTACGACAACCGCGTCGTCGAATACGCCAAGAGCCTCAAGCCCTCCGCCCGCGGCGAGTATGAGATCACCGACCTCAACCGCATCTATCTCGAGGACAAACAGCTCCACGTAGAACTTCTGGGACAGGGCTTCACCTGGCTGGACACAGGAACCCACGAGAGCCTGGTCGACGCCACCAATTTCGTCAAGACCATCGAGACACACCAGCACCGCAAGATCGGCTGCCTGGAGGAGATCGCCTACCTCAACGGCTGGATCACCCGCGAAGAGATCCTCGAGACCTACGAGGTCCTCAAGAAAAACCAGTACGGCCAGTATCTCAAGGATGTCCTGGACGGAAAATATATCGAGAGTCCGTAAAACGCGGCAAGTGCCGGAGGAAGCTGCTTCCTCCGGCACTTTTCTGCATTTTTCTGCACTTTTTGTACTTCTTTAACTTCTTTACAGGAAAGCCGTCACCTGGAAAAGACCCCGTGAATGGATTCAGCAAGGATCCTGGCGAAATAGGTCGTTCTGCTCACGGCCGGCAGTTCGGATTTCTTTTTCCGTCCCATCAGCTTCATAGCCCCGTCCGCGGGATCCTCACCGCCGCGGATGATACCGTCCATGAAGGAGACAATGGGCATTTCCACTTCGTACTGGTCCCTGAGACGGACGGCCGCAGGAATGGCATTGATTCCCTCGACGACCATGCCGACCTTTTTGACAGCCTCCTCCGGCGAAGTACCCTGGCCGATCAAAAATCCCGCCTTGTTGTTGCGGCTGTGGCGGCTGGTGGCTGTGACGATCAGATCGCCGACACCTGCCAGACCGTAAAAAGTCTGCTCGATGCAGCCCATTTTCACGCCGAGGCGGACGATCTCCGCAAGCCCTCTGGTGATCAGGGCAGCGCGCGCATTATCGCCGTAGCCCAGGCCGGTCGAGACACCTGCCGCAAGGGCGATGATATTCTTGAGGGCGCCGCACAGTTCCACGCCCTTCACGTCTGTATTGGTGTAGACACGCAGGCAGGTCGGATTCTCCGGTGTGCCCATGAAGATGTCCTGCACCATTTCCGCTGTCTTCACATCCTGGCAGGCGGACACGATGGTCGTGGGCAGATCCATGGCGACCTCCTCCGCATGGGTCGGGCCGGAAAGGGCGACGATCTTCACATTGGAGGGCACCAGCCCCACATCTGCCTCCTTTTCCAGTTCGCTCCGGATGACCTCAGACATTGTCATCAGAGTATCCGGCTCGATTCCCTTGGCCACATCGACAATGACCTGGCCGTCCGGAATATAGGGACGCGCAGCCGCCGCTGTAGAGCGCACAAATACAGACGGCACGGCAAAGAGCAGGATATCCTTTCCCTCACAGACCTCTTCTATGGATTTGGTAAACTGCAGTGCCTGCGGGATCTCCATCTCCGGCAGTTTCGGGTGCACGCGGGTTTTCTCCAGTTCGTCAATCTCCGTTCCGAGCGCCGACCACACGAGCACTTCATTTCCGGCATTGCAGAGCATTCTTGCCAGCGCCATTCCCCATGTACCTGCACCGAGAACACCTATCTTTTTCACTGTGTACCTCCTCTAGTCATGTAATTTCTCATCAAGTACCCTCTACTCTACCATTATTTTCCATTTCTGTAAAATACAGGCAGAATCATACATCATACACGCATACATCATACATGCCGGTATCGCCATTCAGGCTGCTCAGATTTTGAAAGAGCGCCTGCAGGGAAAACAGACCGTCTCCCCGCAGGCGCTTTTTCAATTCACTGAGTATTTTTCTTATTTCAGATCATAGCCATTTTTCAGATCATAGCCATCAGATCCGCGTACTCGCAGTCAAATGCAGCCGCGACATTGCGGTTGGTGATCTTTCCGTCGTAGCAGTTCACGCCCAGGCGGATGCATTCACTCTTTTTGCAGGCTTCCTCGAGGCCTTCCTGCGCGATCTGCAGGCCGTAGCGGAGAGTGGCGTTTGTCAGGGCGATGGTGCTGGTGCGCGGAACAGCGCCGGGCATATTGCCTACGCAGTAATGCACTACGCCTTCCTCGATGAAGACGGGATCGTCATGGGTAGTCACATGGCTGGACTCGCCGCAGCCGCCCTGGTCGATGGCGACATCTACAAAGACTGCGCCGTCCTTCATCTCGGGCAGATATTTTTTCTTGAAGAGCTTGGGGGTCGTGCCGCCGGGGATCAGGACAGAACCGACCACGAGATCTGCGTCCTTCACGGCGCGCTCGATATTGCTGTCTGTGGAGACCAGGGTCTGGATGTGGGAACCGAACAGATTGTCCAGTTCTTCCAGGCGCCGGAGATTGACGTCCACGATGGTCACATTGGCGCCCATGCCGACCGCGATCCTGCAGGCGTTCATGCCGACTGTTCCGCCGCCCAGAATAACTACGTTTGCCTTGGGGGTTCCGGGAACACCGGCGAGCAGAATGCCCTCACCGCCGAAGTGCTTCTCCAGATACTTGGCTCCTTCCTGGATGGAGAGACGGCCGGCGATCTGGCTCATCGGCGCCAGGCAGGGGAGAGAGCCGTCTTTTTCCTGCATGGTCTCATAGGCAACCGCCTTCACCTTTCCGGCGAGCAGGGCGTCCGTCTGGGGCTTGTCCGCTGCCAGGTGCAGATAGGTGTAAAGGATCAGGCCATCGTGGAAGAGACCATATTCCTCCTCCAGAGGTTCCTTGACCTTGACCATCATCTCGACATCCTTCCAGACATCTGCTGCCAGATCGATCATGGAGGCTCCTGCTGTCACATATTCCTCATCCGTAAAACCGGAGCCCAGGCCGGCGCCCTTCTCGATCAGGACCTCATGGCCCGCAGAGACATAGGCGCGCACATTATCCGGTGTAAGGCCGACTCTGAATTCATTGTTTTTAATCTCTTTGACACATCCGATCTTCATAACGCGGCAGCAACCTCCTTTTCTTAAAACTGCATCTTATATGTTCTCAAACACAGGCCAAAAATAAATCAAATATTGATCAAATCCGGATCTGCTATAAAAAGCATCACTGACAGGTCCGGTGAATGCAGGACCCGCCCGCGATCATCGTCAGATCCGCGCCACGCCGCTGTCGATGGCTGCCTGTGCGACTGCCTTTGCTACAGCGGGGCCGACCCTGGGATCAAAAGCGTAGGGAATGATGTAATCGGCGTTGAGCTCTTCGTCGGAAATCAGATTGGCCAGCGCCATGGCGGCTGCCATCTTCATCTCCTCGTTGATATCGCCGGCGCGCACATCAAAGGTTCCGCGGAAAATGCCGGGAAATGCGAGAACGTTGTTGATCTGGTTGGGGAAATCGCTCCTGCCGGTGGAAATGACCGCTGCGCCGCCCGCCTTTGCATCCTCTGGGAAGATCTCGGGTGTAGGATTGGCACAGGCAAAGACGATGGCGTCTTTGTTCATGGTCTTCACCATCTCTGTGGTGACGGTGCCGGGAGCGGAAACACCGATGAAGACATCCGCGCCGACCAGCATATCAGCCAGAGAGCCCGCCTTTTTCTCAAGGTTTGTGACCAGAGCCATCTCCTCCTTGATCCAGTTGAGGCCCTCGCGTCCCTCGTAGATCGCACCCTTGCGGTCGCACATGGTGACATGTCTGAAACCTGCGGAGAGAAGGAGCTTGACGATCGCGATTGCCGCCGCGCCCGCGCCGGAAGTGACGACTTTGACGTCCTCCTTCTTCTTGCCGACGACCTTGAGGGCATTGGTCAGGCCGGCCAGAGTGATGACCGCCGTGCCGTGCTGATCATCGTGGAAGATCGGAATATCGGTGCACTCCTTGAGTTTTCTCTCGATCTCAAAGCAGCGGGGAGCTGCAATGTCCTCCAGGTTGATGCCTCCGAAGGAGCCTGAGATCAGGGCAACTGTGCGCACAAACTCATCGACGTCCTTGGTCTTGACGCAGAGCGGGAAGGCATCCACATCGCCAAAAGACTTGAAGAGGACACACTTGCCCTCCATGACAGGCATGCCGGCTTCGGGGCCGATATCACCCAGGCCCAGAACGGCGGAGCCGTCTGTAATGACCGCGCACATGTTGTGCCTTCTGGTCAGCTCATAGGACTTGTTGACATCCTTCTGAATCTCCAGGCAGGGCTGGGCCACACCGGGAGTATAAGCCAGGGACAGATCTTCCTTATCCTTGACCGGAACGCGGGAGACCACTTCGATCTTGCCCTTCCACTCACCGTGCAGTCTCAGAGACTCTTCTGCATAATTCATTAATAATCCTCCTAATTCTCTGTTTGTGCCCGCGGCATGACCGAACCGGGAACTTCTTTCTCATATTACAGCAAAGTTCCCTGAACAGCAACTGCCGGCATGATTCCCGGACGGGCTCGCTCCGGTGAGACTGGGGCACTGGGTGGGACACTGGGGTGGGACACCGGGGACGGTTCTGTCTGTGCCCGGGCATCATCCGGTGATCCCGCTTCCGCCTGCGCTGCATCCGGTGATTCCGCTTGCGCCTGAGCCTGGGTCTCCTGCTTTGTATTTGATTCAGGTTCAGCCGCATTCTTCCGGGCGGAAGCGTCCCGCTGCCCGAATATAATAAAAGCCACGATTGCGGCGACTGCAATGCCCGCCAGGAAGGCGGCAATGATAGGCACCCTGGTATTTCTGTTTTCACTCATAGCTGTTCTCTACCTCCTCTTTTCTCTCTGAAATGACTGCTCAACAGGAAAACTGTGAGTCACATCTCCCATCTGCCGAAAATGGTCAGCCGGCAGTATCGAATGGATATTATACACCCTTCTCTGACAGATGGAATCAGTTTTTGAGGTGGTTTGCCGGAGAGAAAGAACCGGCGAAAAAACTGGATGATCCGGGCGCACAAGCGTATACTTGTATGGGCAAAGCCTATAAAAGCCAGCTCACTCATGTCAGAAGTCACAGGAATGCGCCGGCTGGTATTTCAAACCGGATGAGTGATGCTCCCGGACTTGATTTTATGAAGGAGTGCAGAGTGGCAGATACACGTTTCATCGTCTTCGATGTGGAGACGCCGAACCGATTTAATAACCGGATGAGTGCGATCGGAATCTCAGTGGTAGAGAGCGGGAGGATCGTGCGCAGTTTTTTCTCCTATGTGAATCCGGAGACATTTTTTGACAATTTCAATACGATGCTCACCGGAATTGATGAGAGAACCGTTGCCTCAGCGCCTGCATTTCCGGAATTGTGGAAGACCATCGAGCCCATGTTCTCAAGCGGGATCCTTGTCGCTCACAACGCGCTTTTTGATCTCGGTGTATTGAAAAAATGCCTGACGGATTACGGGATTGCCTGGAAGTCTTCAGCCGATTACTGCTGTACCGTGCAGATCGGCCGCCGGCTGCTGCCCGGCATGCAGCACAAGCTCAACATCCTCTGTGACCACTACGGGATCCGCTTAAACCACCATCAGGCAGACAGCGACAGCAGAGCTGCCGCTGAGATTCTCCTTCGATATATGGACACCGGTGCCCGGATCGAAGACTATATAAAACACTACAGGTTAGGAGCCGCCCCGAATGCCGGGCGCAGGACAAAATCTGCCTCTAACGCAGGACATGGAACAGAATCTGCCCCGAACACAGGACACAGAACAGGCGATGCCTGCAATGCTCCTGCGGAGACCGAGACGCAATTAAAAGGAGATGCAGATTCCTGCAGATTCAGAACGGTCCGAAGGGAAGATTATGACCTGCAGACATATCTTAGCGAGAGTGAAGATATCAATATTCTGATCACAGCCTCCTATGATAAGGCTTCAGATACCGGCAGGTATACAGGACTGCTGTGCTACAAACAGCATCGGAAAATCATTGCAGAAACTGTGGAAAAAGCGATCAGCCCCAATCACACAATGATCATGGGGCTGTTCGATGGTGTCCGGAGGGTCCGGTTGACCAATGTCAATATCTGTATCATCTCCGGCACCCGTATCGGGCTGAAGGGCGCCCTCAGGGGCAGCGGCCTGTATGCCGGAGAATTGCGGGAATTAATGTCATTGATTGAAAAACAGGGCAACACCTTCAGCAGTATCGCCATCACCAACGGATCTGCGGAAATCAAGAGAATCATTCAGATGGTGTAAAAATGTCCGTCTCCGCCCGTCAGGCAGGCAATCTCAGCAGTCCCGCAAATTCCGTATGAAGCGTATAAAGCGTATGAAATAATAATATTGACTGTAACATTGCCTGCAGCCTCAATCTGCTCCCCAATAACACTCTATGCAGGTCACTTTGTTGTCTTTTACCGTGATGTCCGCATATATTTCCTGTCCTTCGAGCAGATCTTTGCTGAAGCAGAGAAGCTCTTCGTCATTGTCGGGGTCCGAATACTCTGAATCATAGGTCCAGCCGTGATCAGGCAGGACACTTTCGGCCTCCGCCTTTGTCATTCCGGCCGCAAGTCCCTGAAAAGCGATGGTCCTGTCGCTGACCACGATATCCCACAGGGCTCTTTCGTCCTGGAATCCCTCAAAGTTTTCAATGTAGGAAGATCCGTCGAAGAGCTTTGTTCCTTTGCGGTAATGGTAGAAAATATAATGGTCCCAGCCGTCTTCGTAGACTCCCTGTTTTTGTGTCAGTCCCAGATACTCTGCCGCATCCTCCACATTCATCAGGAGGATCTCATCTGTGATATTCGGAATTCCTTCCAGCGACACGTCAGTATCTTCAGTATCTTCAGGGTCATCCGGGACATCTTCGCCTTCCTCATCCCCTTCATCCGGCCGCGTGGTCTCTTTACCGCCGACAACCACATTGATCGTGGCAGTGAAGCCTCCGTCTCTGGTAATGACATGCACTTTGGTCTCGCCGGCAGCGCAGGCCTCCAGGCGGCACTGCAGACCGTCCGGAGTGATCTTCAGGACAGCTTCATCCTCGACCTGCCACTCGACAGTCTGGTCTGTCGCATCCGCAGGCTTTACGGAAGCGTTTACGGTCACCTTGTCTCCGGGATCCATGGTCAGATCCCCGGAGTCAATCTGCACAGACTCCGCAGAAACGATGGTGTGGGGATCAAAGGGATTCATGGGGCTGCTGCCTTCCCGGTATTCCGCCAGGTTGGTCAGTCCGTCCCTGTCGTCATCACTGTCTGCTATGTTCTTCTCCGCTCCCGCATAAGGCCAGAGGGAATACTTGTCACAGTACCAGTCCGGGATTCCGTCCCCGTCCCTGTCAGCTGCGCCGCTGCGGACCTCAAGCACCTTGCTCAGATCAGAGACAGCACCGTCCTCCGCCACTGCGGCAAGCGCGATATAATAGTCCCTGTCACACTCAGGCAAGATGATCCTGCAGGAAGTTCCTTCCGCATATCTCCTCTCCCTGACTGCGTCTTTGGGATTCCCGGCTGTAAAAGGCTTCTCACTGATATAAATGTCATAATACCTGCTGGCAGGATTGCCGTCTGTAAAGGACAGGACGCCACAGCCGTCGCGGCTTGTATCCTCAGTAAAGGCAAGGTCGGCAGGGGCCTTCAGAGAAGTCTTTGCCGCAGGCTTTGCCATGAGGACATAGGTGCCGTCGCCCTCATAATCACAGACTGCCGTCATGGTCAGATCCTGTTCAAAAGCAAGCTCCGTGGGGAGCTCTTTCCATGTTTTTCCATCAGATTTGAACCAGGTGACAGATGCGAAGTTGATATCGCTCTCGGCAGAAGCCGCGGAGACAAGCTGTCCTTTGGCAGGTGCCTTGTTGGCGGACGTGATCTGAACCGCATGGTTGACAGACACGTATTCTCCCTGTTCGCAGGCCTGATCCATGTTGAGGAAGGTGTACTCATCCTCTTTTTCCGGTATCACAGAGCCCATGACCGTCATGTCGCCGGACATAAACCCATATCCCTCCGGACTGTTAAAGGACCGCTCCAGGGTATAGGTATTGCCGACATAGCCGGCTCCGTCTCTGGCCACGACCGTGAGCTCGCACTCTTTGCCGCGGGCAAGTTTTACTTCCGCCTGCCCGTCATTGACAGGGATCGGGGTCACCGTCGAACCGACATCTCCTGCAGAGGTCCTGGTATACAGATAAACTTCACTGCCCTTCTTCGGCCTGATTCCGATCCTTACATTTTCACCGGAAGGCCATGCCGTGATATCCGCAACCGGCTCTGCCGCCGGAGCCATCTCTTTATAAGCCTGCATACCTGCGGAAGCAGTGGTTTTCGTGCTGTGGTCTTTCCAGTTTGCCGGATCCGTCAGGTCCACGATATTGTCTTTTACGACGTTGCCGTCTTTATCCCTGATGACCAGAGCGGCATAGTCGTAATCTGCCCGCCTTCTGCTGTCCCTTTTCGTGTACTCTGCCTTGTACGGACTGGTATAAGTAAAAAATTGTTCCTCTGTCTTAGTATCGGTGGAAGCTCTGCTGTCCGTCCCGAACGTGATCTTCCCTGTCGTCAGCAGGTCCGCAAGCGCATCCTCACAGGATTTTCCATAGTACATCCATTGGGAAGTTCTGTTCTGATCCGGTACCTCTGCAGATGCTTCTGTGATATATCTGTAATCGGCCGCATCCGACATCTCCAGATCCTGGCGGACTTCTTCCATCATGCCCCTGAAGGGCGCGTCCTTCGGCCTTTTACAATCAAGCCACTCATACTTATTCTTTTTTTCATTCCAGGAAAAATAATTATACTCATCAAAAAGACTCAATAAATAATGACCCAGTTCATGCACGATCGCCTTGGAATACTTGTCCTCCTCAGCACTATAGCTTTCATCAAATGTATGATTCCAGGAATTATTGTAACTGCTTAATTACACCCTCGGAAACTCTTTCTTCCCCGCCTCAACATTGTCGAAGTTAAAGGCAAACAGCCACTTTTTATTCTCTGTAGCAGGGTCCACCGGGTTGTTGGAATAGTATCCGTTCACATTTGCATTTGACCTGATCGAAATAGTACTTTTTTCATCCTTTGCAGAGATGATCCTGATATCCGCCATCGCGGAAGTCGGGGCATTGGCATAATCATAGTTCCCGTCCTCACCGGGTGTGATATAGAAGTTCTCCCGGATGTTTGTGCGGAAAATATACCCCCTGTTGACCATCACATGACCGTCCGTCGCCTGGGCCAGATTCAGGGAAATATTGTTCATCAGATTTTTGACAGCTCTGTAATAGTCCTCCCCGTTCTCGTCTTCATCATAGGCGTAATAGCAAAGAGACAGATCCACCAGGATCCGCGGCTCATGCAGGTGAAGGGTGAGGTCTCCGTTGGTGTGACCGATGATCCCCTCCGCCAGGGCAAGCATCTGGTCCGAAAAATTACCGGACTTGATGTCGGTGTACTGTCCTCCGCCTGTTTTATACAGTTCCTCATAGGGCCCCTTTGCTCCGGAAGTCGTGATCACAGATGTGACGATGCCGTAATCCTTGAGCTGATTTGCCACGTCCTTCAGGGAACCGTACCCGTGCGAATTGTCCGTTTTACAGCCTGCATCCGTCAGCACAAATGAAAATTTGTTGGCGGAGCTCCTCCACTTCATATCGCTCTGGTGCAGCAGCATGTCCAGAGCATCTATGGGAGTCTCATCATCGTCCCCGCCGCCGTTGACAGACAGCCTGTCCAGTTCCGCCTGCAGATCATCCACTTTCAGAAACCAGGGGGATCCGGAAGCATTATAATGCAGCTTTGTAGACCCTTCGCCGTCCTCCTTTATATCTCTGAATTCGATCACGCTCATCCTGAGGTTCCTGCCCTGGTCCTCCAGGCTCCGCGCAAAGGCTACAATATTATTTTTCACCTGGCGGATATAGGGGGACATGGAGCCTGTCGTATCGATCACGAAGGCCAGATCCACGTCTTTCTCATCTCCAAGGGGGAGCTTGTCCCCCAGCCAGTTTCCATTTTCATCCAGCGTTTCCGAGTGCAGTTCAACCTGGATTCGATTGTCTGCACCATCCCTGTAGACCTGAAACAGACGATCCCGATAGTTGCGGACCTCCGAATCCATATAATCCATGCCCTTGCTGTTGGCCACCTTCTTTTTGGCGGAGAATGTCAGCGTCGACAGATACTCATTGGCCTTTTTGTCATCATCTCTGTACTCCGCAGGGATCGGGATCACACACTCTGCAACCCCATCCTCTCCTGTTTCAAAAGAATCAACAAAGTTTACTGTCTCTCCTTTCCTGCCGTCTCCCCGGTAAACGCTCACCAGGGCGCCGCTGACAGGCACATCTTCCCCGCCGCCTGCCGGTGTAGCCGTCACCGTCACTTTTACCGTTTTGGAATTCCCGGCAGATGCCTCCTCAGCCCGGGCCGGTACAGACAGGCCCGGTGCCGAAAAAATCCCTGCAGCAAGAGCCAGAGAAGCCAGCAGGCCAACCAGCCTTTTCACACAAAAACTCATCTTCATACTATCACCTCCAATTGCTCCGGTACTGCTTCCCGCTTCAGCTTCAGCCGGATCCTGATTCAGATCCCTGCCTTTTGCGCGGGCGCAGCCTGCGGGTCTTCAGATTCCTGTTCTTAAATGAATTGAAAGTAGGTTCTTTCATCGCAAAAGGTTATTGTAAGGTGATAATATAGTAGCACAGGAAGGTTTAACTTCCATATAAAGTTAGTTGTTATGTCGCTTTGTCTTATTAATACTTGTGCTTTACGGTTGTTTCTCTAACAGCATGGCACAAGAGGCATTAAAGTTAATATTTCCATATATTGTTATTGTCATTTTTATGAATTTCATAGTATAAATCCAGCGCGTGCCTGCCGGGCTTATGATCAGCCCTGAGACACGCGCCGCAAAATGAGTTTGTATGTGGTTGTATACTCATTTTTTCACTTCAGATAAACTAATCTAGATTTTTATCCATGTCCTGTCCCCATGTCTGTGTGCATTTCCAAACCTCTTACTTATATCCTGCAGCAGGCGCAACACAAAACACACCCGGACGTCCCTCAAAACCCCCTGCACCGGTTCCGGAAGCAAAGGCCCTTGTAGACACATTTCGCCGCCAGGGGACAATAGAGCATCAGATCAGCTGCTACTTTTTGAAAAAAGGGCATTTCCGCAGGTCCGCAGAGGCGGTACAAATGTCCCGCTCTTGCCCTGAGCTTTTTCTGAAGATGTCTGCGGGTCTTGTCATCCAGATCTGTCAAAAACAGCTTGTACCAGTGGGTCAGGCAGGTCTTCAGCATATACTGATCCGCCTTCCCGCGCAGTTCCGGATACTTCTCTATTATAAAGCGAACCACTGCCCGTCTGGACTTAAAGCTGTCCAGAAAATTCTCATAGGTACGCTTGTGGGTAATACTCTCCGGGTTCATCTGATGATGATACAAAACCTCGGGCAGAACATGGATTGTCCGGCACCGGTTCAGAATCTGAGGAAAGACCCATATATCCTCATAAGCATGCCCTTCCGGAAACCGGATCTTTTCAAACACCTCCGCCCTGAACATTTTATTCCAGACCGTAGGCCCGATGCCTCTTCCATTCGATGCCGGAAACAATTCCAGCCACTGTGCGACCGTATATACCGCTTCTCGGTCAGGTACATGTGTGTCTAAAAGACGCCCCTTCCCCTCTACATGGTAACCGCAGACAGCAATGTCGCTTTCAGAAGAAACAATCGCTTCCTGCAGGCGCCCGATCATATCCGGCCCGGCATAGTCATCCGAATCCACGAAGACAATACAGGCTCCCCTACTATGTTCCAAGCCCAGGTTCCTCGCGGCGCTCAGCCCGCGGTTCTCTGTGTGAAAGACCCTGATTCTGTCATCTTCGGCAGCAAATCTGTCGCAGATCTCCGACGAGCCGTCCGTGGATCCGTCGTCGATCACCAGTATTTCCAGGTTCCCCCAGCTCTGGCCGACAATTGAAGAAAGGCATCTGATCAGGTAGGGCTTTACGTTATAGACAGGTATGATGACAGATACTAATTCACTCATTGATCAATCACATTGCAGCTGTATCGTGAATCCGGAAAATTCAGAGTTTTCCGTTGACTGTTGACTACCCCCAGGTAAAATTATCCTTCCCGGCCCCGATCTCAAAATGGCATTTGACGATTCCAAGGTCAATCTTCAGACAGGGGCCGATTCTGCCCGCCCTGGCAGTTACCGTATTTCCCTTTCTTTCAAATCGGAACTTCTGCTGGTTCACTGCTGTCGGAGCAAGGAGCGCTGCCTTCACTCCCCTCTTAAACCATACAGGGGCGTCTGCGCTGATGTTACTGACATCAGAAAGCTTCTTACTCTTGTGCTCAATTCCCTGCGTCTTTCCGTAACCGAGAGCGATAACGATCACTTCTTTTTCATCTGCTCCAATCACAGCCTTACTCTTGCCATGCGTGAGCGCCGCCCAGCAGGTATTCAGTCCCAGCTCCTGGGCCTTCAGCACAAGCAGTTCGCCGTAGAATCCGCATCTCTCATCAAGGTCCGCCGCCTTCTTTCCTGCCATGACGATATAGTTTTTGCAGTTTTCAAAACTGCCGTAATGCGCCATGCGGGTGGAAAAACACGCAGGCTCATCATAGATAATCTGCATGTGTAGATTACCGGCCTGATTCAGCTCCTCTGCACACTCATCCAGCTGTTTCCGGATCTCAGCCGGAATAGCCTTGTCCAGATACTGCCGCACACTGTGCCGCTGTTTGATTAGATCCATCTTTGTGGTCATCGTAATCTCCTTATATACAGATATTCACAGAAAAACTCACCTGAAAATCAATGTTATTATTTGAACCTGTGTTATAAAAACACTATTCCTCCTTCTTTTAACTATCACTTTCAAGTCTTTTGTGGCTGTTTCGTCATCAATCAGGCATGTCAGACTATAAGTAACGGCATAACGTCCCTCCTTTTCATGTCTAGTTCTTCCGAGAGACGAAAATAGTATGTCAGATCTTTTTCATTCCTGTCCAGCGTAGTCTCGATATATTTTCTGTAATCGAACACTTCTCTGGCTTTCAATCGTACTTTCTCGTCCGAGAGTTCGAGGAGCGGGCCTTTCTCCAGCAAGTTCTCGAATATCTCGTATTCCTCTTGTTCAAAAGTATTCGCTGTGGCGATAGCTTCCACGTTCGCTATAGCAGGACGCCTTGCAAAAAAGATCAGGAAAGCAAGGACTATGCAGTTTACCACTGTCAGGATGATCAAAACTGTCCACAAAAGGGGCTTGTTATGATAGTCAAAAAGGTTCAAAAAATCCTTTTCTTTATACTCCGTAGTCAATGATATCCATTGCTCCGCATTTTAAGATCCCTTCGCTGTCAGGATTCCTCTTTATCATTGGTGTTTTACCTTATATGAATACGGTATGCATTTCTTCTGTAGGAACTATAAGATTTAGGGAGAATGCTCAATGTACTTTTCATGTAGGCTATATCCAACAGCTCGAGTACACATTATTAATAATACCCGGCAAACCACTCGGCAAAAGCCCGTAGACCTTCCCGGATGCCAGTCTTGGGGGTAAATCCATAGTCCCGTTCCAGGGCTACAGAATCGGCATAGGTAACAGGAACATCGCCAGCCTGCATGCCGACTAGTTCCCGGTGGCCTTCAAAGTCATAGTCGTTAGAGAGAACGCCCGCTCGCACGAGTTCTTCCTGCAATGTGCTGATATAGTCCAGAAGGTTTTCCGGCTGACCACCGCCGATGTTGTAGACAGCATAGGGCGGAATGGGCAGACCATCTTCACCGTTCTTCTTTTCCGGGGCGCCCTGCATGACGCGGTAGACGCCTTCTACGATATCATCGATAAAAGTGAAGTCACGGCGCATGTCACCATAGTTGAAGATCTGGATTGTCTGTCCTTCCACGAGTTTCTTTGTGGCGCTGAAATAAAACATATCCGGTCTGCCGGCAGGGCCGTAGACTGTGAAGAAACGAAGGCCTGTCGAAGAAATGTTGTAGAGCTTGCTGTAGGCGTGGGCCTGCAGTTCATTGCTCTTCTTAGTTGCTGCATACAGGCTTACAGGGTTGTCCACTTTGTCGTCTGTGCTGAAAGGCACCTTCTTGTTATCTCCATAAACAGAGGAGGAAGACGCATAAACCAGGTGTTCCACAGGATTATGGCGACAGGCCTCCAAGATGTTATAGAAACCGATGATATTGGATTCGATGTAAACATCCGGATGATCGATGGAATAGCGGACGCCTGCTTGGGCGGCGAGATTGACCACGACATCGAAATGATATTTTTCGAATAGACCGTCCACCAGGGCTTTGTCACCGATAGTCCTTTTACAAAAATATGCTCAACTGATGAAGCCTCAGCAGCTTTCTCGATTTGCTGCAAACGCCATTCCTTCAGGCTCACCTCATAGTAATCGTTCATGTTATCAAGCTGACTACAACACCCGTAGAGAGCTCATTAAGAAGACGGAGGACAAGGTTTGCGCCTATAAAGCCAGGGCTGCCGGTGACCAGGATTGTTTTTCCGTTTAAAGCAATGGTCTGCATTCTTTAATCCCTCCTAAACAAGTCGCGTGTATAGACTTTCTCTTCTACATCATCCAGGACCGGATCGTAACGATTGGAGATAATGCAGCCGCACATGTTCTTGAACTTCTTTAAGTCATTGACGACCAGCGAGCCAAAGAAGGTAGTGCCGTCCTCCAGAGTGGGTTCGTAGATGACCACGGTTGCGCCCTTTGCCTTGATGCGCTTCATAACACCCTGGATGCTGCTCTGACGGAAGTTGTCTGAATTGGATTTCATGGTCAGGCGATAGACACCTATGACCACTGTCTTCTGCTGATATTCCTTTTCCACGGAATAGGCTTCGCTGTTGCCATAAGTGCCGGCAATCTCAAGCACACGGTCCGCTATAAAATCCTTCCTGGTGCGGTTGCTCTCCACAATTGCCTGGATTAGGTTTTCCGGCACATCGCGGTAGTTAGCCAGAAGCTGTTTGGTATCCTTGGGCAGACAATAGCCGCCGTAACCAAAGGAAGGGTTGTTGTAATAATCTCCAACACGAGGATCAAGGCAGACACCCTTGATAATCGGGGCAGTATTCAGATCCTTGACCTCTGCGTAGGTGTCCAGCTCATTAAAATAACTAACACGCAAAGCGAGATAGGTGTTTACGAATAGTTTAGTAGCTTCCGCCTCAGTAGGCTCCATAAACAGCACCGGGATGTCTGTTTTGATAGCTCCCTGCTGCAGAAGCGCCGCAAACTCTTTTGCTTTCTCCCGGTTTGCTTCATCGGAACCGACAATGATCCTGCTGGGATAAAGATTATCGTAAAGAGCCTTGGATTCACGCAGGAACTCCGGGCTGAAAATGATGTTTTCCATCCCCATCTTCTCACGAACACTGACTGTATAGCCTACGGGGATGGTAGATTTAATCACGACTGTCGGCTTATTCACTCTTTCTGCCGTAGACTCCTTAATCGCCGCAAGAACACTTTCCACTGCAGAGCAGTCAAAGAAATTGGTCTTGGGATCATAATTAGTCGGAGCCGCAACAATGATAAAGTCCACTTCGCGGTAAGCTGATGCAGCGTCTGTTGTCGCAGAAAGAGAAAGCCCTCTCTCCTCATGCTCCGCCATATATTTCTCAATATACTCATCCTGGATCGGGCTCTTCCAGGAATTGATCTTTGCCACCTTCTGAGGGACGATATCCACTGCCGTCACGTCATTGTGCTGGGAAAGCAAAACAGCAAGAGAAAGGCCCACGTAGCCGGTTCCAGCAACAGCTATTCTCCGGCGTCCGACTTCTATTTTCTCCGCTTCATCGTCCACGAGAACATCTGTCGGTTTGAACCCAAGCACTTCCGAAAGAGAAAGCAGCTGATCGACAGAAGGGCTATAATCGGCCGCCTCCAGTCTGGACAAAATAGAGCGGTTTATTCCCGTCTTTTTTGATACAGCAGTCTGAGACAGTTTTAGTGTCTTTCTGCAACTGATTACTGTTTCTGACAGGAGTTTTAAGGATAAATGCTTCATGTAAAGTAGGCCTCCTAGCCGGTTCTTCCCGGTATCTGTTTTTGTCTTTTATCCATTTACGTTCTGTCAACAGTCACTATGCTGCTATTGGCATCATCTATGTGTGGCAATTAATATATGTATAGTATCAGGGACCTCTCCAAACAGCAAGGTTTTAGCATATTATACCGTATAATCTTAGTGTTTTATCATTTTCTTATCTTCACTTGTTATTGTCAGCTTCAGACACATTCCTCGAATTGTTGCTTCCAGCAACAAAATCGCCTTCCTGACAGAATCAGCATGTAGCAAAAACATAGAGTAAAACGCTTGCATTTCCGACACCTAGCAATAGGATGTCGGAAATACTTTTT
>CAMKEX010000068.1 GCA_946411695.1 uncultured Lachnospiraceae bacterium
CCCGGAACCATTTTTTTGCCCAGGCTTTTTCATAGATTACTTGACACTACCCATTGAGAAAGATCAGCCTTCAATGTCCCTTCGAACAATCTGCTCACCTTTAAGATTCCTATCAAAATTCCTTCTCACACATCGAGTATTCGATAGGAATGCCGGGGTTCTTTTTACGCTCTTCTTTCAGAAATGCAAGGCTCTTCAGGTAGTTCTTCCGCTCTTCCTCATTAAGTTTTACGCCACACTCCTCAGGAGGAAGTTCCTTGTTGAGCGACCGCAGCATTAAGTTCCATTCACGGCTTGTCCATCCATTGTAACAGTCTTTAATCATCTTCGTCCTCCTCTTTGCCGGTCCCTTTCTCCACAGTTTTACATCACACCATTATTTACCCCTCGTCACAGTAATCTCACCTTATTTGAGCAAACCGTTATTAACAGCATCTCTCAGAATATACAGGCCTCCTCAGCTACTTCCTCGGCAGTGCCATGCCTTACCATATAAGCCTTCGCTTCTTCTGTAGAGATCACTCTGGCAGGCTCAAAGCCATAAAAGTATCCGCAAGTCAGTTCCCATTTCTCATTCCATATCTTCTCATCAGATTTCCAGATATAGCCCGTAAAAATCCCCTTCTCCGGATCGCGAACTTTCTTCATAAGAAGATCAAGTACGCAATCATCTGTGTAATAGTATGTTACTTCTCTCATGTCTGTTACCTCCCTCGTAAACCAGATCTTCTGAGCACATTACTATTGTATCAATTAGGCCATTGCAATAGGTCGCCCCAAAAGTGACATCAAGTTTGTTAATGCACAAAAACCCGGCACCCTTCATTTCTGAAGAAGTGGATTGAGATTCCGACCTCCGTGCAGCGCAGAGGGAACAATGGCATGGTCATTTCCCGCTCAATTCTGCCAGTCCTTTTTTTGCCTTTACATCCGTTACCAGGTTCTCACCCCACAGTTCCAGGATCTGCAGCTCATTACCATCCTCTGTCGTCTTGATATAGGACTTCTCGAGCTTAACCAAAGTTTTTATGGTATGATAAATGTACGTCAAGACCAATCACCCGCGCGGAGTGACTGCCGATTTAGTTCAAAGCAGAATACCAATACAAGTTGTTATCATAATAAGGAGCAATTATGACCGATCAGGATTCTACTAAAAAATCCAGTATCCAAGATTCTTTTGAAAGCACCCACAAACAGGGCAGCCTTTCTCCTTCTTCTGATGATTTGCCAGAAATCCCGTTCGGAAAAGGATATAGTCAGGAACAGCTTGATCCACCAAAGCAGTCAAGTATTTCACTTCAAACCGACGCATCTGAACAGGGGAGTAAAGGGAAAAATTCAGTCCTAAGCCAGAACAGCCTGTCCAAAAACAACCCGGAAGAAAAAAACACCTCAGGAGGAAAGAATATAGTTGTTCCGGTGATAAGCTTTGCGCTTGGACTTCTTGTTGCTATGCTTATATTCCGCATCACCTATGCTCCTTCTCATAATGAAAGCGAAGACATAAATGAAACTGCGGCTGAGGAAGCTACAGAAGAGGAACAAGAAGCTATTATGGCAGAGAATGTACTGCCCAAACAAGAAAACACAGAGATTGAAAACCAGACTGAGGTAGAAGCCAGTACACAAGATGACATTATAGAAATTCCTGACAAGGCATTAAGAACGTCGATCAAAAGAAAACTTGGAATCGGGGATCGGGAGATCACTGCTGCAGATGCGGTCTTATTAGAAACTCTTGCTCACGATAATAATGTTCCCACCAGCAGCGCAATTCAAGACCTTACCGGTTTGTCTTCTTTTCCAAATCTTTCTGCCTTGTATTTACGAAATAATGATATCAGTGATCTCACTCCTTTAGTTGGCCTTAGCAATCTGACAGAATTAGCCTTGGATAATAATGAGATCAGTGACCTCTCTCCACTCGCCAGTCTGACAAGTCTGGAATCATTGTCCCTGCGAGAGAATCAGATTCAGGATATCCGCCCGCTTTCCGGACTGACGAATCTGAACCTGCTATATTTAACTGAGAATCAGATCAGCGACGTCTCTTCCATCGAGGGTTTGACGAGACTGGAAAAACTAAGCCTGATTGAAAACCAGATCATTGATATCTCTCCACTGGCAAGTCTGAATAATCTGACGTCTTTGCATCTGGATGATAATCAGATCTGTGATTTCGCCCCTCTGGCAAGTCTGAAAAAGCTGGAACTCCTGCAAATACAGAACTGCCAAATCAATGACCTTAGCGTACTGGCTGACATAAAGAGTTTAAGATTGCTTTGGGCTGAAAATAACCGGATCGCTGACATCTCTCCGCTCAGTGATCTAACCAACCTGGAAGCCTTAGGTCTGGGAAAAAATCTGATTACTGATATCTCCTCATTGGCAAAACTGAATAACCTGGAAGCCCTGTATCTGAATACTAATCAGCTTACCGACATCACTCCTGTTTCCAATCTGATAAACCTGAAATATTTAGATCTTGCAGGAAACCAGATCAGCGATATAACCCCTCTTTCAGGTTTGAGAAAATTGGAGAGAATATGGCTTCTTCAAAATCCCGTCCTGGATATCATGTCCAGAGGAGAGGTCATGGAAATATTGTCTGGTGCAGAAAATCTGGAAGACACTGATTTCTGACCACGCTCCGGACCTGCTCCACCCGCAGCAAATAACTGCTGACGCCATGCACTGCCCTTGTCATCACCCTGCTGTACATACCTGTCTCCCGGCACCCTCTGCAGACACATGGTCATTGTGAATTTTCTCCCGCGTTGCTATAATAGATTTGTCTGTAACTGCTGCAAAATCACATGACTCTCCCGCCCTTCAAGAGGTCTGTTTCATATGATTTTTCAGCGTATCAGCCGGGTTTTTTCAGCCAGGTTTTGTTTCATTTTCGATGTCATGCAGCTGCTGCCCGGCAGGCATGACAGCCACCATTATTAAGGAGGATTTCACAATGGCAAAAAAGGTTTTATTGTTATGCGGTGATTTTACGGAAGATTATGAAACTATGGTTCCTTTCCAGGCGCTGGGCGTCCTCGGATATCAGGTAGACGCTGTCTGCCCTGACAAGAAGGCGGGAGAAACCGTTGCAACTGCAGTCCATGACTTCCTCGGCGAGCAGACATATACAGAGCTCAGAGGCCACAACTTTGCTCTGACAGCTGACTTTGATGCTGTCAAAACCGAAGACTACGAAGGCCTGTTCATTACTGGCGGCCGCGCACCGGAATACATCCGCCTGAATGCGCGTGTCCTGGAAATCGTGCGCGAATTCTTTGCAGCCAAAAAGCCCGTCGCGGCAATCTGCCACGGCCCTCAGGTCCTCGCTGCAGCCGGTGTCCTTAAGGGTTATAAGGCAACCGCATATCCCGCAGTCGGTCCGGACGTCACACTTGCCGGCGGAACCTATGTTGAAGTTCCGGTAGACCAGGCTGTTGTCGACGGCAACCTCGTCACCGCTCCCGCATGGCCCGGCGACACCGCCATCGTCCGCGAGTTCGCAAAACTGATGGGTGCAAAGATTGAGATCTGATCCCTGAAAATTGCTGATACAGAACATCCTGAAAATTGTGGTACACAAAAAAAGCAGCAAGATATAAAGAGAGATTGTTGCATTAGCTGAAAAGTTCAGTCTTACAACAACCTCTAAAAGCGGAATTTTGAAAGCGCGGGATGCCAGCAGCCGCTGGTACCCCGCGCTTTTTTTGCCGTTTGTACTATTTTTTACATACTTCTTCCTAATGTCTGAAAAAAATACCACCGGATATGTGGTGACCCGACGACTGTTCTTTCGAAAAGATCACCCATGTTTCCCGAAGCAGGGGGTGACCCGGCGGCTTTCGGTACATCCGCTCCTTCGGTGAGCCGGAGCGGTTGTTATTATTCTCCCATGACCTGGAAGACGATGTCTCTCTCCCGGTTTCTGGTGTCACATTCCACCAGTGTGAGGTTCTGCCAGGGGCCGACGGTGATCCGTCCGTTCACAAAGGGTACCGTGATAAAGGGAGACATGATCAAGGAATGGATGTGGGAGGATCCGTTGTCATCGCCCCAGGTGTTGTGATGGTGATAATAGCGGACATGGCCGTTTTCGTCCCTGTAGGGGGCGATGCCCTGCATGGCTTCCCGCACATCGTGACCCACAAGCCCGGGTTCGAATTCCAGCGTGGTCAGAGCCGCCACACCGCCGGTCGTAAAACCGGTGATGATTCCGCTGCGGATCTTCTTTTCCCGGCAGGCTTCGTCAACGGCGCTCTGAAAATCGCCGGTAACATCGATCATGCCCATATTGCCTTTTGTATGATAGGATTTTGTTACTGTATAGACTGCCACCTGCTGTCTCTCCTTTGCTGTATCTGTTTTTTCATCTTCCTGTCACTGCATCCTTGCTTCCATCCATTCCAGAAGGTCCGCAAAAATTTTGTACCGGTCTGTCTCATTGAGGATCTCGTGCCGGTCGTTCTCATACAGGACCATCTTGAGGTCCCTGATTCCTGCCTTTTCAAGCATCTTCCGGACTTTTCTCACGCCTTTTCCGTAATTGCCGACTCCGTCATCCGCACCGGAGACAAGGAGTATGGGCAGATCCTTTGGAATACGGTCTGCATTCTCCTGCAGACAGCAGTACTCCACTGTATCAAACAGTGCCAGATACCCGTTCAGTGTAAAGGTAAAGGTACAAGCGGGCTGCTGATAATACCATGCCGCGATTTCCGCGTCTTTTGTCAGCCAGCTGTTCTCCGGGTGCTGACCGGTCATATCAAAGCGCTTATTGGAGCCCAGGGCAATTTTCGTCAGCAGGGTGCTGCGGTGATACCATCCGTACGTTTTTGAGAGGAGCCTTGTCAGGCCGATTCCGAAGGCCGACATGCGGGGAGGCGTAAAACCCGTCCCCATAATGATCGCCCCGCTCAGGCCCTTGCCGCGGGAGGACAGATATCTGCGGAGCAGAAAAGATCCCATACTGTGTCCCAGCATAAAATAAGGAACATCTCCGTAAATCTTCTGCGTTTTCAGCCGCAGCTGATGCATATCCTGTACCAGGATCTTCGCCGGCCTGCCGTAGGCAAAAAAGCCCCAGTCCTCCTTTGTGAGGACAGATTGTCCGTGGCCGATGTGGTCATGACCTACAACCAGGATATCGTACTCGTTGAGATACCTGGCGAAGGTGCCGTACCGTTCGATATACTCTGTCATACCATGCGTGATCTGCAGGACTGCCCTGACCTTTCCCGACTCCGGAATATATCTCACCGCATGGATGGGCGTATGCCCGTCTCTTGACATGAATTTAAATTCTACTTTCATCTCATTTCCCGTATATGTTTCTCAGTCCCTCTTTTCCTGGTGGAAATGTCCGGTGATCCTGGTGGTCGGGATCGAGTTTACAAAGGCGTTGGGATCAATCTTGCGGATCTCGGCAGTGACACGTTTTACATCGGAACTTGCCACAACAGAGTAAACAACATTTCTCCACTCTTCCTTATATCCGCCCTCTGCTGCCCAGATCGTGGCACCGTGATGTGTGGTGTCATGGATCATATTTTTGACCTCGTCCCACTTGTCTGTGACGATGAACAGGGTCTCCTGCTGATAGTTGCGGTAGAGCAGATGGAGAGTCTGGGTGGAAGTATACTGGAAAATGATAGAGTACAATGCCTTGTCCCAGCCGAAGAAATAGCCCGCCACGAGCAGGATGACCGCATTGAAGCCAAGGATCGTGTTAAAGCTGTCTGCTCCGGTCTTCTGCGACATGTAAATGGAAATAAAGTCCGTTCCTCCCGTCGTCGCGTTGACGCGCAGGCACATGGTCATCACGGCGCCGTTGATGAGACCGCCGAAAATACTGATCAGGAGGGTGTCATAAGTGATCGGACGCGCGGGAATCAGGTCTGTCAATACGCTGGTCAGAAAGATCATTTCACAGGAAAAAAGGGTGAACTTTTTTCCGATATAGCGAAATCCTATGTAGACCGGAAATGCATTGAGCAGAAGATTGATGATGGAAAAGGGGAGGGCAATTCCAAAGAACTGCTGGGCGATCCGCTGGATCAAAATTGTCAGTCCGGTCGCGCCGCCGGGGTACAGTCCCCCTGTCCTGACAAATGTCTTGATATTCAATGCCATCAGAACTGCTGCGATCGCGACGACCACAGCTCTTTTCAAATCTCTTTTTTCCCATTTAATACCGAACATACCACTTCCTTTATAACTATATGATCTATGATTGTAACTGTATAATCTTTAATGGTAACTGCCTGATCTGTGATGCTTCCGTCAAAAATCAATAATCTCCGGACCGGGAAAACTTAATCCAGGTTGATATGGGAGAAGACCTCACCGATACTGTCATGGAAGGCAAGATCAGCATAGCTGTCCCGGCCGGTCTTGTCCCTGTTGACGATCACGAGATATTTGCCGCGGTAGGAACTTACCAGGGAAGAAGCCGGATATACTGTCAGAGAGGTTCCGCCAACGATCAGAAGGTCTGCCCTGGAGATCAGTCTGCCTGCTCCCGCCCAAGCATCCTCGGGGAGCATCTCTCCGTAGAGGGTGACGTCGGGACGGATCTTGCCGCCGCAGCTGCAGTGGGGCACAGCCTCCTCGCTCTCATAGATGGCATCCGAAGGATAGGTCTTTCCGCAGCGGTCACAGTAGTTGCGAAGTGTGGATCCATGTACCTCATAGACCACCTTGCTGCCGGCCAGCTGATGCAGCCCGTCTATGTTCTGGGTGATGACGCCGTCAAGCTTTCCCTTTGCCTCCATCTCGGCCAGTTTGTAATGAGCCTTGTTGGGTTGAATGCCGCGCGCGTCCATTTTCTGGCGGTAGAACTCGTAGAACACCTTGGGCTCGCGCTCCAGGCAGGGATTGCTCAGCAGATATTCGGGCTGATAGGCGTCAAACCGCACATCGTGCTGATTGTAGAGGCCGTCCTTGCTGCGGAAATCCGGGATTCCGCTCTCTGTAGAAACGCCGGCACCGCCGAAAAAGACGATATGCTTTGAAGCGGCGATCATCTCATTGAGCGCCTCATACTTTTCCTCGCCTTTGAGGCGGCACAGGTGAGTTTTTTCTTCTTTAAGTGTCGCAAAGCATCCGATGTGTTTCATCACTGAAATCCTCCTTTTACACGATTACTTGTTTTCTGCCACCTGTTATCCTGTCACCTGTTATCTTGTCACCAGTTATCTGTCAACTGTTATCTGTCAGCCTTTAACCTGCCATTAAGCATCCGGTCCGCGCTTTCAGCGGCTGCCGCTCTTTTTGTCAGCCTTTGACCTGCCATTAAGCATCCGGTCCGCGCTTTCAATGGCTGCCGCTCATTTGCTCAACCAGCGCATGCAGTATTTTCAGGACTCCGCCCTCTTCGGGAGGGGCAAAGGTATGCGCACATACGGCCTTTACTGCCGGCACAGACCGCTCCGAGCACCAGCTGTTCTGCGCGGGTTCCAGCATTGTCAGATCATTCATCGCGTCGCCGAAGACCATGTACTCATCCGGGCCGATCCCGAAGGTATCACAGAGTTTTTTCACGGCACTTCCCTTGTTGACGCCGCGCTTATTAAAATCCATAAACACCAGGCCTGCCGGTGCCACAGAAAAGATTTCCTTAAAGGGATCCAGATCCAGATCATTGTAATGGGCATCCGGTCCGTCCGGATAAACGATGCTGAGCTTGGTCAGAGGCACGCCCAGCGCCTCCACATCGTCAGCCCTTTCAATCTCAACGCCGACTCCTCTGATCATATCCAGATATGCGGGATCCGCGCACTCTGTGTAGGCCTTTGCCCAGGAATCAATGTGCCATGCCTCGTCCCTGCTTCTGGCAAAGTTCAATGCCAGGGAAATCTCTTGGGGACTGCCGATGGAAACGGCCTCAAGGGGTTTCTCACCCTCCATGACCACACTTCCGTTGGAGCAGAGATAGGTCAGTTTCTCACGAAGCTCCGGGAACAGATTCCGCAGACTCGAATAGGGCCTTCCGCTGGCAAGCACGACCCGCACCCCCAGATTCAGGAGCCTGCCGATCACTTCGGTCACCTCTGCAGGCGGCACAGGCGTCGCTTCAGGCAGAAGCGTTCCGTCTATATCTGTCACTATCATTTTGATCATGCAGTTCTCTCCATTTCACCGGACAGCTTTTCCAAACTGCCTGGCAAGCCAACATCACCAGGCGGCTTCATCGGACGGCTTCACCTGCCAACTTCGCCGGACAGCAATGCAGCCCGGTCTCCTGTGCCAAGCCTGATAAGCCCTGCCTTCTGTCACCACTCCTCATCTCCGGCATCGTAATGATGCTGCCCGATCCCGCCTCTGCGCATCTTGGGATGTTCCTCCTCAATGACCTGCGCGTAGGCAAGAAAACTCTGGATCTGCTCGATCCTGCCCTTACAGTCAAAATACCTGCGCTGGCGTCCCTCTTCGTCCCACCAGCGGTTGAATTCGCTCAGCGTATGGGTCTGATGGTAGAGTTCCATTGAAATGAGGAGCTGCGTCATTTCCTCACGCAGCTCCTCAATCTCATCCTGATACATCTGATAATCATATTGAGAAATAACCATAAGGATCACTCCGGTCCCGAAGGACCTCTCTCAGGTTTTATTTTTTTCCTGCTCTGTCAGAGAAGGATTCTGTCTTTCTGCCAAAGAAAGTTTCGATCTTTCTGTCAGGAAAGGATTCGATCTTTCTGTCAAAAAAGAATTCCGTCTTTCTGTCAGGAAAAGATTCAATCTTTCCGTCAGGGAAAGAACGTTTCTCAGAATATCGTTTCTCCGTCATGGAAAGAACTATTCTCAGAATGTCACTTCTCCGTCATGGGACAGAAGCGATACAGAGTGGATCGAACGCAGACTGGAGAGGTCTGCAGTGAGTTCGTCGCCGGCATTCACACCGAGCTCGATCACGAGATTGAGCTGTCCGCCCGAGATATTCCTGGACTTCTCTGTGTAATAGCGGCTGTATTTGCGGACGATCTGGCGGATCGCCTTGTTGGTCTCCTTGTCGTTCTCGGCATTGATGACCAGGATCATGGGCGCGCGTCCGAGCGGGATGCGGTTGAGGACAACCACTGCCAGGGTAACCACGACAGAGAGGATGATCGCAATCTCAGACAGGCCGGCGCCGCAGATGATACCGACACTGATGGCCCAGTATAAAAAGACCAGATCCATGGGCTCCTTGATCGCCGTACGGAAACGGACAATGGAGAGAGCACCGACCATACCGAGGGAAACAACGACGCTCGACTGGATGGTCAGAATGATCGCCGTCGTGATCAGGGACATGCAGACCAGAGAAATATTGAAGTTCTTGGAATAGAAGGTCCTTCTGGTCAGGAGCCTGTAGCAGAAGAAAATATAGACACCCAGTACAAGTGAGAAGCAAAGCGCTACAATGATGCCCTTGGTACCCAGCTCGATTGTTGAATAACCCTGTAAAAATGATTTTTTAAAAATATCAGAAAATGACATTACTCTTCCTCTCTTTCGTTATGTTCTGATCTTTTACGGACTCACATTCTGTTTCAAAGCATAAATCCCTGCAGATTGTAGGTCCTGCACAGATAATATTTGGAAAAAGTCTCCAGCCGCATATTGGTCATCTGGATCGCGTGATAGATATAATCCGGGAGATACTCGTCAAACTTGACTTCCAGCAGATGCTGTCCCTTGGGGAGTACCGGCCGCTCATCGATGTTTTCCTCGAAGAAACGGTCAAAGGACGGAGACGATGTAATATTCATGTCAAAGGTCACACGTACGTTTCCCTCGTCGCAGACAAAGGGCCTGCGAAGGTACTGCACGATCACCTTGGGCTGCATCAGCTGCGTGCGCTGCTGCAGGAGCATCCGGTTCAAAAGCGGGGGATTATCCGGGGTGATGGGGATCGGCTCCAGCCTGACCATGCGCTCATACTGCTCACGCGTGATCCGGCAGCTCTTCTTTTGGATCATGCCGTATTCCTTGCGCTTGCACTCCAGCGAGATCCGCCGGTCACTGGCGTTGTAAATGCGCACCCGCCATTTTTCACGGGGACTCACGCCGCTCTCATTTTCATTCAGACATCTGTCATAAAGATCATCAAAATATGTGCTCCGGATCAGATAACAACCGCTCTCGTTCGTATGCGGATCCGGTTTCATCACATTCTGCAGCCTCACTTCCAGCATCTTCAGTTCCGCCGCAGAGCACAGATACTTGAGTTCATGCCGGAATTTAGGCTCAGTTATTCCTTTTGCCACACTGCTTTCCTTTCTGTAAAGATAGATATTCGCGAACTGATAGATATTCGCGTACTGCCGAATGAACAGTTACCAGTATTGTATCATATTTAGTGCCTGTCTTCGCTGTTTTTTCGGCCTACAGTTTCTTCGATTTGGCTATTTTCTCTTCTGTCTGAAGATCGACCTGTGCCCGAAGGGCCCGGAACCAGGGGGAGATCTTCGCCTCCTCCTGCCCATAGGTCATCTGCAGGTCATATTCCAGCGGAAGCCAGGATTTGATATCCGACTCATTATGTTGTATGACCGCCTCAATTTTGTCAATGGCCTTATAGAGCCTGGCTTCCGGTGTCTCCATAGCCTTCATCTCGGCATAGAGCCCCTCGAATTCCCTGCGCTGTGCCTCGGGAAATCCGCCGACCCACTGATCGAGGGCAGTCAGTTCCGCGTCCGTGTGCTCCGATGTCTTTTCAAATGTCGGGATATCGCCCGTGAAGGCCTCGCCCAGATCGTGGATCAGGCACATCCGGATCACTTTGTTCATGTCAAAACTGCGGAAGTCACTGACTCCGGAGAGGAGCATGGCCAGAAGCGCCGCCCGCCAGCTGTGCTCTGCAACGCTCTCCCGTCTGCCGCTGGATGTATCGCAGTGACGTGTGTGGCATTTGAGGCGCTCCGCCACACGCAGTATTTCGAGAAGTTCCGCCGGTGTCATATCCGGCACACCCTGCTCCGGGGCCGCACCGGAATCTGCTGCTTCAGGGTTCTCCTCATGCTCCGCAGCATCACCGTCCGGCATACCCAGCAGATCCTCCAGCTCGACTTCCTTGTCGAGTGAATTGGTGCAGACGATTGGCTCACCCTGTGTCAGCTCCACTGTCACCGGCTGCCCCTCCGTGCGGATGACAACGTCAAAGGCAAGACCCGGTCCATAGGACTGCATCTGCGGATACTGCTTCAGAAACTCTTCTGCGCTGAAGGACTTCGCGTCGATCTGCAGGGGATCTTCTCCCTCAAACACATAGGAGACAACCTCCTGAATGGTCTCCGGACCGGCCTGCAGCCGGCGGATCAGCATGGGGATATCTGTTTTTTCATCCATCAGGTACTCTTTCACAGTAAAAACACCGGATGTGGAAACGCCTGTTTTCTTCATATTTACCTCCCAGTCCAAAGCGGATCAGATGCGGGAATAGACAAATCACTGTTTTTCGGGCTGTTGTGATTTCGGTCGGGACGCAATTCGCCTTGCCGACAGGCTCGCAAACGCTTCGCTTTTTGCGCAGCTCCGAAGGAGATGTTGTTGTCACGGCATTCGCCGTATACATCCAAAGCAGCAGATCGTCGCTTACGAGCGAGCTCGACGCGCCTCACTGTTGCTTTGGCTGTGCATGGCTCATTGCTAACGCGCAGTTCACATAAACAGATAATACTGCCGCTAACCTTAGAATTGCCTTTGTTAAAATGTAAAAATGCGCGGAGAATAATTACTTCTCTGATCTATTTTTATAAATATCATCTATATATATATTTCATTTGTGGTATAATGGCATGGTTCACAATACAGAAGTATGATACAATCACAGTATGCTGCGACCGATTCCTGAAGATGGCCCGCTGTTCTTTTAGACATTTCTGCATGCCTGTCGCAGTATTCTATGCCGACACAAATTACGGCACCACAGTACCAGATTGGTATTTTTCGGCAACACCCAAGGAGAGCATTTGTTTATGAATAAAGTTTTCATCGACCTTGAAATGCACCCGATTCCCCACAGTTATGAGGAAGAACGACAGATCTGCACGCAGGAAATCATCGAAATCGGCGCTGTAATGCTCAATGACAGCAATGAGGAGATTTCCAGTTTCTGCGAATTTGTGCATCCGACATATGTCACAAAAATATATGCAAAATTCCGAAAGCTGACCGGCATCACCACACAGGATATCGCAGAAGCCCCGCCTCTGACGGATGTACTTCCCCGTTTCATCGAATGGTGCGGAGAGTCCTACGAAATCTATTCCTGGAGCGACAGTGATATCTGGCAGATTTTGAATGAGACCCGGCTCAAAAATCTTGAAGACATAGCCGGCCTCCCCTATATGCTCAACCACTGGCATGACTTCCAGCAGGATTTCGGCGAACTGCTTCACCTGGAAAAAAGCCTGAATCTGGGCCGGGCAGTTACACTGGCAGGACTCGATTTTTCCGGGCGCGAGCACGATGGTCTTGCAGATGCCCGCACGACTTCCCGCCTGTACGTGGAAAGCCGGGACAGCAAGTCCTTTGACCGCCTGCGCAAACTGGTCATCGACGCCTTTTCCGACCATACCTTCACCATGGGTGACATGTTTGACTTCGGGAGCATCTCCTTCCCCGAATCATAAATCCGCAGACGCACCCTCATTGGTCTGTTTTACAACGCCATTACAGTATAGCAGATTCTGCAGATAATACATTGTTCTTTTTTCAACTTATCCACTGACAACCCCTTCATCGCTGCAGTACAGGTTCCGCGCAGCGCATGTCCGCAGCAGCAGCGTTTCGCTGCCGCAGATCCCGACAGGAGCACTCACCATGATCACTCTTCTACGCCTTCTTATCACCATTGTCCCTGCAGCGGTACTCTTCTATGCACGCCGCTTCCTTCCCGCGGGCATGGAGATCGGATCTGTGAAGATCGGTGCGGTGCCCCTTGCAGACCTGCTCGCTGTGGCTGTCATCGCGCTTCTGATCTGGTTCCTGATCACACCCCCTGTCTGCCGCTTTGTACAGAATCTTCATTTCAAGCTTTCCACCCAGAGGAAGATCCGGCAGCAGATCCGAAAACAGCAGCGTTTTCTTCTCAACTGGCTGCTGTCCCGCCCCGCACACTGGGGGATCACCGGGACCGGTTCCGAGCCCCAGCACGCCAATACCTGCGAAGGCCTTCTAGCCCTGCGCGGCTCCGGTTTTCTCGACAGAAAACGTGAGTCCTACCGCAATGCCTTCCAGACTCTTACCGGGGCGGTAGTCCCCACCGGCCTTGCCAGCCGCACGGTAAACCGGCCGACCGTCATCAATACCTCCATGCTTCTGAGTCTTGTCGCCATGGAAAAAAAGAGTCCGACAGACGTCATCGACTCCTTTGATCTGTACGACGATATCGCAGCCAATCTCTGGTTTCTGCACAGTGAAAACGGATGGGGTCCCCTCATCCTCCGCGCAGACAAAAAAGAATGCCGCTTTGTCAACACCTGGTGGGCTCTCCGCGCCCTCTATCAGTACGGCTATCTGGAACGTCCCGAAGAAGGTGATGCCTTCCGTCAGCTTCTGATCTCTGTCTACGAAAAAAACCGCGGCGGCACCTTCGGCTACAGCCCTTCAGATGCTCCCCGCCTGACCGTCACGGCCATGTATCTCCTCCTCTACTATGATCTGCCCCGCGCACTCCGCAGGGAGATCGCCGGGGACTATGACCCCCGCGCCGCTGCAGACTTCATCTATACACGTTTTGTCACCGAAAAGTGCCAGGTGGAAGTCGAGTGCATAGACGGCACCTATGCCGGCGGCTCTTACATAGCCCACACCCCCTGGAAGCACATTGCCTCCGCTTATGCCATGCAGGCTCTCGCAGCTGCCCGCAAAAACGGCGACCTGAGCCGCCGCGATATGGACGATATTTATCGCCGCACCTCCGAGATCCTCTCCCGCGATCTTCGTTCCCCCGCAGCCAACGAAAGCTGCTACATTCCGGCAGACATAGAAATTTCCCGCACCGGCCCTTATACCTTTGCAGCAGCCCATCTCATCCTGGGCCTGCAGGCACTGCTGTAAGCAGAAAGGAACAGGAACCGCCTATGCTTCAGCTTCTGGTCTGTTCAGACATCCATACATATGCTGACAACCTCCGCCTTGCGATTGCGAAAATGGAACATGTAGACGCGATTCTGATCGCCGGTGATCTTGAGGCGGAAAAAGACACCGTTCTCGCCGCTGCCGGCAGCCTTCCCTGTTACATGGTCTGCGGCAATAATGACTACTACCTCAACACAGACTATCCCGAAGAGCTTCTGATCGACATCTGTATAAATGACGGCAGCCCCAGGGATGACCTTCCCGCCGGTCCCGTCATCGGCAAAGTGACGGAACTCAACTACGATTCCGTTCCCGATACCGGCGTCACAGATGAGAACAGGAACAAAACCCTTTCCCGCCTTCTGTCCATCTTCTTCCCTCCCAAAAAAGAAGAGCTGCCCCCGGGCCTCTCTTTTCCGCCGCATTCCTTCAGACGGCCGGAAAATGTCACTTACCGCATTCTCATGACCCACGGCAAAGAATACAATGTCCCGGACATCAGCCTGCTGGCACGCCGCGCCGGAATCTGGGATGCCGATCTGGTCATCTTCGGACACACACATCAGTTCTGGGACACCAGATCTCAATGGGGAAAAATCCGCCTGGTCAACCCCGGCTGCCTGGTCGGAGACCCCAAAGCCTCGATCCGCACCTATGGACAATATGAGATCTGCAGCTTTGCCATGCTCCGGATCGGAGATCACGGCGAAGTCGATGTAGAACACTTCTATCTTTAAGCGCTAAACGGACGGAAGGTATTATTGAAAAGGAATTCGTCCCGCATCTGATCTGATCAGGACACAAAAGGGCTGCGCAGGGTTTTCTGCCGGCCCTTTTTCAGCACACATCCAGTTTAAAGCGACAGTCCGCAAAAGCATTTTCAAATCCCCGTGCAACATGGTCTGCAACATCTTGCTTTTCTCCCTATCATATTTATTATAAAAGTGATTATAATAAACCAGTAATTTACAGCAGAGTAATTGCCGTCTATGTACCAGTAGAGGAGGAAAGATTCCCAAAGGAGACCGGTATGAGCTATTTCTCTGAACTGCTTACTTTTTATTCAAAAAGAATCGGCGTCAATTCTCCGCTGATTGCCAGCTACTGCGGCCTGGACCGTGTGACAGTGTACCGCTTCCTGAAAGGAAAGACACTTCCAAAAGACAAAGACACTGTCTCTAAAATGGCAGAGTTCCTGAAGCTGACATCAGACGAAAAGGGTACTCTGGCAGAGGCATATGAGTGTTCACGACTGGGATCCCACGTTTATTGGGAGAGGCGCTATATCCGCTCTTTTATCAGATCTTTTTCAGGCATAATCCCGGCAATACCCATGGTTCAATTTGATACAGATCATTTGGAGGACCTTCACGGGGAAACTCTTGTCCTGTGCGAAAGAAATAAAACGATCATGCGGATTCAAAAAGAAATCCTCCGGGAATGCGAGAGACCGCAGTGTGAGATCAATCTGAGGATGAGTGCCTGCATAAACATCATCATGGATATGCTGCTTGCCGCAGGCAAAAGAAACAGTTCCCTGAAAATAAAACACCTCATTCCCATTACAATCACTTCTGTTTATGAGAATGACGGATCTGCTTCAAATAAAAACGTATTTATCCCGACCGCATCCTATACGTCAATCGGAGAGCCCTTCAACCCCAGCTTTTTCGCACATTCAATGTACATTCCTCCGGAGGCGGAAAACCGCATTCGGGAAGCAAAGTCTTCCAGCAGATTTACGTCTGATTCGGTTTGGATCGGCGAACACGAACTGCTTCAGAACATCTTCAAAGTAGTGCGCCTGTGTGCGGAAGGCTTTAATTATGAGCCCTCCTACTATTACACCCGCCAGGAGGAAATCGGACAGTTTCCGGTATACACAAATCTTCTGATCACACAGGGGGCTGTAATACTGTTCACGGATGATCTCAGAGAGTCCATCGTACTGTCTGATCCGAAACATGTAGCTGTTTTCAGGAAAAAGTACAAGGCACTCATGGAAGACAAACCTCAGCTATTCTTCTTTTTCCAGAATGTTGAGACACTGATAAAAAACGCAACAGATACGATCATCAACCGCAGCAGAAAGCTCGAAGAAACGGAGTATTATTATTCTTCCCTGCCCTGCATCCTGCCCGTCCTTACAAACGACATCCTGGAAAAGCACCTCTGTGTGGATTCACTCACAACAAAGGACAACGAAGAAAGAATATTAAAAATCATCGACAGATATGTGGCATCCATCCGCAGCAGATACTCTGCCGATAATTTCAACGAGATAACGTTTTTCTCAGAGAGCGGCCTCCGCGCTTTTATGAAAACGGGCCGTTTCTCAGATGTACCCCCCGAATTATATTCCCCCCTCTCGGAGCCGGAAAGGCGTGAAATGCTGCTTGCGATAGCAGACCACCCCCACCTCACATGCCATGTACTAAAAAATGAATTGAGTGCACCCGAGGGTATGCTGGGGATTGAAGTGATGGACAATACTCTCTTCATCTCTTTTTATACACCGGGAAAAGGAATGTGCTTTTTTAATATCAATGAGTCCGGAGTCCTTTTGGCCTTCAGGAATTTTTTCAAGGATTTCCCGCAGAACGAACTGTATTCCGAAGAGGAATCCCGTGAAATCATCCGCGCAATTGCCGGTGAACCCTTGTAAACGTATTTTTAGTTCCTTAGATTTGCCTGTCAATATTTTCTTATTGTCATCAGCACATCACTGCATCTCTCTATATCATCTCTGTATCACGGTGCCCGATCGGCACGATCAGGACGAAAAGGAACTGTATAAAAAGGCTGTCCCGCAGGACAGCCTTTTTATACTTTATACTTCAGCACAGGATCATTCCCGCAAAATCATACCCGCATAGAAGAAAGTGTTCCTTTTTTCGCGAGTATTCCACAGCCTGGCCTGCATATATTTCACATGAAGAATAAAAAGCTTAAAATCTTAAACAAAAAAATCCCGAAGCAATGCTTCGGGATTAATCTTCCCATACCTTCAAAACTGAATAGAAAACTTTTTTTTCATCAAACTTCTGCGAGATCACGCTGCTCAAACCCGCATTCCCAAAGAATACTGAGGATAAGCAACCGACCTAT
>CAMKEX010000069.1 GCA_946411695.1 uncultured Lachnospiraceae bacterium
GCTCGTCCGATCCTTCCGCCATCTTCCCGATCACCAGATTCGGGAACAGGTAATCCCCGTTCCTGTGGTATGTCAGTTCCATCTACACGCCCTCCTTGTTCACTGGCTTCTACTATAGCTGCTTCCCGTGACGGTGTGTTTAACGAAGTATACTCCTGCACCGCGCGGTTCTCAACCTCTTTTTTCCTGTCCTCCAGAATAAATCTGCGGACTGTCCTGCCGATATCCATGAGGACCGGCTCTGCCATCTGGAAAGTCCCTTCCCCCAGGACGTTCAGGACCGGCAGACTGTTGTAATCCGTGATCCCCGCAAAGTCTGCCTCGTCAAGCATAAGTGACGCATCCAGACCGCACCGGGTCGCCAGCGTATAGAGCGTGCTGGTGTAAAGGATATATTCCAGCTCGGCCTTCACCGTTTCCGGAGGAAGGCCCTCCAGATAGCTACCTGCAGACTGATCCAGGGCTTCCCGCCACAGGTCATCTACTCCATCCTGGGCTGCCCTTGACGCGATCTCCTGAAGGGTTTCCAGAAGATCCATCGGCATCCGGTCCTCCAGCCCGTAGGTTTCCACCAGATGGTCAACCATGCGGTCCCTGTATTCTTCCCCCAGGTTCCATAAAAACGGCGTCCTTCCTCCTCGGACCATGTGTGTGTCGCGGATATCAAAGACGTACCGGAGCCGGGGCTGGTCTCCACGCTCATCAATGAGAGCTATTCCCCTGGCACCGCGGTTGACCCAGCGGTTCATACTCCGATTCCAGACATCCAGCTCGGCACAGGCAAAAGCATCAGGTCGCTGGGCATGGATCAGGAGCGCGTCCCGGAAGGGATACCGGTACAGCCGCGCCGCTGTGTCCAGGTAATTCATCCAGTCTTTAGGCGACGCGCTTGCCCGCTGAGCGGTCTCCTCCAGAAGGGCCATTATTTCATTTATTTTTGCCATCCTTCTTCAATGTCCTCCAACAAAAAAAGCCCCGCAGACACAGGGTTAACTGTGCCGGCGAGGATAGAAAGTTTCGTCATTATTGTCGTTATTGAGAGTATTTTTATGTTCGTTGTTTGCTTCTTGTTACATAGTACTTCCCATAAAGGCTATTTTCATGACGAATACGATCCGGATACATCTCTATCAGATAGTGACAATGAACTGCTTGCAAAAGTTCGTGAGATATTGCAAATACACCCTTGTCCTTATTCTTTACAGGCTCCCACGCCTGTCCATTATGTTTAATAGTTCCTCAGCTGTTATCGTTTCCCATGTCTCCCGGCCCGCCGCTGTCAGAATTGCCTTTATTCTGCGCAGTGTAGCTGCAGCGGCTTTTATCTCTTGCAGATCCATGTTTTCAACTGTGTGTTCCAGCGTCCCCGGGAACTGCCTGAAATAAATGTAAACCGCGTTTCATTCCTGAGCACTCAGTGTCTCCCATTCCTTTTTACCTACCTTTATGTCCTCTAATATTTTCTGTCCGTTCATTGTTTTACACTCCTCGGAATTCTGCTCCTTGTCAAAGATCAAAAAGACGGCGTCCGCCGCCTTCTTGTTTTATATTCCTCTGAAAACATTTTCTATGCAATTCTTTGTATCACAGGCAACTCTGTAGGAATTTCCTTTTACATGAACCTTAATACGGTTGCCGCAGCGAGGACAAGTCGTTTTAATCTTTCCATCTTTGAAAAACTCGAGGGATGCATCCTCTAATGCCTGGATTTCTTTTTTGGTCATGCTCATACAGCTACCTCTTCATTTTTACACCATCTGGATTTCCGCCCCCTGTCAAAGAATGCATGTCAGATTCCTCTGATAACGTCCTTGATGCAATTCTCAGTGCTGCAAGCTACTTCATACGAGTTTCCCTCAACAAAAACAGTGATTTTCCCACCACATCTCGGACATACCGTTTTAATTTCTCCATCCTTGAAAAACTCCGTGATTGCTTTATCCAAGGCTTCCAGCTCTTTTTTTTTCATATCCATATAGCCACCTCCTCATAAAGGAATTTAGCTTTACGTTAACACCAGCTTATCTGGCCCTATACAGTGCATCATTAATCAGCATAACGCGATCTGCATCTGAAAGGTTGGGACAATCTCGTGCCGCCACATAGGTTTTACACTACCCTGATTTCCGCCCCCTGTCAAAGTCAATGCTGTAATGGAGATAACAGGAGTCAGTACCGTTGACGAAGCGATGCTGGAAGTTACAAAGAATCTTTCTGAATATGCAGCTTTGTATGACGACGGAAGAGAAATAATATCAGAGAGTTTATCCGGAGCCTTTTCATCAGGAGAGCCCAATCAATTCGCATTGAAAATTTTGGAGAAAAAGTTGTATAATATCTTCAAAGGAGGTAGAGACCAATGACAGTTGATCCGAAAGCCAAAGAGTGCATGTATTGGACGAAAAATGAGCAGTGGTATAGAATCAACAAAGAAAAAGGATGTGTTGAACTGACCGACGCAGCACCTGATCGCGCACGAAAAAGTTTTGAGATGTATCGGAAGAGAAACGGAAAAAAGTCGACTTAAGTTTTACACTACCCTGATTTCCGCCCCCTGTCAAAGCGATATAGTCCAAAACCAAGATCATGGTGTTTGTAGCATGTGGTCGAAGCATAGGTCATTTTCCTGCAGCGTTTTAAAAGGCTGATTACCGGGTCTCCAGAAATTGACCTCGTTGGATTTCCGCTCTTTCAGGAATTGGAATCAATTGTGATCCGTTATACCAACGTAGATCTGCATATGAAGGCCTCATTTTGAATGTTGATTACTGTCGTGAATAGCTATTTTATCCATGATATCATCATCCTCGTATAGGAAAAGATTATCGCAGGACGGCAGTCAGCGGAAGGAAGTGGTCGGTCTACTAATGTATAAATAAAAATCTGTCATATAGTATATTAACTGGCCATAACAAAATGACCGCTGTTTATCATCCAACGGCCAAATCTTTTTTCTCACATTTTCGTTTTTCTAATTGCTTCTGCTTGCAATCCCCATCAAAATCGTCACAGGTAAGCCCCGATATTTAATAACCACTAATACTGTCAAGATCAATCCCACACTTAGAAGCATAGTTTTCAATATCAGTAAGCAAATCCTTCCTTCCCTCAAACCAATCTGGCAACCCATATGCGGCATTCCATGCTTTTTTTAGTGTTGATGATTTTGCATATTTGTCATCATAAACTATGGCATCTCGGAGTAATTTTTCCGCGTACTTATATGTACTCTCCCAACCTGACATATCTATACCCTTCCTTTCCCATCGAAAAATAATGAAATAAAAAAGAACAAACCAAGATTATTATACCATGTATTAAAACGGATTACAGAGTTAAGTATAAAAACTCTTCTCAAACTCTACTCAACAGCAGTTGCTAACCGCTGCATGCAGGACCTTTTCATACAGGGTCCGTGAAGGGCAGTCTGTGTTGTTTTTTCTCTTATCTATCCGGCTGATACAGCGCCAGACCACATGTTTCTCACCGCGGATCCGCCAATGAGTCCTACGGTAAATATCACTGCAGTGTGTACAATACATAAGGTGGGAAAGCGCGTATTTCCCGCTGTACACCCTTCTCCTGCCGATGCCTGTTTCAAGCCTGGCCCTCCGCACCATCTCCTCCTGTGTCTGCATCGAGTCCCATCTCAGAATCACCCATACACACTAAACGTCCATGAAATGGAATCACCCATCGCATCCTCTTTCCGTTTTACACTACCCTGATTTCCGCCCCCTGTCAAAGACCAACATACTGTGTCAAACAAAATATCGTCCGCTAGATATTGAGGTACAATTATTCTAATTAGTATCTATCACCATGTCTAAAAGCATTATATCATAATAATACCGTTTGAGCCGATTATTCCCATCTGCTCTTTATCTTCTTTTTTCCTTTTTTTTCCCGCTTAGGGAATTCCAGAGAGTATTCGGGCTTGTCATCAATGATCTCCATGACCAGCTTAGCGGAGAAGTATTTGTCCTTCTTCGCGGAATAAAGGTTGTCAACCTTCACTTCGCCATTCGCAAGGAGCTGCGCGGCCATCTCGTCATCTACCTGCTTTTTCATAGAACGGAGGAAGGCCAGGTCTTTCCAGATGACAAAGCGGCAGTCCTTGCCGGAGCAGAAATAGCTCCTGCTGCCGATGAGAACCGGGTTTCCGCAGATCGGGCAGGTGCCGGCTTCCTCAAATTGTTTCAGACAGCGTCGCTCTTCGTCCGGCACGTCCCTGCAGTCCATCAGGATCCGATTGACAAGCTCCCTGATCTCCTCCATGAAGCTCCCTGCTTTCAGATTCCCTTTTTCCACCTGAAGGAGTTTGTTTTCCCAGTCCGAAGTGAGATCAGGGCTTTTGAGATAGTCCGGCATAACGGAAATCAGTTCCATCCCGTCCTGTGTCGCGAGTAGTTTCCGCCCTTTTCGTTCGACATAGCCGCAGCTTATAAGATGTTCAATAATAGACGCCCGGGTGGCAGGTGTCCCCAGGCCCTTGCGCTCTGTTTCTTCATCAAAGTCCGCTTTTCCCGCATTTTCCATCGCTGCAAGCAGGGTATCTTCCATATAGGGACGCGGCGGCTCTGTAAACCGTTTTTCATAGCGGCTCTGCATGCCGCCTATGGACACGCCTTCCCTCAGGCCGTCAGCAAGGAGGCCGGAAAAGCCCTGCGCAGTCTTGTCTTCCTGATCGTCCTCTTCCAGAAAATCTGCAATAGTTGCCTGCCTGTATTTCATAAATGAAAAGTTTTTCCCGCTGAAAACTTTAAAGCCTTCCTGCCTGGTCCTTCTTCCGGCAGCATGAAACAGAGTATCACCGCACAACAGGGCCACCTTTATATCATCGTAAACGAAGGGATCCGCAATGGATTCCAGCAGCCTAATGCAGATAAGGAGCAGGACGTTGGAGGAGCCTTCCGGGATCGATGCCGTCTCTTCACGGTCTCTGATGGCAGATGTCGGAAGGATAGCATGGTGGTCGGACACTTTTTCATCGTTTACAAGCCTGTTAAAGCCCGTGCCGAGGGGAAGCCTGCTGATACCCGGAACGGCATCATGAACAAGTGCCGCCAGCTCCCTTACGGAATCCTCCATTTCCGCAGATATAAAACAGCTGTCTGTCCGCGGGTAGGTGATATATTTTGCTTCATACAGCTTCTGGGCATAATCCAGGGTCGTCTTCGCGGTATAGCCAAATACCCGGTTCGCCTCCCTCTGGAGCGAAGTCAGGTCATAGAGCCTGGGAGGCTGCTTTGTCCGCGTCTGTCGGTTCACCTCTATGACTACGGCATCACTGCCGGAACACTTTTCGGCAAGTGATCTGGCGGCTTCTTCATCTTCGAAGTTGTCAGATACAGCCCGGATCCCGTCCGCCTCAAGGATGACTTTGTAGTAGGGTTCTTTCTGAAAACCGTCAATGGCTTCCTGCCGTTCCGCAATCATGGACAGAGTGGGCGTCATGACACGGCCAATGTTCAGCTTTTTAAAATAGGTCGTGGAGAACGCCCGAGTCCCGTTCATGCCGATCAGCCAGTCTGCCTGTGCCCTGCACTGTGCCGCGTCAAGGAGCTTCCTGTACTCCGCGTCATCCTTCATCCCCCTCAGCCCGTCCCGGATGGCCTTGTCCTCGAGAGAGTTAATCCAGAGCCTCTTGACCGGGATCCGGGATTTGGAGAGGGCATATACTCTGTGGAACACCAGTTCCCCCTCTCTGCCAGAGTCACACGCGTTAGAGACGAACGCGACATCCCGGCGATTGAGGAGGCCCTCGAGAACCCGGAACTGTTTCATATGCTCTTTTATGACTTCCAGCTTCCACTCCTGTGGGAAGATCGGCAGGTCTGCCAACTTCCAGTTCCTGTACCTGGGATCATACTCTTCCGGAACCGCATACTCTGCCAGATGCCCCAGGCACCAGCTGCAGATAAACCCGTCGCCCTGGACATATCCATTCATCTTTTCGTATTTACCCAGAACCTGCGCAATAGCCAGCGACACGCTTGGCTTCTCCGCAATCACCAGAAATGTCTTGTCTTTATTCATTCTTATCCCCTTTTCATTAAAAAAAATGCAGCCGCCTGATTCCGGCAGCCGCTCCTTATCTGTGACCCTGTCTTCAGTTTCTGCAACAAATGGCTTTTTCTGATCTCCCATATCTGCTTCTCCTTTTTCTATCAACTTTGGACCACCGTGGTCTAAAGTTCCTGCTTCTCTCAATGCTTTCAACTTTGGACCATCGTGGTCTAAAGTTTCTGCTGCTTCTTCTACAGTCAACTTTGGACCACCGTGGTCCAAAGTTTTTGCCTCAAGATTCCTCGACATCGTCCTCATTCTCTGTAGGAAACCGGGTATCGGAATACTCCATGTTTTCACTTTCAACATCATCTTCCTCCTGGGCGGGCTTGTAGAATCGAAAATAGTAGTATCCGCCTATGACACCTGCAGCCGCCAGAATGAGGAATATCAGCCATCCAATGCCCCCGCTCTTTTTCTTCGGCTCGGGTTCCACAGGTTCCTCCGGCTCTTTCACCGGCTCCTCAATGATCACGGGTTCCGGCTCCGGTTCCTTCTTTTCCTTCAGAAATTCTTCCAGGTCATTTTCATCGATCGTAGACAGCATATATACGTTATCGGAAGATGATGCATGGTCTATGACCAGGTAAAAGGTGTTGTGGTTCTGTGTCTGGATCGCGTAAAAATCCTTGTCAGAAGAAGACCTGATCTCATCGAGCACTTCACCGTTTCCCGGCACGGAAAAAGGGCTTTCCGGTTCGGATGTTTCCCGGCTGGAAGTGTCTTCAGCAGGCTGCGCAGCCAGGGCCGTGCTCCCTTCCCATGGGCTGAGCCATACGGTCACAGAGCTTTCCGAGCTGTCTACAGTGCCGTTATCTCCCGTTTCCTCCATATACACATGAGCCGCACTGCCCGCATCCATATATGCGCATACCGGGAGCGACATTACCCCCAGCAATGCAACTGCAATAAAAATTTTCAATACCGCTTTCTTCCATGCACCCATTCTTTTCCTCTTTTTCGCCATGTTTATTCCTTTCTGCTCTTTGTATGCCGGCTCCTCCGGCAAATAGTTTTCCCGACCGGAATCCATTAGTGGGTTTTTCAGATCCTGTCAGCTCTCATCATTCTGATCAGCAGGCTGCATTTTTTTTCACTTACAGGTCCCGCTGATTGTCCTGGCTTTCTGCGTTTTCTTTGTCAGCACAGGCTTTCAGCTCCTGAAAAACGGCATTCAGCCGGGCCGCCAGATCTGAACCATCCTGTACCTGGTCCAGCAGGACAGCAAGATTGGATCCATCCATCCCATAGTTTCGGAATGTTTCAAGGATTTCCCGTTCCTCTTCCTGGCGAATACTCTCATCGAGGGTTTTCAGTCTCTCATGAATACTTTCGTACTTCCTGAGTACTTGTTTTCTTTTCTCCAGGAGCTTCCTGAGTTTCTCTGATTTCCTCCTGACAGGTTTGCCGTCTATTGCCACTCCTGCTTCTGGTAAACCAGGGTTTGCTATCTCTGGTTTTGTAAACACGTTTTCCTCCACATTCTCACCTCATATGTCTCGCAAAATCATATTTTGCAATTCGTATATACGTATTATTTCATATTTAATGTATTCTTCCAAATGCCAGAAAATGGGCACGCCAATATGTGGACTCAATCGAGGTATATTGGACAGGCGAGCCAGCATGTATCATCATTCCCTCACCGACATAGATCCCGACATGTGTTGCGCCTGGCGCGTTATAGGTATTCTGGAAAAATACCAGATCCCCCGGCCTTGCTTCCCCGGGCGGGACATAGGCGCAGTAACTGCGCAGACCGTCTGCCGTTGTCCGCGGGACGCTCCAGCCATTCCCGCAATGATTGATCACCCAGCATACGAAGCCTGAGCAGTCAAAGCTGGTGGCTGGTGATGAGCCGCCCCATACATAGGGATAGCCAAGATATTTCTCTGCCTCGCGCAGCATCCGGGCAAATCGCTCATCGGTCAGGGCCTCCGTGGGGACTGTATAGCCGAAATCCTGGCCTCTCCCCTGGTATCCGCCAGTTGCAGTCACGTCAAACAGGTAATCGCGGTTTCCGTTTGTGGCGTTATAGAGCAGGTACATGGGCAATTGTGCATCTGTTAAGTACCGTCTCGCGACAGAATCGAATCCATTATTCCGCAGGACAATATTCAGGATCTGCCTTTGCCGTTCTTCCACCACCTGTGTGATGGCCCCAGTCTCCGGGTCAATGATCTCCTCCACAACGACCGTTTCTGTCTCCGTACTGACGGAGGTGGTAATCGCATATTGATCCTCAAACAGATCCTGCAGAATCCCCGTCTGTTCGATCTGCTGGAAAGTGAATTCCCCATACAAAGTAGTCAGAAGGGAAATCAGCTGGTAGGGATTATGGAAGATCTCATCGATCTGGTATCGGTACTCATCGTAGCCCGGATTGTCCTGTTCCATCTGCATGATCTCCGTATTCAGGCCGGCCTCAAGGGCTGAGTATGCCGCCTCAACCAGGTATATGTCCGTATCCGTGCTCGGGTAGGTGGATCCTGTAAAGGTCGCCCCAATCCCCTGAATAAAGGAAGTGCAGGATGAAATAGACGCCGCAAGAATCATCGTAATCACGCCTATGACAGCCAGAGTCATGAGGACAGGCCTGTTTTCCCCGCCTCCAATCATCCGGCGGATACGCTGCAGGGTACTGGAAAAAATGCCGCCTGATCCATATGTCTTTTCACCCGCGCCTGTAAGGACGCCGCCGGCTTTCCTTGCCTTTTTATAGGCATCCTTGTATCGCTTTCGCTGCCAGAAACGGTTGATTTCCGCCGTAGATTTCTTCTTATTTCCCGCAATCCCTTTACCAACTCCGACCTGATTATCTGCTGCCAGATCTTTCTTCCTGGAAGCCGAAGTTAAGAGCCTTTGCCTCTCGTTCATCTTTTTCCGGATAGACTTCCTGCCATTCGGACTTCTGGCAGAAGCCATCCGGACTGCACCTGTGCCGGCTCTTCCTGCCTGGTGAATGGCATTATTGGCTGCGCTGTCATCAGTTCCTTCAGTATCGTTTTCCGTTTCCTCCCTTAGCCTGCGGTAAGCATACCTACCGGCACCGTAGACCAGCCTGCCTGTTGCGCGGCCTGCCATGGCCATGCCCGCGCCACGTACCATTCCGGAAGACTCGTCACCAAACATCAGCTTTGATTTCTGTAAAGAGCCAGACAGTGTGTCCGTTTCATTTCCTGCGCCAGAAGTCTGATTTCCGGTCATATGACTGCCAGTCCCCGGTCTGACTGCCTCTCCTGATGATATCGCCCCTTGTCCCTGTGCAGCCTGCGTCTGCCGGAATCCCTGCCGGACCTGTTCTTTACGGACCTTCCGGTGAAGGTCTTCAGATGAGATCCCGGACAGGCGGCCATCCAGCGGAGCCGAGTTTGTTCCTGTACCTGCCAGATTGCTGTCGCGAAGGGTTCCTCCTGAATCCGGCCTTTTCAAAGGATCATATTGATTATTATCAGCCGAAACAGACGAAAATGAGGCAGAAGAGTTTCCGTTGAAATTGGCATGTTTGGCAGGATTTCCATCATTCTCCATGCCTGTTCCGGAACCACCTTGTCTTTCTCCTGTATAGGACGCCTGTTCCCTGTACTTTTCTGCCGCTTTCCGCCGGTTCTGGATTCGCTCTTTACTACGGGGGTTCTCATTCTGGTCAAGGTCGTTGGAAGTATCACCGGATCCAGCATTCTCAGCGCGGTTATTCCGGATATTTGTATAATCATCCCGTCTGGGGCCATTCTCTTCCTGACCGTCCAAATGGACAGATCCTCCCGCGTCTCCCTTTCCTGGATATGGATCATTGCCATCTGGCTCGCGTAGCCTCCTGCTCCCGGAAGCGTCTGCTTCCCGCTCTCCGGTGTCCCGGCTGCGGTGGGATTTACTGTGAGATTTACTGTTTCCAGTACCCCGGTTGTTAGATCGTGAACTGGAGTTATAAGCATCCTGCATTCCCTGAGCTTCCTGTCTGTCGGGATCCGTACTGGAATATCCGACTGCTTTCTCACTGCCCCGGGGATCTGTGCCTGCAGGATGGCTCCTATGCTGCCTTGCAGGCGAAAATGCATTTGATCCTTGCGTTTCTGCTTCCGGATACGAATGTTCCTGCACCCTTTGGATCCTTCCGGAATCTGACCTGCCATCAAAAGTGATCTCCCTGCTGCTTCCATCTGAAGTCCTGGTCTTTTCTCCGGTACGGACATTTTCCTCTACCAGTCCTGTCCGCTCCATCTTTGCCACTGTCCGGTCCTTTGCCCGATACCGCTTCCCTGCCATCGGCTCCACCACCCCCTATAATTCCAAACAAAAAAGACCGCCTGCATGAAATACAAAACGGTCTTTCTTTCTACTCTATGTTGTTATTGATGCTGATATATTTCCTCTACATATAGGCAAGCAAACTGGAATTAGTGTTATCGTTCGATTGGTTTTATATATCGTTTTTGTGTTTTATCGCAGGTATACCCCATTTGATGATAAAACGCATGCGCATCAGTGCGAACAACATTGCAGTTTAAACGAATAAACGTATATCCATGTTTGGTCGCTTGGTCTTCCAGAGAAGCGAGTAATTGTTTCCCGATGCCTTGGTGTTGGGCCTTCGGAGACACAGCAAGCGCAATGATATTCCAACCATTGTCACCATAAAGCAAATTATACTTTTCGGCTTGAATAAATCCCAAAATTTGATGCGTGACGTCGTCCTCATACACTGCAATATAGTAACATGGATTGTGAGACAACTCATGTATGCGGTGTTTAAGGTGAGCAGATGTCGTATCATGTCCCAATGCAGTTTTGCATATTTGCTCCAAGGCAGGTGCATCTTCCGCCTGTATATTTCTTATCATGTCTTTTCTTCGCCTCCGCAAATCCCGAGTTGCCGAGATCATTATTCCTCACAATCGATCCGCTCAATCTTGAAAATGACCGGCCTTGTGCCGTCGTTGCAGCAAGTGATCATAATCCGGTCGTTATTCATCCAGCCGTGCATAATGGCCCCGCCCTGCAGTGCTGTATATATGTACCGGCTGATGGCATCCCACGCTTCCGAGCAGAATGGGACACCCTCACTTCCGCAGTGCGCGGTGCCGGGAGACTGCAAGCAGCCTGCATCCGGTTCACCGGCTTTCACCAGCGTGCCGGCCCCACAGTGCCAGTAATCATCCCGCTCGTCATTACGATAGAACAGGAACTCATCACCCACGTTGTAGCACGGACATTTCCCGCTTTCCGGAACAGCACAGTACTCAGCCTGCAGCTCAGGATAGAGCTTCTTGTCGATAACGGTCACTTTGCATCTGTATTCCATATTCATTCCTCCAGTATTCTTCCCATTTCCAAGGCAAATGCTTCTTGATACGCATCCTGTTCCGACTTTTGCTGTTCTCCATCCATCCGCTCGATCCGATCCGACCTTATAAAGCAAAGCTGTTCTGCCGCCTTTTCTGTTTTGATGGCAACCTGTGTATATTCCGGGCCTATCATAAGCAGTTTCAGGGCATTTTCCGGCTTCAGGTATCCACTGCTCATTATACCAAGGGTGTCAAAGATTGTATCATTGGCGATAGGTCCGATCACTACGTCCGCCGATAAACTATCCTTCGCTCTTCGATTGTTGAAAATGTACTGGAACCATTCAGGGCTGCGTGTGAAACGGTGGATCTCAAGTCCGGCTTCATCCAGTTCGTACTCATTCACAACGGCATTATCCCCTGCCCAGCGACAGGAGAAATCTCTGTCTGGAGTCAGGTAAAAGCCACATCCGAAATCTGCATTCTTCCTGCCGTGATGAATGTCCGGGTTTCTGATCTCCCGATCGCTTGTGTGGTAGAGGATCATTCCGTCACCTCATTTCCCGCCGCTACAAGCACGTTCATTGCCCGTTCGAAGTTGTCCTCTTTTACCAGGATATAATCTGTATTGAAGGTTGATATCGCAAATATCCCGATCCTGTTTTCTGCGAGGATCGTACTCAGTCTGGAAAGGATGCCGATCAGGGAGAAATCCAGTACTCCCTCAATGCGAAAGCCTCTCCATCCGTCATCACGTTCTATCGTATTTACCGGTACATCCTCCGTCCGACAAACCAGCGAAAGTTCCTCGTCTGTCCGCCCTATAAAGAAGAATTCTGTGGACAGGGTGACAGCAGAGATATCTTCCACCTTGCACACAGTCAGGCTGTATGGTAGTTTCTTCAGTTTCATCATGCTGCTGTTTTTATCGCCATTCCCCTTGTGTACGCTGTCAAAAATCCACTGGTCTTTTGTCATGCTGCTTACATGTCCGGTGCGCTTCTCATGCATCAGAGGGACATCCACGCCCTCTGACTTCCACTGGTAGCGGAATCCGGATTTTTCCTGCACACGCTTCGATTTTGTGTTTCCTTCATAATAGCCGGCCCAGACTTTCGTCATGCCGATCTCATCAAAAGCATGGCGGAGAATTTCTTTTACTGCTTCCGGCATGATACCCCGTCCCCAGTAAGGCTTTCCAAGCCAATAACCGAGCTCACATTCATCGTCGCGGTCGGTCATATCGGTATGGCCATTCAGTTTCAGTTCAATCGCTCCGATGGCTTTTCCATCCTTTTTCAGGCAGATGGCATAAGCCTCTTTTCCATTAAAGACGTTCCTGATCACATCCCGGCTTTCATCAATGCTCTGATGCGGCGGCCATCCGGCAATCGGCCCGACATCCGGGTCTTTTGCGTATTCATATAAGTTCTCCGCGTCACTGTCCGCCCAGCGGCGCAGGATCAACCGTTTCGTTTCAAGCATTTACACTGTCTCCTACAATATCCATAGAGGAACCTTCCAATTCACATACCATGATGTATTCTTCGGCATTCTCATCGTCTGTCCTGAAACCGACGGCCTCATACATCCTGACAGCGTAGTTCGCTTTCTGAACTGCGAGAGACGCCTTTCTCCATCCCTGACTCTTCAGCAGTTCCAGCATCTTCCTCAACATAGCAGTTCCGATGCCCTGCCCCCGGTATTCCCTGTACAGCGAAATCGCAAAGGACGGTGTGTCGTCATCCATATGACCATAGTCGTTCATGATCCGTGTCCAGACAGCGCCGACTACTTTACCGTCCACTTCTGCCACAAGACAGTTGTCAGCAGGACCGCTGCCGAACCCCTCATAATACAAAGAAAGCTCCGGTTGAACGATGATAGATCTGTCGGGCGGCTCCACTCCTTCAGGAATGAAAAGTGCCTCGTACAGGAATACCTTCAGCAATTCAGTTTCATCATCTCTGAGTTTTCGGATTTTCATCTATAGTTCACTATTCCCCTTTATCGATCCTCTCGATGATCATCTCTGCAGAGCCCTTTTCAAGCGAATTATGCTCATCATAATGGATATGACTTCCCGGCGGTTCTTCTGCAAGGGCAGTTAACTGCCCCGCCAAAGAGAGCAATCCTTCTTTATTCGCAGATATGACTGCAGATCCATTGACAATGCTCACATGGATTTCAAACCCATTTACCCACTCGGTCATACCCGGAATGGTCATGGGCTCTATTTCATTGAAATCAATCAGCATCTCACTTCACCTCATGATCCCGCCGTTTTCTAATCGTGGGATATTCCTCATTAATCCTCTGACCGCACGGGCAGTCCTTGTCATGGTCGTTGATGATCCCGCAGGCCTGCAGGTGGGAGTAAATAGTGATTGCGCCGACGTACTTGAAGCCACGCTTTTTCAGGTCTTTACTGATCCTGTCCGAAAGGCCGTTGCTGACCGGAACCGCGCCGGTATCATGGCCCTGGTACAGGATCGTCCTGCCGCCGGAGAATCCCCAGATGTAATCGGTGAAGCTGCCGTATTCCTCGCGCACCTTTTGATAGCAGCGGGCATTGTTGATGATTGCCTGCACCTTGCGCGGCGAGCGGATCATGCCCTCCGTATTCAGAATACGCTCCACATCACCGTCGTCATAGGCAGCGATCCTGTCATAATCGAAGTTGTCAAAGCACTGCCGGAATATCTCGCGTTTCTTCAGCATCAGATCCCAGCTCAGACCACATTGCAGGCATTCCAGCGTCAGGTGCTCGAACATATGCCGGTCGTCCTGCACCGGGATCCCCCATTCTGTATCGTGGTATATTCTGTTGGCCTCATTCATCCCGGCCCAGGTGCAATAACCCATTTCATCCCCCAGTGCTTCCTCATACTGCACAGTCTTTCGCAATTATTCTACTTCTCAGACATTTTTGTCGTCATCAGCGCATAGAGCTTGGTGCTCCTGTCAAACCGGTCTTTGAAGGGGATAATGATATTCCCGTAGAAGAGAAGGCCCTCGCCTTCTCCGGAATTGGTGACGTAGGAGAGCTGATATGGCGAGATATTCAGCTGTTTCGCCAGGATCTGGCGGTCACCTGCAGCCTGGTTCAACATATACAGGAAATCCGAGTTCTCAAAAATGTTTTCGATCTCCCGGGAGGCCAGGAGATCCTTCACGTTCTGTGTTATGCCGGTCGGGATCCCGCCCCATTTCCGGAACCTCTTCCAGATCTCGACCGAGTAGGCCGCCGTCTGTTCCTCCTTCAGCAGGAGATGAAATTCGTCTATATAATAACGCGTGGATTTATGCGCTTCCCTGTTGATGGTCACGCGATTCCAGACCTGATCCTGGATGATCAGCATTCCGATCTTTTTAAGCTGTTTTCCAAGTTCCTTGATGTCAAAACAGACGATGCGGTTGTCCAGCTCGACGTTGGTCTGGTGGTTGAAGACGCGGAGGGAGCCGTTGACATAGATCTCCAGGGCAGTCGCGATGCGCTGGGCCTGTTCCTCCTTCTGCGCACGGAGGGTGGTATACAGATCCCCCAGTGTCGGCATGTTCTCCGGCACCGGATCCAGAAGATACTTCTGGTAGACAATCGGCAGGCACCGGTCGATCACTGATTTTTCCTCCGCTTCGATGCCGTTGCGGGAGCCCATGATCAGCTCGCACAGGGAGAGGATGAAATCGGACTTGAAGCCGAGGGGGTTGTCGTCGTCAGAGTAGTCCAGATTGATGTCCATGGGGTTGATATAGTCATGGCTGGTCGGAGAGATATGGATGACCTGCCCGCCCAGGGCATGGACCAGAGGGTAATACTCGCCTTCCGGGTCTCCAATAATAATATCATCTTCCGTGACAAAAAAGGCGTTTGTGATCTCTCTTTTTGCGGAAAATGATTTGCCGGCGCCGGGCGTGCCCAGGATCAGGCCGTTGGGATTCTTAAGCTTCTTGCGGTCTACCATGATCATGTTGTTAGACAGGGCATTGAGGCCGTAGTAGAGTGACTCGCCTGGCATGAATAATTCCTGGGTCGTAAAAGGAACAAAGATCGCCGTAGCGGTCGTTGTAAGGGCCCTGGTGATCGGGACAAGGTTGATCCCCAGCGGCACGCTGCTCATGAGCCCTTCTTCCTGCAGATAGTCGAGCCTGCGCAGGACGCAGTTGAATTTCTGCGCGATGCCTGCTGTCTGGAACACGGCATTTTCCAGATCCTGCCGTGTCTTTGCAGTGTTGAGGAAGAGGACCGTTACCAGGAACATCCTCTCATTCCTGGACTGCAGGTCTTCCAGGAGGCGGTGGGCATCATTTCCGTAAGTGGACAGGTCGGAAGGAATTATGTCCATGTCATAGCCGGAGCGGACTGCCTTTTTCTGCTCCTCAATCTTCATCCGGTTGATATCCGTGACCTTCCCCTTGACCAGCTTGATGGCCTTCACCTGGTCCAGGGACTGGATATGGATGTTGACGATCAGGCTCTTATCCATATCCAGGAAGTCCGCCAGCATCTTGTCTGTCAGCTCCGGGGCCAGGATCTGCAGGTAAGATGCCGCGCCCATGGTCTTTCCCATGGTGAACATCTTGCCGCTCTTAAAGACGAAGCTGGTCGGGGCCACAAAATCTTTTGTCGAAAGGCCTGTCTGCATCAGCTGGCTGTAGGAAAACCTGAATGGATTCTCAGTCTCCGGATTGAACGTCTCATAGAGGATCTTCAGCCGTTCCTCGCCGTTCAGAGGATAAGCCGTTACCCCCAGCACCTTGAAGTTGTTTAGAATGTCCGTCTCAATCCTCTCCAGGCGCGGCTTTGCTTCCTGATACGAGTTTGCCTCGATGGAAAAGGTGATGTACTTGGAACGTACAAGACCATTGTTCCCTTTGGAAAGCTGAGCCTGAAGCATCTGGGCGTACTCGGCGCGGACATCATCAAAGGCATCGTTCTGGGGCCTGATCCGGATCACCTTCTCATACTCCGACATGCTGCTCTTGTGGTTGATAAAAGAGAGCTGCACATGGATACTGCTGTCGAAGTAGTTGAGAAAATCGCACCAGCTCTCGAAGATCGCGCTCTTGTCCTCGTTCTGGGCCAGCTGGTAGTTGATATCATAGAAGCGGATCGTCCGGGAATACGTGTGCTCCTTTACCCGGCAGGTGCCGTCCTTCGCCATCTCCCTGTAGGGGATGGTATTCTGGGCGGAGATCTTTTTTTCCTTTGCCTTCTTTTCTTCTTTTTCCTTCTTTTTCTTCCTTCTTCGTTCTTTCGCTTCCTCCAGCCTCGACTTCCTGCCGGCTCCGGCCTGATGTCCCCGGACCCCCAGGGTGTTTCTTTTTCTTCCGGCATCCTCTTCGGTGTTTTTTTCTTTCTTCTTAAACCACCACACTTCGGCGATCTCCTTTCCTTTTCCATGCTGCTCTTATTCCCATTCCTTTTTTCCCTGCATCCCGCCCATCAAAGCTCTTTTTATGCCTTTGCAAGTTCAAAGCTGTCATTATGAACTACGCGCTTTTCGAATGCTGCCTTTATGCCTGCCTGCCACTTTACGGTTGTCTTCAGCCTCCGCTTTTTCTTCCTGCATGTATATGTTTTCCGTCTCATATCTGCGGACATGGGGTCTG
>CAMKEX010000070.1 GCA_946411695.1 uncultured Lachnospiraceae bacterium
GCGGATGTGGTCCGCGACTGGCCCGTTCTGCCGCTGCCCGCGGATGTGGTCCGCGACTGGCCCGTTCTGCCGCTGCCCGCGGATGTGGTCCGCGCCTGGCCCGTTCTGCCGCTGCCTGCGGATGTGGTCCGCGCCTGCCTTGCGCCGGCAGTATTCCCCGGTCTTCCGGCAGACCGCGTGCTTTGCCGGTCTCTGCGCCCCTGATTGGATGACTTATATCTGTTTCTCTCAAATGCAGCAGTACTGTCTGCATCCAGTGTTCTGACCATTTCTGACTCCTGTAATGCCCGGGTTCAAATGTCTCCTCTCAAAATATGATCCGCGAGTTCTGAGACGATTTGTCAGCAGGCAGTCCGCTCCGGACGGTCTGCCCTGCCGCAATATGATATTCCGTTCAATTGTCTGCAGCCTTCCATAAAATCGCAATCTGCGCGGAAGGCGTTACTTTTTTTCAAAAATACGGAGTTTCGCACTCGCCGATCTGCGGTTTTCCGCAAGTTCTTCCTTGCCGGGGAGTATGGGTTTGCGGGTGACCACCCGCCCCTTGGAGACCCGTCCGCATACACAGACCGGAAATTCCGGCGGACATATGCAGGGATTTTCATTTCTGCGGAAAGCATTTTTGACAATGCGGTCCTCGAGAGAATGAAAGGTGATGATGCACAGCCGGCCTCCGGGCGCAAGCATGTCGATCATACTGTCGAGAGAATCCTCGAGTACTTCCAGTTCTCTGTTGCAGGCGATCCTGATCGCCTGAAAAGTTCTCTTGCAGGGATTGCCGCCCTTCTCGCGCATTTTCATGGGAATGGATCTCTCGACGATCTGCACGAGCTGGCCGGTGGTCTCCAGCGGTGCCTCTTCTCTGGCACGCACAATATTTGCGGCGATCTTTGCTGCCATCCGTTCTTCGCCGTAGTCGCGCAGGATCCTTGTCAGTTCCTGTGCGCTGTAATCATTGACTATGTCTCTGGCGCTGATCGCGGCAGTGCGGTCCATGCGCATATCCAGCGGCGCGTCCGCGCGATAGGAAAAGCCGCGCTCGGGGTTGTCAAGCTGATAGGAGGAGACACCCAGATCCAGAAGGATCCCGTTGATCCTGCCCCGGGTGATCCCGTCCTCAAAAAATGCCTGCACGGCATTTTCCATGTTTTCATAATTGTCGTGCACAAAAGTGACCCTGTCCCCGAAAGGGGCGAGCCTCTCTCCCGCCGCAGCGAGTGCGTCGTCGTCCTGGTCGATGCCGATCAGATGTCCCCCCTGTGTGAGCCGCGAAGCTATCTCGAAGGAGTGGCCTCCGCCGCCGAGGGTGCCGTCTATATAGATTCCGTCAGGTCTGATGCAGAGTCCTTCCAGGACCTCTTCCAGCAGCACCGAAGTATGTTTGAATTCCAATTTCTCCACCTCATGCCGCACGCCGGTGCGGCCGCAGAAGGATCAGCGCGCTTGTCTTCGCGCCTTGCCGGTCCGGGCCAAACACACCCTCTCCGCAAATAACCGGACTAAGCCTTATGCCGCACCGATGCACAGCCGCCTATGGAACTATTTCCTTAATAAAATAAATGGTTGTTATCTTTATATTTCAAAACCGTTGCCGAGCAGTTCCTCGGCGATTTCGTTCATATCGTCGCTGATGGCGTTCTTGTCATAAGTCTCGGGATCCCAGATCTCGATCCTGGCGCCGACGCCCATCATGATCACATTTTTATCTATATGGGCATGTTGTCTGTTTTTTGCAGGGATCAGGATCCTGCCCTGTTTATCCGGCTCCACTTCGATGGCATTGGACAGGAAGAAGCGAACGAGTTCGCGCTGTTTCCGGGTATTATAAGGAAGCCCGGTCAGCTTCTGTACAAATCGCTCCCAGGCGGGCATATCGTAGACGCACAGACAGGGATCGAGACTGTTCGTGATCACGAACTTCTCTCCCAGCGCCTCTCTGAACTTGGAAGGAATGATCACTCTCCCTTTCGCATCGAGAGAATGATCATAGGAACCCATGAACATTCGCCACTTTCCTCCACAATTACCCACTTTAATGTCAATAATAGCAACTTGACAGTGACTTTTCAATACCTTTGGAGGTTTTTCCGGATGTTCGAGTCCTGTTCGATTCATTTTGACAAAAGAGCAAAAATCCCTTTCGAATCATGTTCAGGAGCCTTCTTTTGTCCGCAAAAAAACAGCCGCAAAGCCTGCCCTGAGGCTGCTGCGGCTGCTTTCATTTCTTCTGTTTTTTCAAATCATGATGGCAGATCTGATTGATCTGCTCATTGATAAACGGCAGGTCTCATTGAGCTGTTTCCGGCTCCGCTTCCTGTTCTGACTGCTCTTACATGTCTGCGCGGGGAAACCGTTTTCTTCCGACAATGATCTTGACGATGGAAAGCGCCGCGATCACAATTCCCAGGACCATGGAGACCGGCAGTCTTGTTCCGGGGATGTAAAGCTGGTCAGTGCGGATATATTCTATGATCGCACGGCCAATCCCGTATCCCGCCAGATAGACCAGGAAGATTTCACCGTGGAAGCGCTTGATCTTTTTCTTCAGGTAAAAGACCATGACGAGAAAGACCATTACATTCCACATCCCCTCGTAAAGGAAAGTCGGATGCACCTGAATATAATTGGTTCCCGCCTCCATATGGGCGGAAATGCTCTCGCTGATATCGGATGCGCGCACCATGGAGATGGGCAGGCGCATGGCGAACAGGCTGTCTGTATACTCGCCGAAAACCTCTCTGTTAAAGAAGTTGCCCCAGCGGCCCAGGACCTGCCCCAGGACCAGGCCGAAGCCGATGTTATCCAGAAACAGATAAGGATTTGCTTTTTTGAATCTGCAGAATATAAATATTGTAATAACGGACAAAATGATACCGCCGTAGATCGCAAGGCCGCCTCCCCGCAGATTAAAAATCTGAAGAAGGTTGTCCTTGTAGTAATCCCACATGAAGATCACATAATAGATGCGGGCGCCGGCGATCGCTGAGATCACGATAAACACAAAGGAGTCCCAGTAAAGATCCGGATCCTGTCCGTTTTTTTTGGCGATGCGGGCGGCAACTGCGACGCCCATCAGCATGGCTGCCGCAATCAGGACGCCGTAGAGGGCGATCCCGAAGCTGCCGATCATTATCGTTTTGGGGACATTGCGGAGATAGATCCCGAGATTGGGGAATGCAATGTCCATGTCTTCCATCATCTGTGGCATAAAATAACCTCATGTTTATGCGCTCGTCAAGGCCACGTGAGTTTTTGTGCGGGCACAAAACTCCCTCGGCTTTTCCTCGCTGCTTCTTACACGTTGAAACGGAATAGAATGACGTCGCCGTCTTTGACGACGTAGTCTTTGCCTTCCATGCCGACCAGGCCTTTTTCGCGGGCGGCGGAAAGAGAGCCCAGCTCGAGCAGGGTCTTGTAGTTGACGACTTCCGCCTTGATAAATCCGCGCTCGAAGTCGCTGTGGATCTTGCCTGCGGCCTGGGGAGCCTTGGTCCCGATCTTGATGGTCCATGCGCGTGTCTCATCTTCACCGGCGGTGAGGAAGCTCATAAGGCCCAGAGTCGTGTAGCTTGCCTTGACCAGCTTGTCGAGACCTGCTTCGGAAACGCCAAGATCCTCAAGGAACATGGCCTTTTCATCGTCGTCGAGTTCCGCGATCTCGGACTCGATGCTGGCACAGATGACAAAGACGCCGCTGTTTGTCTCTGCAGCGTACTCGCGTACTTTCTGAACGCCTTCATTGTCTGCTCCGTCGTTTGCCAGGTCATCCTCAGCGACATTGGCCGCATAGATCACGGGCTTGTCGGTCAGAAGGTTGTAGGTCTGCAGCCATTTTTCCTCGTCCTCTGTCAGGCCGTCCGCAGCCAGAAGAGACGCGGGCTTTCCTCCCTCCAGATGCTCGCGCACTCTCTTGAGGAATTCCATCTCTTTGCCTGCTTCCTTGTCCATCTTGGCTGTGCGGGCGACCTTGGAGATGCGGCGCTCCAGCACTTCGAGATCCGCAAAGACCAGCTCCAGGTTGATGGTCTCAATATCGCGGAGCGGGTCCACGCTTCCGTCGACATGGATGACGTTCTCATCCTCAAAACAGCGCACAACATGGACGATCGCGTCGACTTCACGGATATTTGCCAGGAACTGGTTGCCCAGGCCCTCACCCTTGGACGCGCCCTTGACCAGTCCTGCGATATCCACGAACTCGATCACAGCGGGAGTCACCTTTTTGGAATGATACATCTCGCCCAGAAGGCGGATCCTCTCATCCGGTACCGCGACCACGCCGACATTGGGGTCGATGGTGCAGAAGGGATAGTTTGCCGCCTCTGCGCCGGCTTTGGTCAGCGCGTTAAACAGTGTGCTCTTGCCTACATTCGGAAGTCCGACAATGCCTAATTTCATTTTCTCTATTTTCTCCTTTATTCAAGACTTTCCCGGTATCAATACAGACCCTGCAATTTCCGTGCGCCGCATGCGTGTGCTGATCGCGCGAAAGCCACAGTCCGGCTCCGGAAACAGAACCCGGATCCTGTCATTCGAAGACACTCCTTCACGCCCGACGCAACTAGTGATTATACCACATGCAGCTTTTTGAAACAACCGGATTCCCGCCCCCGTAATCTTCTCAAAAATCCTCACAGAAATGAATCCTCACAGAAATGGAAATGCAGCCGGAAAAGGCACAAAGAAGAGGCACACCGCTCCCCGGTGTGCCTCTTGTGATTCATACCTTTTCATATTCAGAACAGTAAGCACTGTGTCCAGCTCTTATTCGATGTCCAGGATATCCGAGAAACCTGTTACCTCGAAGATTTCCATGATGTCTTCGTTGACATTGCGGATCACCATGTGGCCCTGCTTGTTCATGATCTTCTGGGCGGACAAAAGGACGCGGAGGCCTGCCGAGGAGATGTACTCAAGCTTTTCAAAATCGAAGCAGAGTTCGGAGATGCCGTTGACTTCAGCCTTCAGCTCCTTTTCCAGCTGGGGTGCTGTGGTAGTGTCAAGTCTTCCCTCTAATGTGATCGCCAGTTCTTTGTCATTCTTTGTTTTCTGGATGTTCAGCATTTTCATTCTCCTTATCAAATTTAAATATTTTGCGTTCGGTCGTTCAAGGGTGCCTTCGCATCGCCGAACGCCGTACATCTTCATATGCAGCGAAATAGGGTATTGATGAAAAGTTACAGTAATTTATATCTGCTGTACTTTTTACAGACAGTTTAAATCCTCTTTCTGATACGAAGGATATTCTTTCCGTCCTTATGCTCATATTGCACATCGTCCATTGTCTTTTTGACAACAAAGATACCGAGTCCTCCGATGGGGCGTTCATCCGCATCAAGTGTAATGTCGGGATCCTTTTGCTTGAGCGGATTATAGGGGACACCGTGGTCGATGAAGGTGATCACCGCAGCCCTCGGCTGCTTCTCGATCTCCAGACGCACCGTAGCCTTGCCGGTACCTCCCTTATAGGCATACCTGGCAATATTGCTGAACAGTTCATCAATCGCCACAGCAATCTGTATCTGTGCCTTCATCGGGCATTCCGCCTTTTCCAGCAGATTGTCGACAAATGCTGTCACCTCCGGGATATTATCCAGAGTCGCTTCCAGGGTCAGCTCTTTCACTGATTCCTCCTCTGCACCGGAATTGCCGGTCATCGTGCTGCTGCCGGTGAGTTCTTCCGAGCATTGGCTACCGGCGCTGTTTTCAGTGTCATCTACCTGATTCTGAAGGTATGGTTCATTTCCGTTATATTTCAGGCAGAGCATTGTCATATCGTCAAATTGTTCTGCCTCGCCGGTGAAGCTGTCCACCGCCCTGCGCACATTGTGCACGGTCTGTTCCGGGGATGCCCCGGGATTCTCATTGAGAGCTGTGAGCATACGCTCCAGGCCGAACTGTTCTGTACTGCTGTCGGTGGCCTCGGGTACACCGTCTGTATACACAAAGAGACCGGAACCCGGTTCCATCAGGATCTCATATTGCGTGTATTGCATTCCTTCCATGCCGCCGAGGACAAATCCGTGCTTATCCCGGACCAGTTCAAAACTGCCGTCCGGTTTTTTGATCACAGGATATTCATGCCCTGCATTTGCAGCGACCAGTTTTCCGGTGGAGATCTCCAGTATGCCGATCCAGACCGAGATGAACATCTCCTCCCTGTTTGTCGTGCAAATGGCGTCATTGGCTGTCTCCAGTACTTCCTCAGGAGATTTCCCGTCAATGATGTACTGTGCCAGGATAACCTTGGCGATCGTCATAAACAGGGCTGCCGGAATTCCCTTTCCGGAGACATCCGCTATGACCATGTACAGATGATCGTCATCCACCAGCAGGAAGTCATAAAAGTCTCCTCCGACCTCTCTTGCCGGATCCATAGACGCGAAGAGGTCAAACTCCCGGCGTTCCGGGAACGGAGGAAAGACACTGGGCAGCATGGCTGCCTGGATCCGCGAGGCAAGCGACAGTTCCGTCTGGATCCTCTCCTCTTCCGCCGTGACACGGGTCAGATGCGAGACATAGCCGGCAATCTGATCTTCCATATCGTCGATCGCCCTTGCAAGTTCTCCCATCTCATCGCGGTTCCGGATCGTGTCTGTCAGCTTCTCCTGGATCTTTATGTTCTCTGTGGAGAATCTGGTCGCCTCTTTGATTACTTTCTGCAGAGGCTCCAGGAGCAGTTTGTGGATATAGATTCCCAGCCCCAGGATCACCAGAAGCACCATAATGATCGTGGCCTGGCAGATCTTGATGACATAATCGTGGCGGACCTTGGTGAGCGCTCTCATCTGCCTCTGGACACAGAGGATAGCCTTTGTTTTGCCATCCAGACCGATCAGGGGCACCATGGCCGTAATATGCGGATCAGTCTCTATATAGCCTTTGTCGCGGATTACCAGTTCATGCCTCGATTCCTGCTCATACAGCATCCTGTATTTCTGCCGGTAATCATCGTTTGTAGTTTCCCGCACATAGCCGCACGAATAAACGGGATAGCTGGTTCTCTCGTTGGCAGCGACCAGGATAAATACGATCTGACTGTAATCCGGCCGAACCGGCTGGATCACATAGACAAAGGTCGCTCCCTGGGAATTGCACAGCTTAGTGAGCTCCAGCTGTGTATCATTGAATTCCTCTCCTGCTCCCCCGCTGTCCAGGTACATCTGCAGATGATCTGCTTTCACCATAAAAGCTGCCGCGTCAGCTGTATAGAATGCCCCTCTCGCATACTGCTGCATCATGGCATCCTTAAACTCCATATATCCGATTATACTGACGATCACGGAAAAAACAATCAGCGAAGCGACAATTCCCGCTATACTTTTGAACGCGATGCTGTTTCGCAGTTTTTTCATACTTTTTTACCGTATTGCGGCTGTTCTGAATTCCATATATACGTCCTGTCGTCTCAGCACATATCTCCATTTAGAATACCATATTCACGCGCACACGGCAAACTTCAGCTGATTCGTTCTTATTCTTTTTTCTTTCTTTTTTTCCTGTTGTTACAGTATACGGCCTCGCGGGAACCTGCAGCTGTGTCTTTCTGCTCCTCAGGTATCCAGCCGCTGCCGCTCGACCAGCTGGGCAAAGGCGCCGCCCTTCCCGATCAGTTCCTCATAGGTCCCCTCTTCCCGGATCGTACCCTTATCGATCAGAAGGATCCTGTCACAGTTGCGGATCGTGCTGAGCCTGTGCGCAATGACGATACGGGTGCATTTGAGTCTGTCCAGGGCTTCCGAGACCTGCTTCTGCGTCTTGTTGTCCAGAGCGCTCGTTGCCTCGTCCAGAATCAGTATGGCGGGTTTGGGGGCCACGGCCCGCGCGATCATCAGACGCTGTTTCTGGCCGCCGGAAATACCGCCGAGGCCCTCGGAAATAACTGTGTTCATACCCATGGGCATTTCACGGATATCCTGGGCAATGCCGGCGATTTCCGCCGCCTCCCAGGCCTCATTCAGTGTCAGGTGGGGAGCGGAGATCGTGATATTGGAGAAAATATCCCCCTGAAAGAGCTGGCCGTCCTGCGTCACGACACCCATCTTCCTGCGCAGGGATCTGGGATCAATGGAATTCAGGTCGTGTCCGTCATAATAGATCGCGCCCTTTTCGGGCTTTTCAAAGCCCAGGAGCAGGCGCACCAGCGTGGATTTACCGCAGCCGGTCCTGCCGACGATCGCGACATATTCCCCCGAGCGGATCTTGAGGGAGAGGTCGTCGAGGACAAGAGGGGTATTCTCCTCATAGCGGAAAGAAATATGGTTCAGCTCGATATTTCCGCGGATCTGTGTGATGACTTCCTTTCCGGCCGTAATTTCCGGCTCTGTCTTGAGGATCGGTTCCGCCATTTCCAGGACCGGCGGTATGCCCGCCACGGAGATGGCGATCCCTGCCAGGGAACTGAAGGCGCCCATCACTCTTCCGTAGGCCGCGCTGAAGGCAAAATAGCCGGAGGGGCCCACCCGGGACTTCACAGCCAGGTAGTAGAGGATAATATTTCCGATGAGTGAGATCGCGGTCATGATCACGGAATTGATCTTGAGGAACATGGGAGGATTATATTCCAGTTCCATGTTCCGGGCATACAGGCGTCCCCATCTGGCAAAAGCCCGCTTTTCCGAACCGGAAAGACGGATCTTGCGGATACCGGAGACCATGGCATAACTCATGCCGTATTCCTTGGCGCTGAGTTTCATCTTTTCTCTCGAGATGCGGACCTGCAGAAGCGAGGTCACAAGGCTGGAGACCACCGTGATCAGAATGATCGCGATGGAGGGTACCACCAGATAGGGGGTAAAGCTGAAAATCTGCGTGATGTAAAGGAGGGAGAGCAGTGAGCTCAGGCCCATGGAGAAGACATTGCTGATCAGCATGCTGCAAAGGGTACTCACGGCACTTGTCCTGCTTGACAGTTCACCGGAGGAGTACTTTCTGAAAAAACTCAGGGGCAGAGCCAGCAGCCGCATCATAACCGACGCTTCCACCGCCAGGGATGTCTTGATCGTGATCCGGTCCATCATAAGAGACCGCACCACTGACAGAAGCTGGGATGCGATCGTCGCGGAAATGAGGAAGATCGCGGTACCGGTCAGCAGGGACATGCTCTTGCTGTCCAGTACAGGACCTGTGACCATCTGGTACACCTTGGGCTCGACCATGCCGACCAGAGTCACTGCCAGTGTCGCCAGGAAGATCAATATCACATCTCCGCTCGAGATACAGTTCTTCATATACAGGAGGAGATCCGGGATCCCCAGGCTCTTCATAGGGAGCGGGCGGTAAAAGCACAGTGCGTCCGGTGCGATCCGGGAGGCGTTGGAACGGTTGACCCGGGTCATTTTCCCTGTCTCCGGATCGCGGAACCAGTAGCCGCTGATTTTCCCGGGGAGAAGGGCAACCATGGTGCCCGAAGGGACGTCCTGCTCTTCCGGGGAAGCTTCGCCGCTTCCCGGACCGGAAGCGCTCTGTCCCCTGCCGCGGGCGTCTTTCTCACCTGTATACAGACCCAGCATGGGGCCGAAGGCATCCTTGTACCAGCCCTCCTCCAGGGTCACGTCTCTTGTCATCAGACCAAGGGGACGAAGCACATAGTCCATCTGCTCATTTACGTCGCGGATATTGTCCGGAACTTCAACGGGCTTATAGTGGTAATACTTCAGTACATCATCCAGGGCTTCCTTTGCGACCATCTGCTCACTGGCAAGCCGGGAAGCCGTGTGGTTTCCTATTACGGAATCGACTATCTGCAGAAAAGAATCCTCCAGTACTTCCTGGTCACTCTTCATCCGCTCCCTGATCTGTTCATCAAACCATCCCATTCTGTTACCTCTTTTTCGTCCATGCCGGAGCACCTGAGCCCGCAGCCATCATGGGACGAAGGCCGGCGAACAGGGGCCTGCCCTTATTCGCTTGTGACCAGTTCTGTGTATGCGCCGCCTGCTGCAAACAGTTGTTCATGCGTTCCGCGCTCAACGACCTGCCCTTTCTCCAGCACGATGATCTCATCGCAGTCACGGATCGTGGACAGCCTGTGGGCGATCACGATGCAGGTGATACCCCGGTCGCAGATCGCCTTGACGACATCGTATTCGGTCTTGGCGTCCAGCGCACTGGTCGCCTCGTCCAGAATAATGATCGAGGGATCCTGCGCGAGAACGCGGGCGATCTCGAGGCGCTGGCGCTGTCCTCCCGACAGATCCTTGCCGTTTTCTGTCAGTTTTCCCTGATATCCATCGGGACGGCGGAGAATGTCGTCATGGATCTGGGCATCTCTGGCCGCCATGATCACTTCGAAATTCTCTATGCTGTCATCCCACATGCGGATATTTGCTGCAATGGTGTCCTCAAACAGAATGATTTCCTGATCCACGACGGCCACAGAGCCTGTGAAGACACTTCTGTGGATCGCGGAGATCGGCTTTCCGTCAAACAGGATCTCTCCGCTCCAGGGCTTATAAAGTCCCGAGATCAGACTGCTCAGAGTCGACTTTCCGCAGCCGCTGGGACCGACAATGGCGACCCTGCTTCCGGGCCGGAGAGTCATGGAGAAATTTTTAATGACCGGCTCTCCGAGGGGAGAATAGCCGAATGTCACATTTTTCACTTCGACGTTTCCGCTGAGTTTGGAGTAATCCTCCTCATCGCTGACAGGGTCGTCTTTTACAAACGGGTCTTCGGGATACTGCATGACATCCTCCACCCGTTCCATATCCGTTCTCATCTCCTGGATCAGCTGGCCGGCCCCGATCAGAGTGGACACAGGTCCCATAAAAGAACCCAGAAATCCCTGAAAGACCGAGATCATACCCAGGGTAAAGCTGCCGTTCATGGTAAAGTAGATTCCGGCGAAGAGGACCATATAGTTGGCAATGCTGCTGATCAGGGTGGGGATAATGCCCAGGCTCATATTCATGCGCTGAAATTTCACATCCTGGGTATTGACCGACGCCTGGTATCCCGACCATTTCCTGAAAAAGCCGTTCTCGGCGCCGGAGGCCTTGATGGTCTCCGCCATGCTGATTCCCGCCACTGTCGTCGAGGCGAGTTTTCCGGAATCCCGCATCTGCACGCGTGTCAGATTCACACGTTTTTCGGACATATAGCGCGCGATCACCAGATTCATGACAACAGAGAGGAGTCCGATCAATGTCAGGACGGGACTGTAGCGCAGCATCAGGGTCAGATAGACCACAGCCATCACTGTCTCCAGGACCAGAGGCGCGGCAGTATTCACAAGGGTCCCGGCTATACTCGCATTTGTGTTCTTGCGCTGCAGGATATCACCCGCCAGGCGCTGGGAGAAGAATTCCAGGGGAAGCTTTAAGACCTTCCACATAAAGGAGGTGCTTCCCACTACCGACATCTTTCCGTTGATCCTCATGGAGTAGATCACCTGGATCCACTGTACCAGAAGCTGGACCGCACACAGAGCTGCCATCAGGGCGATGAAGGGATAGAGCCACTGGAGGTTTTTTCCGGTCAGCAGACGGTCCATAAAGATTCTGGTCATGACCGGATTGATAATGCCGAACAGGCTGGCGATCACAGAAGTGAGCGTGACAAAGGCAGCAGCTGCTCCTGCCCCGGTCATCCGGCTGGCTGCAAATTCGATCGTACTCCTCCTCTTGCCGGAGGGAACGAAATTCTCTCCCGGTTTGATCAGCAGACAGATTCCCGTAAAGGCGTGGTCGAACTCTTCCATGGATACCCGGACTGTGCCCCGGGCAGGGTCGTTGATCACTGCCTTGTCCCCTTTGAAACCGTTCAGTACCACAAAGTGATTGAAGTTCCAGTGTATTATGCAGGGATAAACAGCATTCTCCCTCAGGGCTTCGACTTCCATGCGGTAACCGTCCGCCTCAAATCCGTATCTGCGGGCAGCGATCAGCACATTCCTCGCATTGGATCCGTCGCGGGAGACACCGCAGTCACGGCGGACCTGCTCCAGAGGTATCCATTTTTCGTAAAAGGCCATCACCATTGCCAGGCAGGCCGCGCCGCACTCCAGGGCTTCCATCTGCATGACCACCGGAACCTTTGCGGCGCCCTTTCTGACAGGCTGTATGATTTTCTTCTTTGTTTTTTCCATCGGTGAAGTTTTTCCCTCCACGGGCTTTGCATTTCAAGTAAGGAGTTCAGCAGATCCGGAGACTGCGAGGTCAATTGGTCAGAAAGCTGATCGGCGTAACAGCTTCCGTTACGATCTCCGCGTCATAGGTCCCGTCCGGCAGGGAAACACCTGCCGTCACGACCGTCTCTCCGCTTTCCAGACCGCGGACATACCCGATCGGTACATCCTGGTCGCCGATCCGCAGTGTCATGCCTTTTTCCACTTTATATTCCGTATCCGGATCCAGAATGACACTGACCTTCCCGTCCTGTACCTCTGCTTTGACCTCATATTTGGTCTCTATTTTCCCAACCATCGAGCAGATGATCAGCCCTGCCAGAAGGACAATGACTGCCGACAGGACCATCCAGATTCCGGGGCTGGTGACCCTCATATAATCCTGAAGCTGTTCAGGCGAAGAAATCCGATCCATACTCTGTTTTCTGAAGAGTTGATTATCCATCATGTCCTCCAATTTCGGGATGCCCCGGCCTGCCGGTATCTGCAAAAGCCCCCGGCCTTCCCGCGCTGCCGTATTTAACCTCAATTAGCCGGCCGCAGCCAAAGAGGCCCCTCTCTCTAAAGAAAGGGGCCGTAAAGCCTGCGGCCGGCAGATATTCTATTCCGTTTCTGTCATCTGAAAGCTATGCCGTGGCTCTCAAATCCGGAGAGATATTTCGTATTTACCCAGCCATACTCTCCGTTAAAATAGGCGTAGACATACTCTCCGTCTGTTTTGTCGGGATTGATCTGGAGCGCAGTCCCGCTGACAATTTTCACCTTCTCGTTTTTGTAGTCGTAAGAAGGGTCGGATCGGAGTGCCAGATAGCCCCTGTCGACATTGGCCAGCGCCCATTTCCATTTTTCATCGCCGCTTTCTCCGACGCCCCCGGTTACCTTCCCCAGATCCAGGTCATTTAACTTATCCATTCCTGCCATTCTCTTCTCCTTAATCCGTCAGAGTTTGTCCCTGACAAGTCCGCAGACCGTACATTTTCCCCTGCCGCCGTTGAAGATGATATGCACAGTGGGAACGCCGCAGGCAGGGCATTCCACTGTCGCGGACCCAAGCCCCACGGAAGATGCGGTCTCTTCAGTCATGTTTCCTATAAAGCCTTTCATATCCGAACTGCCCGCAGGATTCTGCTTTGCCGCGACACCGGACAGAACTGTCTGGTCCACATGTGTATATGTGCCCACATTCGGTCTCTGCCTGTTGTGGACGGATACACCGCCGGAAACGGAAAACAGATCATCCTCATCCATTTTCTGCATATTATTTCTAAGCTCCTCTGCCATAAGATCAACCTCCTGTCGCTCGCCGGTTTTCGCCCTGATCGTCTGTTTCTGTGCGAAAGCCCCGCAATACACTTCGAACGTGTTGGTCCTGAAAATAGTTACTTTATCTCTTTATACGTATCACATACCTGTTTTCAACGGGTTTTTTTAAAAAGAACCTGTCAGCAGCTGTCACAGGCATCTGCCGGCGGCATCCGTCAGCGGTATCTGTCAGCCGTCCGCACTCCGCAGCCTGTAATCTGCCGGTCAGTCAGGCGGGCAGTCCGTCAGTTTCTGAATATGGCATTGCGGTAACGCAGAAGGACCTCTGCAAGCAGTTCTCCCAGAACATAGCAGCTGATGATCTCCCCCACAGCAACATACACCGCCATCAGCAGGATAGGTAGATTCTCGCCATATCCATAGCGGAGAACCAGAGGGACTATCACCGTATTGGCAGCGATTGCGGGAATCGGGACCAGCCAGCGGTTTTTGCGGAGCATCCTGCCGGCCACAGCCCCGATCAGGGTAGCCAGGCTGCCGAAAATGACGTCCCATATGATCGCGCCGCCCAGCATATTTGCCAGGATACATCCGACAAAGAGGCCGGGAACCGCGGCGGGGGTAAACAGCGGCAGAATGGTAAGCGCCTCCGAAACCCTGACCTGGACCGCTCTGAAGGAAAACGGTGCAAACAGCATTGTGAGCACCACATAGACGGCTGCGATCATGGCTGCATGTGCGACCATCTGTACCTGTGAAAGGTTCTGTTCATTATTCTCTTTCATTTTTACTCTTTACATTTTCCTGAATAATCCCTTGCTTCTGACTATTCTATCACATATGTGATCATTTTTCCCTCAATGAAAAAAGATGGTCTTCATTACAATGATCTTTAATCAGAGGTACTCCCGGGCCGCTTACTGATCCCGGTCCCGCCCTGAGACAGGGCACTCACAAAGAAGCAGGTACCCGGTTTAAAGCGGATACCTGCATTCATGCAGACATAAGATCTTTCTCCCCCGATGTTTTTGCCGCAGGACGGCACAGCCCCCCTGAGGCCGCATGGGAGAATACGCTCTCGCGCATTTATAATCAGTGTTCGCGGAAAACGATCGTCCCGTCGGCATCCATGGAATCCACGATGGCAAGGCTGTAGAGATCGACACCCGCCTCGCGCAGGAGCCTGCCGCCGTTCTGGAAGCCCTTCTCAATCGCGATCCCGATTCCGGCCGCAGATGCTCCGGCCTGCCTGCAGATGTCCAGAAGACCCTGCACGGCCTTTCCGTTGGCCATGAAGTCATCCACGATCAGCACACAGTCATCCGCATGCAGATATTGTTTGGAGAGCGTGACGACGTTGTCCACATTGTAGGTATAGGAGTGGACGATGGATGTGTAAAGATCACCGTCCAGATTCATGCTGCGCGCCTTCTTGGCAAATACGGCAGGAACGCCGAAGCGGCGTGCGACAGGATACGCGATCGCGATGCCGGATGACTCCACTGTCAGGACACGGGTGATTCCCCTGTCTTTAAAATGCTCATAAAAAGCATCGCCGATCTGCTCCAGAAGGGCAATATCCACCTGATGATTAAGGAAACTGTCCACCTTGAGGATATCTCCCTCTCTCACCTGTCCGTCCTTCAAGATCCTTTCTTCAAGAAAATTCATGTCCTCTCCCCTCCTGCTGTATGAGCCGCTCTGATTGAATAAATCAAAATCTCCTGTGTTTTTATCCGGGCATATTATTTCGGCTGATAGAAACCGATCTTCTTATATACCTTGCGGAGAGTCTTGTTGGCAATGTAGGACGCCTTCTGCGCGCCCTCTTTATAGACACTGTCCAGATAGGCCTTGTCGGCAATCAGGCGCTTTGCCTCTTCACGGATGGGGTTGAGGCAGTCCACGACAGCTTCTCCGACCGCGGGCTTGAAAACGCCGTAGCCCTTTCCCTCAAACTCGCGCTCAATCTCTTCAAAAGTCTTGCCGGTGATGGTCGCATAAATATTCATCAGGTTGGCAACGCCGGGCTTATTTTCCTTGTCGTAGCGCACGCAGTTTTCGGTGTCGGAATCCGTGACAGCGCGCTTGAACTTCTTCATGATGACATTGGGCTCATCCATGAGGAAGACACAGCCCTGCGGATTGGACTTGGACATCTTATCTCCGGGAGTCATCAGACCGTAGATCCTGGCCCCCATCTTGCTGATATAGGGCTCCGGCACACGGAAGACGTCGCCGTAGATGTTGTTGAAACGATTGGCGATATTCCTGCAGAGCTCGACATGCTGCTTCTGGTCCTCACCCACCGGAACATAATGGGGCTGGTACAGAAGAATATCCGCCGCCATCAGGGAAGGATAGGTAAACAGGCCTGCATTGATATTGTCCTTGTGCTTCTCGGACTTGTCCTTAAACTGTGTCATACGGGTCAGTTCTCCGAACATGGTATAGCAGTCGAGCACCCAGCCCAGCTGCGCGTGCGCAGGCACATGGGACTGCAGGAACAGAGTGTTTTTCTCAGGATCAAGACCGCAGGCAATATAGAGCGCGAGCATCTCCAGAGAGCGGCGGCGCAGCTCCTTGGGGTCCTGGCGCACAGTAATCGTGTGCATATCCGCCATAAAATAATAGCAGTCGAATTCGTTTACACGGTCCGCCCAGTTTTTGATCGCTCCAAGATAATTGCCGAGATGCAGATCTCCGCTCGGCTGGATTCCCGAGAGCATGATTTTCTTTTCCTCACCCATGAAGATATTTTCCTCCTGTCATATATTTCAATAACCCGCAAAAGAATCGCAGGTTTCCCGCAAAGAAACTTTCCCTATCATACCATGCGTTCGGAAACGGTGCAAGAATTGACGCCAATCTGGCCTTTTTCCGCACAATAAAAATGACATAAAATGACAGTCCACCCCCTGCTGCGGTTGCGGACTGTGTTTTTGCGAAACCGTCGTTCCATTTTATTGTAAAGAAAGCTTCATTTTATTGTAAAGAAAAATATCCCACAGGAACCTTTTCCGTGAGCCACACACCGTTCACAGAGTAATAAAAGACATATCCGTCCTCATTCATACGTCCGGCGTCTACGCGAAGCAGAACAGGCTTTCCATGCCGCCTTCCCACCTGCTCCGCCGTCTCCTCATCCAGAGACAGATGCACATATAGCCTGCTCATGCGCAGGATCCCCTGCTCCTGAATCGAAGACAGAAAACACTCTCCCGTCCCGTGCCAGAGAAGGTCCGGCGGCGTCATCTCGGGCAGTTCAACATCGACAGGGATCGAATGCCCCTGATTAGCCCGGATCAGCCTGCCGTCATCACTGTAGGAATACCTCTTTTTATTATTGGTCTCCACGATTTCGTCCAGCTTCTCCCGGTCAAAACCCGGATGCCCTGCCCTGCGGACACCCGCGATCAGCTCATCCGCATCCGCCCAGCCATGCTCATCCAGATGGATCCCGATGATCTCCGGCCTGTGCCTGAGTATCTTCGAAATAAACTTACTTATGTTCTTTTTCTCTTTTTCCGTCATCTCAAATCCAAAACTCTGTACTTCT
>CAMKEX010000071.1 GCA_946411695.1 uncultured Lachnospiraceae bacterium
GGCAGAGTTTTCTGTTCAGAATTCAGAAGGGATTCAGCCGGGATCGTGATTTCCTTTTACACCAGGGCCCGGATCGCGTTCAGTACGCAGAGGACCATGACGCCGACGTCGGCAAAAATAGCGAGCCACATGTTGGCGATGCCCAGGGCCCCCAGGAGGAGGCAGGCCAGCTTGACGCCGATGGCAAACCAGATATTTTCGTTGACAATCCGGATGCACTTGCGGGCAAGGCGGATGGCACGGGCTATTTTCATGGGGTCGTCATCCATGAGGACCACGTCGGCCGCCTCAATGGCGGCATCGGAGCCCAGGGCTCCCATGGCAATGCCGATGTCCGCGCGGGAGAGAACTGGTGCATCGTTGATGCCGTCTCCGACGAAGGCAAGGGAAGCTTTCTTACCGGCACTGCCGCTTTTTGCGGAAGTTCCCGTATTGACATTGCCGCCCGTTTCATCAAGAAGTTGCTCCAGCCTTGTGACCTTATCCGCAGGCAGAAGGCCTGCATGATATTCGTCGATGCCGAGCTTTTTAGCGACGCGGGAGGCAATGGCCTCTGCATCGCCGGTGAGCATAACAGTCCTGGTGACACCTGATCCGCGCAGATCGCGGATAGCCTCTGCCGCACTCGGCTTGATCTCATCCGCAATCACGATGTGGCCCAGGTATTCGTTTCCTGCGCAGACATGCACGATGGTTCCGATTTCCACATCGGAATGGTCATTTTCCGCCGTGATCGTAACTCCCAAATCCCGCATGAGCTGGAGATTTCCTGCGCCGATGCGGCGGCCGTCCACTTCCGTGATGACGCCCTTTCCGCTGATTTCCTCCGTGTCACCGACACGTGCAGCGAATAAGTCCGGGCTCTGGGCAGCTGCAGTTTTCTGTCCGCTTTTTTGCAGGCTTTCCTGCCAGGCCTCTTTGAGGCTTCGGCTGATGGGGTGCGAGGAATAGCTCTCTGCGAGCGCGGCATATTCCAGAAGCCTGTCGGCCGCCCCGTCAGCTATTCCATCTTGTCCACCGTGCACCGCGGGGCAGATCTTTGTGACCGCAAAATTGCCCTTTGTCAGAGTGCCGGTCTTGTCAAAGACCACAGTCCGGACATTGGCCAGGGTCTCCATGAAGTTGGAGCCTTTGATCAGAATGCCCTTGCTGCCGGCGCCGCCGATTCCGCCGAAAAATGTGAGCGGAATACTGACAACGATCGCGCAGGGGCAGCTGATGACCAGGAATGTCAGCGCTCTGTAGATCCAGTCGGACCAGAGATCCCAGCTTGCCGGGGCATGGAAGAAAAGCATGTTGACCAGGGGCCCGATAACAGCCAGTGCAAGGGCACTGCAGCAGACCGCCGGCGTGTACCAGCGGGCAAATTTAGAAATAAACTGCTCGGACTTCGCCTTGCGTGTGCCGGCGTTTTCAACCAGGTCCAGAATGCGGGACGCGGTGGATTCCTCGAACTCTTTGGTCGTCTGCACCCGCAGAAGGCCGGACAGGTTGATGGATCCGCTGAGGATCTCCTCTCCCGCCGCGACATCCCTGGGCAGGGATTCCCCAGTGAGCGCCGCAGTGTCTATAGAAGAAGTTCCCTCCACGATCACACCGTCGATCGGCACCCTCTCGCCGGGTTTGATGAGAATAATGCTGCCGACCTCGACGTCATCGGGATCAGCCTCCTCCACGCCGTCCTCTGTCTCCAGATTGGCGTAGTCTGGCCGGATGTCCATCAGCTCGCTGATGTTTTTTCTGCTCTTTCCGACTGCATAACTCTGGAAGAGTTCTCCGATCTGGTAGAAGAGCATGACCGCGACTCCCTCGGTATACTCGCCGAGTGCCATGGCGCCCACGGTTGCTGCTGCCATGAGGAAGTTCTCGTCAAATACCTGCTTGTTCCGGATTCCCTTAATCGCCTTGCGGAGGATATCATGTCCGACCGTAAAATAAGGGACGAGAAACAGCACAAAGCGCAGGACAGGATATTTTACCAGCGGCAGGAGTGAAAATACCACCATCAATACAGCCGCTGCAACGATCCTGAGCAGAAGATTCTTTTGTTTTTTTGTCATAGATTTCATCATGATGCTGCCTCCTGTGCGACAGCGGGACTTCTGCCTTTAACTGCAGGCATATAGCGATTGCAGTTTATTGTGACAGCAGGGCTTCTGCCTCTATCTGCAGGCATATAGCGATTGCAGTTTATTTCAGGAAAATCTGGCAGTCATCCTCCACTACCTTGCAGTTCTCGATGACCTTCTGCATGACACTGTCAACATCCGCGCCATCCTCAAACTCCACTTTCATCTTGAGCGCCATGAAGTTCACAACTGCGTCCTTGACACCGGGTGTCTTCTTAGTCGCTTCTTCCATCTTGTTGGCACAGTTTGCGCAGTCGACTTCGATCTTGTAGGTTTTTTTCATGATGTTGCTCCTCCTGAAATATGTTGATTGAGTTTAAATATTGGGTTCTTTGATTAAATTTATGGATTGCCTTTATGGACTCAGCTTATGAATTCAGCTTTTAATCGAGTCTTTTGATTGAAGCTTTTCGCTTAAGCCTTTTTGATTGAGTCTCTTTGATCAAGCTTTTTGATTGAAGCTGTTTGATTGAAGCTGTTTGATTTCGTCTAAAAGTTTAGTTTTCAGGTCCTTTTGGGATTCGTTGTGTTCGCTTATTCCATAATGTGGTCCATACCCTGCTGAATGATGGTCCTCACATGGTCGTCAGCCAGAAAATAGACGATCTGCTTACCTTCCCGGCGCCCGCTCACAAGCCGTGCCTGCTTCAGAAGCCGGAGCTGGTGAGAAATCGCGGACTGGGTCATTCCCAGAGACGCCGCAAGATCGCAGACACAGATATCCGCCTCGAAAAGGGCAAACAGAATCCGGATTCTTGTGGTGTCGCCGAAGGCTTTGAACAGTTCCGCCAGGTCATAGAGCCGGTCCTCGGGAGGCATCTGCTCACTCACCATCTGCACCTTGTCCGCATGGACCTCTTCTACCTCGCAACATTCGATGTCATGCATCATTTTTCTGCTTTCTTTTTCCATCTCTTTTCCGCTCTTTAGTTCCATTAATATAGTACTTTGTGTTTCTGTACTTTATGTTTCTCAAACATATGAACATTTATTCATATGTTTGTTAATAGGATACTCCTGCCTGACGCCTGCGTCAAGAGGAAAGAGAAAAAATATTGTAGATGCGATATTTTTCGTTCCCGCATTTGTGCCGCGAGACGCTCCAGGGCAAAAGGCCGCCGCTTTGTGGAATGATTTCATCTGGAGAAGAAGAATAAAGCGACGGGGGCGGCTCAAGGGAAAAAGATCACCACTGTGCCGGAGATCGCGAAGCGGCAGAAATGAAAAGAGCGAAAAACCTTGTCACAATACAAGATTTTTCGCTCTGGTTGTTATTTGCTCTGGTTGTTTGTGAATCCCCGGTGTCCCTGCAAAACCGTCCCTGGCAGCTTACCCGGCAGCTTATCCGGTAACTCACATTCTCCTCTCTACTCTTCTTTGGTTTTCCTCTTGCTGTAGATATATTCCACGATCCGCGGGGCAAGGATTCCGAACAGGATTCCCATCAGAGTGCCGACAATGACATCCGAGGGAAAATGAACGTAGAGGTAGAGCCTTGAAACAGCGATCAATGCTGCCAGGATGATGGCAGGAATGCCGATGCGCTTGTCGTATTGGAGCAGAATTACTGCGGAAGCGAAGCTTACCATCGAGTGTCCAGACGGGAAGGAATAGTCGGTCGGTATCTTCACCAGCATGTCGATCGTCGTATTGATCCAGCATGGTCGGGAACGCGCCACCAGGTGCTTCAGCAGAAGATTTCCGAACAGTCCGCATAAGATAAGGCCCAGCGCCATATTGGTACCGCACCGTCGGTGCTTTTTCCAGAGAAGGCACGCGAGTGCAATGACGATCCAGAACCACCCCGATTCGCACAGGAATGTAATCTTCGGCATGAGCCAGTCCAGCCAGGGGGTCCGAAGATTAGCCTGAATCCAGTCCAAAATCTGAAAATCTATTTTTGTAATCATTTCTGCCATCAATTTCTCCTTCTAGTCAGATATTTCAGCATAACTGTTGACAGGTACTACAACATGGCCGTTGCCGCGTTCTCTTCAGGCATCTCCAGAACTCTCCATAGGACAGGATTCAGCAGCGGCATGTTCATGCTGCCGTCATCTCTGCTTTTCTGCGCATCCTTCTGACTGCGGCATAGGACAATGAAAAGGAAGCAGCCGCAGCGAACAGCAGGACGACTGCCGCAATCGGATAAACCACGATCAGCTTGTTGGTTGTCCCGTAAATATCGAGGACGCCCTTGAAGAGAGAGCCGGCCGTAAGGGCGGCAAGCCCGGAATTCCAGGCATGTCTGGTAAAGCGCCCCGGGAAGAAGACTCCTGTGCCGGCATTTGATTCTGCAATTTCATTTCTTACGCAGTTCTGTGAATCAGCCGGTCCCGGGAAGAAGACTCCCGTATTGACCGGTGTTTTTGGTTCATTGCTTAGTTCATAGCGAGCGTCAATATCTTCTTCAAATTCTGCATCTACAACTCTTTGTACTGCCGCATCACCTGTATTTCGCACATCTGCAGATGCTGCATTTACAGCACTCCGCACAGCGGCCTCTCTGATTCGCAGTTGTTTTTCCTTTTTGACTGCAAGCCATACGATCAGCAGGTTCAGAAAAGTTCCCGGTAGGAGAGGAATCAAAAAGGCGTAGATCATGTAAAAAGAATAGACCTCATGGCTGAAGAGTTCGTAGATCAGGCCGAACGCCGCGCAGGCAATTCCGGCTATAAGGTAAAGAAACGCGTCGTGCAGCATGTTGTCAGCATAGTGTATTATCTCATTTTTATCCGATGTATACAATATCACTCACCTCTCTTTCGCGGTCGCCGAAGCCGCCGGTCGGGTTATTGATGATCTGATTCTGAAAAACCATAGTCGAGGAACCGCCGCCGTCCAGGTTGTAGGCGGTCTGCACGCCGAGCTGGTCCATGAAGCTGGCCAGTTCGTAGAGGGAAAGGCCCTCACTGTCATCGGTGCGCCCGTCAGAAACCACAAAAACATAGTGCAGGTCATCAATGACGCCGATCGCGGTGCGGGGGTTGCTCGCTTTGGCCCTGCCGACCTCAGAATCCAGGGAAACGGAAATCTCACCGTTTTCCACCAGTCCCGGGCCGAAGGAAAAAGCCTGCCAGACTCCCTGGTCCACCAGTTCCTGTGCAGTCACGGTGGATGGATCCACGATCTTCATGCTTCCGTCCGCATAGATGCACAGAACTTGGCTCTCCCCTGCCTGGTCCCGGTAAACAATTCCGTTGCGAATGACATAGCCTTTCTCCTGGACCCCGTAATAATCTCCGTTAATGGCCAGGATCGCATCGTGTGCCTCCGCGATTGCCGAGGTTGTCTCTGTCACGTTTTTGCCGTAGGTATCCTCTGCAAACGCTGTCTTCAGATACTCTGCGGAGCTGAGCTGAACATCTGCGACGTGAATCGTCGTCCCGTTTGTCGTGTACCGGGTATAGGTGATTTTGACATTCTCATCTTCATAGGTTTCAGAGCTTCCTGCGTTGTCCGTCGTCACCAGCGCAGCCTCTGCTGCAGCTTCTTCCTCGTCAAAAGAGTTTGTGCTCTTCGATGCGCTTCCAGTGCCTTGCTTCGATGAACTGTCTGAACCGTGCTTCGATGTGCCGACTGACCCATGCTTCGATGAACTTCCGGGTTTACGCTTCCCTGAACTTCCGGAACTGCTTTCCGAAGCTCCATCAGATTCACCGGCCCCTTCAGATGCAGAAGAAGTATAGTCCGAAGATTGTTTTTTATTTCCGGAACTGTTTTGTCCGTCAGAGCTGCTGTCGGAATCTCCGGAAGAAGAGCCGTTGGGCTTTTCCCTCCGTGGGCTTGCCCCGGAAACGGAATCTTCGTCTTCTTCAGCTTCCTCAGCCTTTTGATTCTCTTGATCTTCTTTGACCGCCTGATCCTTCTGGTCTTCTTCGGCCTCCTGATCTTTCTGCTCTTCTTCGCCCTTGTTGATGATGACCTCTGCTTGGGAAAACATCTCTGTGTTCATCCCTGTGGCATCTGTCTGATAGACGCTGGAAAGCACAAATGTGTCCATGCCCAGAAAAACTGTAAATGCCAGCAGGCAGGAGGTAAACGCAATCGTCCAGGTATGCTTTTTCATGACTGTCTCACCTCTTTTCTTACTTGTCTCGATTATGAAACACTTCTAACTGTTGCGCAGGGGTTCCCGCAGGCAGGTCACGCACTCAATGTTGAAGAGACGCCTTGAACTGCTGCACAGGGGTTCCTGTCTACCGCTACAGTCTATCCGGTCAACCTCAAATGAACCTTAGAAACTGCTTGATAAAAATGAAATATCTGTGATTTGGCACTGGCAGCTGAGAATACTTTTCTTGACTTTGGGCTTTGATGAATGTATCATATATGTATGTATTCGTATATTCGAAATATAAAACGTTTTATACAACCTGCAACAGGTGAGCTGCAATAGCAAAAATACAAATTGAAAATACATCAAAAATCGATGTATTATGGGGGTGTAATGAACATTTATGATTACTCCACTTCAGGTGGTAAAAACCTGATTATGGAATAGATCGAATCTCTTTCTGCTTCATCAAAAGCAGAAATTCCGGCTGTTCGTCAGTTAATTCGGGACAAAGGAGTGGATGCATTCTCTCTGCTTGTGACCCGTCAGTTATATAAAAAGCTCTGGGAAATAAAGATTTCTCAAGAAAGAGTAATGTATGTAATCCAAAATCAGGAGGCAGTCTTTTTCTTAAATATTTGTAAAAAACAAAAAGGAAAGGCAGAAAAACAGGAATTGGAAAAAGCAAAAAAACGTGCAAGAGCCAAAGGCCTTTTATAACGGGAGGAATACCATGGCATTTGTTAAGGCAGATTTGAATAAAGAAATGGAAGAATTGAATAAATTAGTAAAAGAAAATGAAGACGCAAGGGCAGCATACGAAGCGTTTCAAAAAAAGATTGCATTGCAGGAGCAGCTTATTCAATTACGAAAGGCAGAGAATATGACCCAAACTGATGTAGCAAACGCTGCCGGTCTTTCCCAACAGGCAGTGAGCCGGATTGAAAAAGGTGCTGGTGCAACAATCAATTCATTAGTAAAGTATCTGACGGGGATTGGGTATAGTATTCAGTTCAAAAAGGGCTGATTGATGCCATTCTTTTTCACTGCAAATGAACTAATATTCCAAAAACACAGTATAATACCACCTTCAGCTATATTCACAAGTTTTATTCTACTTGTTAAACTTTCTTTCATACGAAACAAGGATCATCAGGACAGGAGGCAGATCCATTTATGATGACAAAAGCAGACAAATATCTTGTAAATGATATAAAGAACATTCTGGACAACGGCTATATGGATGAGAATCCGAGGCCCCGATATGAGGATGGAACTCCTGCCCACACGATCAGTGTGAATCATGTGATGCGGAAATATGATCTGTCCAAGGGGGAGTTCCCGATCTGCACGCTGCGCTGCCAGGCCTGGAAGACGGGTATCCGGGAGATTTTTACGATCTATCAGCATCCCACCAATGTGCTTTCGGAGATGAAGGAATACGGTGTGACCTGGTGGGATCCGTGGGATATCGGAGACGGGACGATCGGGCAGCGCTACGGGGCGACAGTAAAGCGCTATGATCTGATCCACAACCTGATTGAAGACATCAAAAAGGATCCCTACGGCAGGCGAAAAGTGGTTTCTCTCTGGCAGGAGACAGATCTTCATGAGACACCCGGCCTTGCACCCTGTGCTTTTCTCACCATGTGGAATGTGCGCGGCAAGTATCTAGATATGAGCATGGTCCAGCGCAGCGGGGATATGCTGACAGCTTCGGGTGCCGGCGGAATCAATGAGATCCAGTATGCGGCGCTCATGATGATGATCGCCTGTGTGACCGGCCTGGAACCCGGTGTTTTCACCCACTTTGTCGCCAATGAGCAGATTTATGACCGTCACATCGATAATGCGCACGAGATGCTGCGCCGTGCGGAGGAACTGGCCGCAGCAGCCTCACAGGACCAGGAAAGTTCCGGCGTCAGTGCAGACGAAAACAGACAGCCCGTTCTCCTTCTTCACAAGGAGAAGGGATGCAGCTTTGAAGAAATCACTATCGATGATTTTGAGATGCGCGACTATGCGCCCATGAAGCCGCAGCTGAAATTCGAGCTGGGGATCTAAGCTTTTCACAGGATCTTAACCTTTTAACTACAAGTTGCTTCCTCTTTGACAATCACTTGTTTATATACTCACCAAATATAAACACTCCAAATAAAGACATCTGCATGAAGAAAAGACAATGAATCTCTTAATCTTTCTTCGGACAGATGTCTTTTTCTATATTTTCTCTTGAAATTAAGCCTCTAAATCAAAGTTACAGGCAATAAAAGCACTCTCTGGCTGTTCTGATTTCTGATTGCCGATGATATATTCCCACCGCTGCGGTGGGAACGGGCAGGATTACAACCTGCTATAATCGTGACAGTTATCTCTATAAAAAACTTATGAACAGAGGAGGGTCTCTATGTTTTGCCAGGAATGTGGAACTGAATTTAACGGTAAGTTTTGTCCGAATTGCGGGACACCGGCTGTAAGTAGTTCATCCGGGATGTCAGCTGCATCTTCACCTGGTGCTGCCCCCTCTGAGCAGCCCCGCATGTACGCGCAGGCACCGGTTACTCCTCCGCCTGTGAACGGGAATGGAACAAATAATGGACAAATCCCCGGTAAAAAGAAAAAACGTAAGGGGATTCTGATTCCCGTCATTGTAATAATCGTTCTGCTCGTCTCCTGTTCTGCATTGTTCGGAAACGGTTCAAAAGATAAGACCGGCTCCGAATCTCAAGGGGAGACACAGGGGGATTCACAGAAAGTCTCTGCTGAGGCGACAGAATCTGAAAGCGATATTGAAAACAAAGAAGAAGCAGAAGCTGCTCCTGCAGGAGAGGAAAAGGCACCTGCCAAAAAGGTGGATTACAAGGTAAAGCAGGAATACTTCAGTGATTACGTAAACTCGATCGGAATGCATATCGGTAATGCTTTTGTCGAGATTGAAAATACCGGAAGCACCCCGCTTTATCTGCATGACGCCAAATTCGATATTGAAGACAATGATGGACATCTGCTGAAAACAGAAAGTCTGATCAGTACATGTCCAGACGCAATCCTTCCGGGCGAAAGCGGCTTTTTTTACAGCGACCACATAGATCTGGATGAAGTAGATGATTCCAATGGACTTAAATTTGTGCCCAACTACAAAGTTGATGAAGCCAAGCACGAAATTGTGGATTATGAGACCAGTGATGTCAGCATCAGAGAAGACGACGTGTGGAGGTGCAAGATTACCGGTCGTCTTACAAATACCACAGATGAAGAAATCGGAATCATCTATGTCAATGCAATCTACTATGATGCGGAAGGTAATGTACTTGGAATCTCCGGCACAAATCTCACAGATGTAGATGCAGGTGCCACAGAGAGTTTCGAAATCATAGGTCAGTTTTTCCGCGATGATGTGAGTTTTTCTGACATTGCAGACTACAAGGTCATTCCCAGAGCATGGTACCTGCAGTTTTAATCCAGAGTATAAAATGCCAGGTAAAACTGCTTGAATAACTTCCTAATCATCTTCGATTATCCACAGCCTGTTACTGAACAATAACGGCACACTCTGGGTCGATCATATCCAAGCGCAATATGTCCCTATATAGAAACAAGAGTAAAAGCGGCCAGGTACATGTGCCTGACCGCTTTTCTATACTATATATTTGTATATTTGTTCAGTTTGTTATATTTGTTCACTCCGCTCCCTGTCGGGAGCGGAAGCAGGTTTTCGTGTCAATCGTTTTGTATCTCTTCGGAACCGCGCAGGAGGGGCTGCCCGTTGCGGGCGAGGAGGCTGTTGATCTCGGGAATCTCGTATATCCTGGCGCTGATAGCGGAAATGAAAACCGCATCCCGGGGAAAGCGCGCATAGAGGGGCGACATCCCGTAAATCTTCAGGGCGCGCTGGGTCTCCTGCAGAGTGAAGCCGGCACCCAGGCATAGTTTGAGGATCGTGTCCCGCTGGCGGGTATGTTTTTCCCCGGAGATCAGCTTATAGCCGTAGCCTTCTGAAAGATCAGCCCGCAGAAAGATTTCCTGAAAACGAAGACCTTTTTCTCTGACACATTCCCTCATATAGGTTGAAAAAGGATTTCCCTGTGTGAAGACGTCCTCCGCGTTCGCCTTGACATATTCCCCTATTGAATCGGGTTTTGTCTTTTTTAATATATTGGTCAGGGTGCTGGTTGTTTTTTCCATTTTTTATCTCCCGCGTTGCGAATGGATCGTGCTGTACAGCAGTTGTCTGTAGTGATTATACACTTTCTCCCTGCAAAAAAGATAGAAGGAGCTCTTCTCTACGTGTTTTCTCCAATCATATCTTTCATGTTATACTAAAACCATATAATCTGCCCCGGCAGCCGCAAATGCCCCGAGCCGCATGTATTACGCAGCTGTCACCTCTTGCAGCTATTGCCGGCACCTCGCATGCAGACGGCCGCAGGTACATCTACAGATCTCCGGAGCTTTTCCGGACAGAATCCGGATTTTTGTTTGGAGGGTTTTTAATGACAACAACTGATGCATGTATATTGTCCTGTTACCAGGAGATTGCAGTACTCAATGCACAGCATGGCATCACACTTGTACAGCACACTGCAACCGGGATCGTCTATGTGAAAAAAATCCTGGAAACCTATAATGCAGATGTCTACCGCTATCTGCAGCAGAACCATGTAAAAGGAACGCCCGAAATAGTGGAAATCGCGGAGCAGAACGGGCGCCTGACCGTCATAGAGGAATATATCAGCGGGCAGACCCTGCGCGCGATTCTCGACAACGGCAATATTTTTACAGAAGATACTGCTGTCACTATTGTCGAAGAACTGTGCCGGATTCTGCTGGAGCTGCACAGCGCAGATCCGCCGATTCTGCACCGGGATATCAAACCCTCCAATATCATCCGGACCGCCGACGGAAGCATCCGGCTGCTCGACATGAATGCCGCCCGGCAGGCAGATCCTCTGAAAAAAGAAGATACTGAGCTGATCGGTACTGTAGGATACGCAGCTCCTGAGCAGTACGGGTTCGGCGCCTCCAGCGTACAGACAGATATCTACGCGGTCGGCGTCCTCCTCAATGAACTGGTGACCGGCGTCCTCCCCAAGGACAGAATGCCCCGCGGGAAGCTGGGAAAGATTGTAAAAAAATGTACGCGCATCGATCCCAAAGACCGCTACAGATCCGTGAAAGAACTGATGAGCGCACTTGCTTCCTGCCGCAGCCACCCCGACGATTATGAGCACAATATCTACAGGAATAGCTTTCTGCCTCCGGGCTTTCGCAGCAAAAAGCCCGCGAACATGCTCATCGCAATTTTCATCTATGCCTTTGCCTTCTACGTCTGTATAGATTTTACAGCCGAGAGCATAGAACCAGGTATAGAGACCTGGATCGAGAGAATCATCTTATCCTTTTTCACCTTGCTCATGATGCTGTTTACCGGCAACTATCTGGACATCTGGTCCTTCATGGGAATCAGCCGGATCCGGAATGCATGGCTTCGCTTCCTCGCCGTCCTGGCCTTCGACGCCCTTCTGGCCGCGATCATGCTTGTCATCATGATCTTTGCCGCACTCATTATGGGCGCCTATCATTTTGTTTCCTAGGTCTGCGTATGACCGGCCTCCCCTCAGGTATACCAGGTATCATTTCAGACACGCTAATGGGTCTTGCGGGCCTGATCCCGTAACAGTTAACAGTAGTCACGGGAATTGCGCGATAAAGAATAAAGCCAGGCTGGCCGCATCGTCAATTTCACGGTGCAGCCAGCCTGGCTTATCTATCGGAATTCAATTGGATTTTGTTTTTCCGGGACGCCTGCCCCGGTTTATTCACTGATCATCTCCTTATATTTCTTGATGATATCCACGATGATATAGGAGATATCATTTTTGGAGGTGTCGTAGAAGAGATCATAGTTCTCCGGAACACCCCAGGTCCTGCCTGTATGCTTTTCATAATAAGCCTTGCGGGAACTATCCTTGCGCTCGGTCAGGGCTTCACACTCTTCCTGGCTGAGTCCCTGCAGGCGGCAGGTCCTGGCGATTCGCTGTTTGAGGGGCGCGGAAATGAAGATGCTGAGCACTTTGTATCCGGCCTTGCGAAGCGCCTCGTCCGCACATCTGCCGACGAAAACAGCGCTCTCCTTCTCTGCCAGCTGACGGATCACCTCCTGCTGAAGTTCAAACACCGTTTCTTCCATCGTATCTTCAACGACCGTTTCCTGTTTCTCATACAGGAAGGGGTTCTGGATCATCTCGTCCATTTCCTGGATATGCTCAATCTTTAAGTCGCCGCGCTGTGCAGCAAGAAGAATCAATTCATTGTCGTAGTAGGACATTCCCAGGCGATTGGAAAGGTACTCGCCGATCTTGTGTCCTCCGCTGCCGAACTGCCTGCCGATTGTAATCATGACTCTATTCATCCGCGCCCTCCTTTCCGGTGCCTCATGTCTCTTCTGCTGCTCTCTGAATCAAAACTCCCTTGCGAGTCTTGCGGGCCTGATAGGAATGTATGATTGATGGTTTTATTTTATCAAATCCACAGCCATACATCTATAACAACTTTAAAGGACATTTTTATGTGTTTTTAAGTGACGTTTTATATCGCCGGCCATTGCTGCTGACCGCCGGCGCATACAGAAAATCCTGCCCAATCTGCATGGCAAATGCGGAATCCCTCATCTAAGCCATACAGGTAAAAGTTCAGCTCCTTCATTACATCCGGCAGCGCATGACTCCTCTCTTTAATGATTAAATAATTATTTTAATTAATCATAATTCACCTTTAATTATCAAATTATTGTTCTTAAAGTCATTGCTACAGACCAAAAATCGCCGCATGGTATGATCAAAACATAAAATACCGATAGGGATTTTGACAAAGACAACAGAAAAGATCAACAAAGTATGAAAAGGAGGAGTGAGAGTATGTCCGGAGAAGGAATGATTATCATTGTCGTCGCATTTTTGATTCTCGGTGCAGTAGTTGCCGCGAAAAGCGCCCACACCGAGGAGCTCATCAAAGAGGGAAAAGCAATCAAAAGAGAGACTGAGTTTTATAAAAACGAGGAATTCTTTACCGCTGCCATTCCCGCGAACACAGCCATTGAAAAGGTCAGCCAGGTGAATGTGAACGGAGTCAAGGCGTCGGCCGGCAGACTTCGCAGCGGTCACATCGGAGTGGCATTTGGGTTTAAAGGATACTGGACTGCTGCTTTTGCTTATCTGGGAGCAAAGGATGAAAAAGCACTTTACAGATTTGCCTTTACCGGGTGGAAAACAAGAAATGGAGGAGTATACGGATATTCCGAAATGAATATGCTGATCACAGCTGTCGAAAAAGCGCTCCTGGCCATCGACCCTGATGCCGTCGTGGAAACACACAGGATGAAGGTTAAATCGAAGATGTCCATCCTGTGATTCCTCTTAAGATCACTTTACCAGACACAAACATCCCCTGATATCGACGGGAAATCGTCTCCGCAAATTTCTCTTTGACCATGCCTGCGTACTGATGCATTCCGGCATGGCCGGAAGAAAAAACCGAATACTATTAAGTGCTATTAGGTGAATACAATTAGATAAAGAATACGATTAGTTAAAGAACACGATCAGTTAAAAGAATACGATTAGTTAAAAGTATACGATTAGATAAAAGAATACGATTAGATAAAAAGGAGAATCCATGGAATACGCCATTTTTATTGCTGTAAGTCTGGTAATCGTACTGATCATCATGGCTATTCACTCCGCGCTGTATGCCGGGGCCATGAACGGAATCGAAGCTATCGAGGAAGCAAACCGGAAAAAAAACGGGAAAGATCAGAAATCTGCTCCGGAAAAGCTGCAGGACCGCTATAAGTAACCTCTGTACCCACAACAGAATCCCGATCAAAACCAAAACGGGCTGCTGCATCTGCTGAAGATTCAAGACTCGCAAGCGTATCCCCTGACTGAAGTCACGGGGATACGCGCGATGAAGAATAAACAGCAAATGCAGCAGCCCTGCTTTTGACACATGACCGCCCAAAGGCTCATTGCGAATAAATTGCTGATACATTACTAATAAATGCTGCCGGACAGAGCATCCATGAGACAGATGTGGAAGGTGCCGGTACCGCCCTGTCTGCGCACTGTCTCCGCGAGAGCTTTCTCTGCGCAGGCATTCATCATGGCGCAGCAGGCAGCAACGCTGAGTGCGGAATTCTCAACGGCGAGGAATGCGCCGAGGAGGGAACTGAGCATGCAGCCGGTGCCGGTCACTCTGGACATCCAGGCTGTTCCTCCCTTTACTTCATAGAGGCGGGTTCCGTCGGCAATATAGTCGGTCTCGCCCGAAGCAACGACGATGGCACCGGTCTTGCGGGCCAGGTCCATGGCGGAGCGGGCCGCATCGGGTGTCTCCGCTTCCAGATCATCCACACCCCGGCCGGTATCGTGGTCGGTTGCGAGCGCCCTGATCTCCGCAGGATTTCCTCGAATACAGGAGGGCTTCACTGCCTTGATCAGTTCCAGGCATTTGCCGCGGCGGAATGTCGAAGAGGCACATCCCACAGGGTCGATGACGATGGGACGCTCTGTTCTCTCTCCTCTTTTTTCTTTATTTACCGCCTGCCCGGCTTTTTCAGAATTTTCTGCGTTTTCTGTATTGTTTCTGTTCCTTGATGCCAGGCCTGCCGCCATCATGGCGTCCAGGGATTCCGTGGCTCCCATGTTGCAGACAAGGGCATCGCTGACCGCCGCGAAATCGGCCATTTCCTCCGGATGATGCGCCATGGTAGGGGAACCGCCGATGGCCAGAAGGGCATTGGCACAGTCGTTTACAGTCACAATATTTGTGATACACTGGACAACCGGGCGGCATTTTTCCACCCGGGCGCGCAGCCTCTCGGGCTGGCCCGGCAGGCACAGTTCCTGCGCGTCCTTCCAGAGTTTCCTTGTCTGCGCCTCAATATCGTCAGCCGCAAAAATACCGCTGACGATGGCAAAACCGGTCATCTTCCGGCCCTGCAGCCGGCGGATGTTATCCGCTGTGATTCCGCCGATGGCGACGACCGGAATGGATACGCTCTCGCAGATCTGCTGAAAGTATGCGGGATCCATGGGCTTTGCGTCTTTTTTCGTCGAAGTGCCGAAAACCGCTCCGCTGCCGAGATAGTCCGCGCCGGCCTTCTCCGCAGCCCGGGCCTGCTCGATGGTTCTGGCAGTTACACCGATAATGGCATCCGGCCCCAGGATTTCCCTGGCCTGGGATGCCGCCATGTCGCTCTGGCCCACATGTACGCCTTCCGCGCCGATTTTTTTTGCCAGCATGACATCGTCGTTGATGAGAAGCGGCACACCATACCGGCGGCAGAGTGCGAGGATCTCCCTCGCCTCCTGCTCAAGCGCCTCGCCCTCGAGTTCTTTTTCCCTGAGCTGGACCATTGTGACGCCGCCCCGCAGGGCTGCCTCCACCTGCTGGGCCAGTGTCTGCCCGCGCAGCCAGCTCGTATCCGTGACCGCGTATAAGACGCAATCTTCCAGTTTCAAACCCATGATGCTCTCCAATTCACGCCCTGTGTTTCCTCTTCTTTTTTATTCCTAAAAATCCATGTATGGACTTTATGAATTTGAACTTTTGTGAGTTTTATGAATAGGATACACAGGTGATCTGTCACAATTGTTACTCAATCTCTTCACGCAGACGGCCGATCACACCGCGGCTCTGCAGTGCCAGCGTGATCACTGCCGCGATAATGGTTCCGCCCGCTGTACTGATGAGGAAGGGAACCACAAAGGTAAAGAGCGCTGCATTTGCGTTGCCCATAATTGCGGAGGCAATGGGGTAAGCCAGCATTCCGCCGATCACAGCCGTTCCGAATACCTCTCCGATCCATGCTGCGGGAAGTACTTTAAACTGCTTGTAGAGAAGTCCCGAAAGCAGTGCGCCGCACATGCTTCCCGGAAATGCCAGAAGTGTTCCCAAACCGGTCATATTGCGGATCACGCTCGCGATAAAAGCTGCTGCCAGTCCCCAGCCGGGTCCCAGAAAGACCGCGCACAGGACATTTACCAGATGCTGCACGGGGGCGCATTTTGACCCGAAAACCGGGAAGGAAAACATGGAACCGACTACCGCTACAGCGGCAAAAATTGCCGTGAGAGCCAGCTTTTTTGTTTTTACAGATTCATTATTCATTTTCTCTTCTTCTCCTCTTCCAGTAAAAATATTGAATGTCTGCACAATAGATAAACGGGATACCAGTCAGGGTATCCCGCTTTTCATGCGAAATCATTTCCCTTCGTTGGCATTATCCAAATCAGGTTACGGGTCGAGACGGATTCAGTCTCCTCTCAGCCGGCTTCCTGCCAGCTCCCCTCTTATTAAAAGGATTTCTTTAAAAAGATTTCTTTAATAAAGATAACGTTGCTCATTAAAAAGATTACGTTACTCATCTTTTCACAGCAGATTATAAACAATGTGCGCAAACAATTCAACTGCAAAAGTATATGCAATTCACATGCAATTCATGTGGCAATTATTGTGGCAATTTTCGTGGCAATTCACGTGGCAGTTTTCGTGGCAATTCTCGCGGCAGTTTTCGTACCATTAACATGACCGGATGCAGGGCACTGAACAGGGACGCTGCCCTGAGACGCCGTGCCGGTTCTGAATGAGCCGGCCCCGGTGACATTGTGTGTCATTGGAACCATCCCCCTGGAAATGTTGTCATTGGAACCGTCCCAATGACATTTAGATAAGGGGACCCCCTGTTTCCATAACAATAGT
>CAMKEX010000072.1 GCA_946411695.1 uncultured Lachnospiraceae bacterium
TTCCCTCACTATTTCTTTGTGTTATGTCTTAATAAAAAAACATGCAGATATTTTAGTTTCCTTACTTCCTTGCGACCTTCTCGAATGACCTGATATTGGCCGATGTGATCTCGATATACTTCATTCCGGCGTTCAGCCTTGCCGCTTTGTCATTGGAACCGATTGCATATATCTTCTTGCCGTATTTTGTCGAGCTGGAAATATAGACGAAAAGCGCTGTCATCAGAAGCAGAAAAATTCCCGAGTATTTTCATCTTGTTTTATAAGTTTACTTTGCGGTCATTTTCTGCCAAATAACATCCTCGGAGACACCCACTCTGAGCGCAGCGTCCCTGACCGTCAGAATACCATCTTTAACAAGAGAGATTAGCGTGTCGATAATTCCTTCTCTCCTGCCATCTTCTTTGAAAAGCTGCATCTGCTCCGCTTCGTTATACTCTGCCAACAATATAACCTTCACCTCCGTCCTATGCGCCTCAAGGAAAGGCTTGATTACATAACTGTCAGACATTTATATTCAGCATCCTGACTTCGAGGTCTGCATCGCATTTTCCGGGAAGAAAAAAGCCGGATTTTGGCAAAGGTACTCAAAAAGTACTTGCAAAATCCGGCTTTATCTCCAGTCCGAGGATTTTCCACTGTGGTTTTCTGAAATATTTTTGATGTATCTATTTTTGGACAATTCTGCAGGCCTTGTCAAAAAGCGGGCATTATGAAGACTCTCGCACGACAAGCTCCGGAATGACGACAAGCTCCGCAGTTTCATTCCCATCAAGGAGTCCGGTCAAAAGTCGAACAGTGAGCTCACTTAATACTTCTGCCTTGTTATTGATAGATGTAAGAGATGGACTGCATATGTAGGCATATTCAGAGTTATTACATCCGGTAAGAGCCATCTCTTCAGGGATCCTGACGCCTTTTTTCCGAAGGGCGTTCAGGGCTCCGACTGCTGTCAGATCTTCTCCGAACACGATTCCGTTGTATCCTTTCTCATAAAGCGAAAGACCAATCCCGGCACCTGCCTCCAATCCGTATTTGGCCCGGAATACATGCCGTGATGCTTCCGGAACTCCCAATAGTGTCATTTGCCTGATGAATCCCTCTCTCTTTCTTTCAGCAGATTCAGTATCTTTGTCCATGACATAAGCCAGCTTTGTATGTCCTCTTGTAAAAAGATGCTCTGTAGCAAGTTCAATTCCCCGTCCCTCATCAACAAAGACAGATTTTACGTTCTTGGGCGCCATATTCCCGTTTGCCATGACAATGGGAATATCCTGGAAAAGGTCAAGGATATCCTCACCTTCCAGTTTCTTATAAATTGATCCTGTAAGTATGATCCCGTCCACTTTTCTCTCAGCGACAATCTGCAGATAACGTTTCCAGTCCTCGATGTTTTCCCCCGTATTGCAGATATATACAACATACCCCAGGTTTGTAAGCATCCGTTCCATATTGAAGGACGTTACGGCATGATGAGGAATCCGTACATCTACTGAAAAGATAGCGATTGTTTTCATCGATCCGCAGGCAAGTCCTCTTGCGATTGCGCTGGGCTGGTATTCACTTTCAGCAATGATACTCTCAATTTTCTTTCTGGTCTTTTCGCTCACATGTCCCTTATTATTTATTACACGGGATACCGTCGCAATTGAAACGCCTGCCATTTCTGCGATGTCATATATATTCATAGTCTATTCTCTCTCTGCTTTTATATTTCTGAATAATCAGTAACTGAATCTTTCATCCGATATGTATATCATACACGAGAATAAACCTTCTCGTAAAGCGCTTACCACGCACAAATGAAGTGAACTGCGAGAGGTAGAACAGGCATCCCTGTTCTCCTTCCTCGTTTTGCAGAAAGAAAAGCGTCTGCTGAATCAGTAATTACAGATCAGTGCATGAATGCCTCCAATTCTTCCGGGGTCGGCAGTCCTTCATTGTCGCTTCTGACAGAAACCTGAATGGCACCTATTGCATTCCCCCGCCGGACCATCTGCGCCAGAGGCAGGCCTTCCAGTACGGCACTTAAAACACCAACGGCGAAGCCGTCTCCAGCGCCAACTGTATCTACTACTTTAGACACCCGAAAACCAGAATCCCATAGTTTTTCCTCTTCGTTTACAGCAAAAGCGCCATTGCCTCCGTCCTTTACAATCACCGTCTGGGCCCCATTATTTCTGTAGAAGTCTGCGATCCTTTCCGGATCTCTGCTCCCCATCAGTATCTTTCCCTCCCCTGTTCCCGGGAGAACAATATCTGCTCTGGATGCAAGGTCATTGATCGTCCTGATCATCGTATCTCTATCCTCCCAGAGTGTCGGACGCAGGTTAGGATCAAAACTTACCAGCAATCCCCTTTCACGTGCCCTCTCAATGAGTTTATAAGTTGCTTCCCTGCAGGATCGTGAAATTGCAGGGGGAATTCCGGTCACATGCAGAATTTTTGCACCTGAAAAATCCATCAGGTCAACATCTTTCACCGACAGGTGGGAAGCAGCGCTGTTCTTTCTGAAATAAACCACTTCAGGGTCTCCTTCCATTACCAGAGTTTTTAATTGAAATCCGGTCCAGTGATCCGCATCGTAAATGATCTGCGGACGAATATTCTCACTGTACAGCTTCTTTTCAATATATCTTCCAAAAGGATCCGTACCGAGTCTGGTCACATAAGAAGTACTGTGCCCCAGGCGGGTCAATCCGATTGCAACATTTACTTCCGCGCCGGCCAGAAATCTGGAAAAGTTCTCTACATCGGCAAGATCTCCTTCCGATTGTGCAACAAACATGACCATCGGTTCTCCAAATAAGATTACTTCTGACATGAATCATTCTCCTCTCATAAGCTTAGTTTTTTACTAAAATCAATTTTTTCACACTCTGTCTGATACACATCGTCGGGCATATACCCAACAATCGAAGTCAGAGTCTTTATGAAAAGCAGATTTTTCTGCAAATGTTAGCGCTTACACTTTTAATAATAGGTCATCCCCCGCTCAAAGTCAATATCTAATGTATAAGCGCTTTCTCTAATTTCACTCCACAAACCCCCGCCATTATATATCCTACCAGCTAATTTCTTCTAAATTACTTATAATTAATTTATCAAAAAACGCAGAGTTATCCGCTCTGCTGTATTTTCTGACAACTTGTACTTTCATTAAAATGTAAGAAGAAGCATCATTTTCTCTGGCTCAAAAACACCTCTCCTATATCATTTCGCAAAGCCGACTGTTCTGTCACCTGCATGAAAACAGGCTAAACTTTATGTATTTTGTGCATTTGTTCCAATTTATATCCTGTAAAAATTGTGCAAATCTCTGATAATGGAAGCGCTTACATTTTTTTGTTGACATTTTCGCACCGTAGCGGGTAATATGTACTCAGATGTGTAAGCGCTTACATAACACACTGACATCCTTCTCACTTTGAGCTTGTTTCACCAGAGAGCACATAGGACCGGAAAAGTTTACAAAGCTTGTAAATAACTCCTCTCCACATGAAGATGAGAAAGGTTCACGATTCAATTTAGGAGATTAAAAAATGAGAAAAAAAGTACTTGCGATTATGTCTGCCGTGATGATGACTGCATTGACGTTTGCCGGCTGCGGAAGTTCCGCATCTTCCGGTGAAGCACAGAATTCCGCGGAAGGTATCTGGAAGCCTTCCGGAAATGTAACGATCTACTGCTTTTCCGCAGCAGGAGGAGCAACTGACTATGCAGATCGTGCAGCAGCACAGGCTCTGAGCGATTACTGGGGCGGCACAAGCGTACAGGTGGTAAACCAGCCAGGAGGTTCCGGCGGTGTTGCTGCAGGCACAGTATGGAACAATGCTCATGATGGGACATCTATTCTTGGCTTTGCAGAACCTCTTTTCTGTCAGAGAGCTATGGATGTCTTCCAGGAAGCACCCGATGCATGGAATCTGATGCCGATCCTGAATACATCTGCGGTATTGAGTGTGCCGGAAGGTTCTCACTATAAGACGATCGAGGAACTGATCAACGCCAGCAAAAATACAGCTGTCAATATGGCATCCGGAACAGGCGGAAGCGTCTGGAGCCTGAAGCAGTCGATCTTCGCGCAAGCTGCCGGAATCCAGTACAACCGTCTTAACTATGAAGGCAGTGTCCCCAGTCAGACCGCAGCTCTTTCCGGTGAGGTAGACTACGTGGTCACAGGCCTGGCAGAACAGATGGAATATATCAAATCCGGCAAACTGATTCCTCTGGCAATGATCGAAGACAAAGCAACAGAAGTGGACGGTTTCGGAACCATTCCTGCCATTACAGATACCGTCCCTTCCTTTGCAGACTATACACAGCCCATGCAGTGCATCGGCCTTGCAATTCCCAAAGACTGCCCGGAAGAAGTACAGGAAGGTTATAAGGCAGCTTATGAAGCTATAATGAAGACCGAAACCATGCAAAAAGCAATCGCGGACGGCAATTTCAATAATCTGTATATGCTCCCGGAAGAAGCACAGGCATTGGCATCAGATCTGGAAAAGGTCTTCTCCTGGCAGCTCTATGACGCAGAGGTAGCACCGAAAAATCCCTCTGAATTCGGAATCGAGCGTCCATAATTGTAAATCATTTGGAGGTGACAATCTATGAAAACGGACAACGAAAAAAAGAAAAATTTCTGGGGCAGTCTTGCCCTCGTGATCTTTTCGATCCTGTTCCTTGTGTTTTCCTTTCAAATAAAAAATGTTACTACTGCACAGTGGTATGACTCCCCGCGCCTGTTCCCTCTTGTGATCGGCTCCTGTCTTCTGATCTTCTGCCTCATTTACATGCTCCAGAACCGGGAAGGCTGGAAGATATCTGCAGACGATATTGCAGGCATCCGGGAATATCTAAAGAGCAGTACATTCCTGAAGCTGATGATTTCGATCATCCTGCTGGCATTGTATGTGTTTGTTTTCCTTGGTTTCAGGATCGGAACCTTCAAACTTCCCTATGAAGTTGCAACATTTCTTTACATGTTCCTGACAATGATTTATTTCCGGCCGAAAGGATTCGCCATCTGGAAGATCATTCTTGTCAGCGCGGTCCTGAGCTTTGCTGTCGGATACGGCTTCAGCCATTTCGCAAAAATACCGCTTCCGTAAAGAAAAGACAGAACCGTTTACATCGGTTCAGAAAGGAGAAAAGAGATGCAATCTTTTATTCATATGCTGCAGTCTCTGGTCCATCTGGCAACGCCGCTGAACCTTCTTCTGCTGCTGGCTTCCACCTGCGGCGGTATTCTCATCGGCGCACTCCCCGGGCTTTCTGCCACGATGGGTATCGCCCTTCTGGCAGGTTTGACCTATACGATGAACCAGGACATGGCGCTGATCGTTTTGCTGGGTATTTACGTGGGCGGTATTTACGGAGGATCGATCTCAGCAACGCTCATTGGTATCCCGGGTACAGGAAGCGCTGCTGCCACAACTCTGGACGGATACCCGCTGGCAAAAAAAGGACTCGGACGGGAAGCGCTCTCTACTGTGACCATTGCTTCGTTTATCGGGACTCTTGTCGGCACTGTATTCCTTGCCTTCCTGACGCCTGTGCTCCAGGATCTTGCCCTTATGTTTGCAAGTCATGAGTATGCTCTTCTTGCAATCTTCGGCGTAACGATCTGCGGAACACTTACGACGGAAGGCAGCCCCCTTAAAGGATGGATCGCAGGATTCTTCGGACTCGCGCTGGCCTGCATCGGTTATGAGCAGCTGTACAGCATTCCCCGGCTTACCTTTGACAACGTAGCTCTTTATTCCGGAATTGCCTTTGTCCCGGCCATGATCGGCCTTTTCGGCCTTCCAAATATTTTCGACAATCTTTCCAGGGGAACTTCTGCAGATTCCGTCAATGTCAGTTCGGAAAAGAAAATGAAGATAAGTGTCCTGGGAATGGTGCGCACGAACCTGCTGAATGTAGCCCGTTCCGGGATAATCGGAACAGCGATCGGTGCCATTCCCGGCGTTGGAGAAGATGTAGCGGCATGGCTCTCCTATGACACGGCCAAAAGAAGTTCCAAGACCCCTGAGGAATTCGGTAAAGGTTCTTTTGAAGGCATCATCTCCAGTGAGACTGCCAATAATGCCGCTATCGGCGGCGCGCTGATCCCCATGCTGAGCCTTGCGATTCCCGGCTCTCCGCCTTCTGCAGTGCTTCTCGGGGCTCTGCAGCTCCATGGGATTCGCCCGGGCCCGATGCTGACTTTCGATCAGCCGGAATTCATCCCCTATATGGCGGCACTTCTGCTGCTTGCCAGTTTCATGATGCGCTTCTCCGGGATGGCCATCTGCCAGATCGCACCGAAGATTCTCCGGATTCCCTTCTTCATCCTGATGCCGATCGTAGGGATCCTTTCCATCATCGGTGCATATGCACTGAACGTGAATATGTTTGACCTGACTATCATGTTTATCTTTGGCATTATCGGTTTTATTTTCATGAAGCTGAAGATCCCTGCGGCGCCCATCGTGCTTGGACTGATCCTGGGCGGTATGGCAGATTCCAACTTCCGCCGTGCTCTGCAGGCTTCACAGGGTAGCTTTACACCCTTTGTGACCCGGCCGCTTTCCATTATCGTTCTGGTCCTGATCTTTTTTACAATCTTCAGCCAGACGCCTGCATACGCAAAATTGAAAGGAATGTTCAAAAAGCAGTCCTGAGTTCCTGCAGGCAATCGGGACGTTCCCAGAGGAAACCCATCTTCTTCATAGCAGAATATATTTGAAAAATCGAGGAATCAATATGAAAGAAAACAAACTTCGGAGTCTTATAAACAATAATCTTCCCACAGTTTCCACCAGAATGTGGAGTACGGATCCTTTTTTCTACGAAGCAGTCGGACAGACCGGGAACTTCGACTATGTGGAGTTCGTTGCGGAATATGCCCCTTATGATTTTAAGGATCTTCCGAATATTGTACGGGCAGCTGAACTGAACGGCATGGGGACCATGATAAAGCTGGATTTTCAAAACAGAGGGTACGTTGCCCAGAAAGCAATCCAGGCAGGTTTCCAGAGCATCATGTTTGTGGATCATCTGAATGCCGGACAGGTAGAAGAAAGCGTCAGCCTTGTGAAGCCAAAACTTCCCGGCGGTCCCGGTGTCTTTGGATATCCCAATGGCCGGTATATCGGCGGACAGTCCCATATTCCTGTACCGGACCATGCAAAACGCCTTGAAGAAGTGGTGCTGTGCTTTATGATCGAAAAGCAGGAGGCTGTCGACCAAATCGAAGAAATCTGCGCAGTCCCCGGTGTTGATATGATCCAGTTTGGCCCGAACGATTTCTGTCTCAGCAATGGCTGGGCCCGGGAGGACCATAAAGCAGAAACAAAAGAAGCAGAAAGAAAATGTATTGAAGCCGCGCTCAGGCACGGTGTAAGACCCAGATGTGAAATCAGCTCACCGGATGATGCCGTTTACTACATTTCACTGGGTGTCAGAGACTTTTCCCTCGGCGACCAACTGAAATCCCTGAAAGGATTCTGGAACGATGACGGTGCAAAAATGAGGAAGATCGCCGCGGAAGGCTGCAGGAAAATTCAGAAAACAGCCTGTGGCAATAATTAAGAAGTAATCAGTAACAAACCGACAGCGAGAGAACTGCAGGGATTCAAAGATCGAAAGGAGACAAGGCAGGATATGAAAATCGTCGTTCTGGATGGATATACGGAAAACCCAGGTGACTTGAGCTGGGAAGGATTGGAGAAACTCGGTGAACTGACCGTCTATGACAGGACCAGCTATGGAGAAAGTCCGCTGATTGCACAACGCATCGAGAACGCAGAAGTTGCGGTCATCAACAAGACACCCATTTCGAAAGAGACAATTGACGCATGCCCTAACCTGAAAGTGATCGCCGTTCTTGCGACCGGCTATAATGTGGTCGACTACAGGTATGCAAAGGAAAGGGGTATCATCGTACAGAACGTCCCAACCTACGGTACACAGATTGTCGGTCAATACGCTGTGGGGCTTTTGCTCGAGATCTGTTCGCATTACGGCCACCACGACAGAACCGTCAAAGAAGGCCGTTGGGAAAAAGACGCCGACTGGTGCTACTGGGACTATCCCATGATCGAACTCTATGGTAAGACCGCAGGTATTATCGGACTGGGTCGCATCGGTCAGGCAACCGCGAAAATTCTAAAAGCCCTGGAAATGAATGTAATCGCTTATGATGCATTCGAATCCGAAGAAGGCCGTAAACTTGCAAAGTATGTCTCGCTTGATGACCTTTTCGCACAGTCAGACATCATCTTCCTGCACTGTCCGCTGTTCCCTTCCACTGAAGGAATTATCAACAAAGATAACATCGCAAAGATGAGAGACGGTGTCATCCTGATCAACAACAGCCGTGGCCAGCTTATCGTTGAGCAGGACCTGGCTGATGCCCTGAACAGCGGAAAAGTATATGCTGCAGGTCTGGATGTTGTTTCCACGGAACCGATCATGCCCGACAATCCGCTTAAGACCGCAAAAAACACGATCATCACACCGCACATTTCCTGGGCTGCACAGGCTGCGCGCCAGCGGATCATGGACATTACAGTGGACAATATTAAAAGCTATGCGGATGGAAATCCCGTCAATGTCGTAAACCGATAACGGCGGCAGGCCTGGCAAAGTGTTGAACAAACTGTCGGGGAACCGGAAAGAAGAATCTGTATCATAATCAAAACCGATCAATGTTCAAAAAGACCCTTCAGAAAGCTATCCGAAGGGTCTTTTCATATTGTATTATAAAGGATAAACAGAAACATGTGTTATAAAGACTGGTATAAATAAGATTTCTCTAATTGCAGTGAATTAAACTGTCTTTGTAAAAGGCTGACATTTTCAACTGAGTCTCTCATATTCTTCCGCCTAACCACTTCAAATGTACTGGTATGGATTTGATCGAGACTGTTTCAAAGTCTGTGTAAACTAAAAAATACTGACATAAGATGAGTGAATAGATCTGCGGCTAACCGGGCATTGTAGTCCGATCCGACCTTACCTGCATTGTAACTCAGGAATGATACATGTCAAGAAGGAGATCCTCTCGAGGGCTGCGCCCCCGGATCCCCTGCGGTAATACTGCTTTAGCCAGCCGGAAAACGGCTGCCTAAAACAGCATTTTTAATATCTGTGACCTTCCAGCCGTTCTTCAAAATATTCTGCAGGGTATCATCGGAGAGGGGATGTACAATACCATGTGCAGTCGTATAGAACAGCGGTCTTTCCATCGGTATTACAGAATGAAACTCTTTCATATAGGCATTTAAGTGACATACCGTCTTGCTCATCAATGGGATATTTCTGTATTTTGACCCTTTTCCCAATACAGTCACATATGGGACTTCTGCCTTCAGATGAAGCGATAATACCTTTAATCCTGTCAGTTCACTGATGCGCAGGCCTGCATCATATCCAAGGATCAGTATCATTTTGTTCCTTCTCCCTATTTTTAGTCCTTTGGCGGTGCTTCAAGGAGTGCCTGAAGCTGACTGCTTTCAAAGTATTCGATCTCTTTTTGAGTAACAGGAAGACCTTTTATTGTCTTAACACTGATATAGACCGCTGTGACATCGATGGATTCCTCGGAAGCATAAGCACGCAGTGCACGGATTGCTGTCATTATTAGATTACAGGTCTTTTCACTTAGCTTCTGCTTGTCTTTCATATACAGCAGATAGTCTTTCAGGTTGTATTTGTTAAAATCCTGATAACAGATGCCTTTTCGTTTGATGAGCTTTTCACTTTCCAGGAAATCAATATATCCATTGAGCGAGCGCCTGTAGTTTTCCACAGTATTGGGACTTTTCTTCCGGATATCAAGAAGTTCTCTGTTCAGAAACTCGGATGCATTATTCCAGAAAAAGGCACTGTCCCTGTCAGCCGTTGTTCTTTTACGCATGGCCATCCACCCCGGCAGCAGACCTTCAAGAAGGGATGATTTTTCCACAATCATATGGTAAATATGTGATTAGAGGTATATGACAATTTAAGCATCGCTTCGCGCGGTGCTTTTTAGTGGAGAAAAAGAATGGAGCTGAAAGAACTGACTGACAAAACACCTGAACTATTCGGCGTCACATCTCCAGATCTGCAGGGTTCCGCCCTTCTTGCGGCCTGCAGTGATCCTGATAAGCTAAGGACGTTCCGTAGGCTCGCAGGCGGCGACCTGAGCGTCGACTGGATGCAGAAGATATATCACGGAAGGAGAAGAAGCAGGATTACATGCCTGCCTCTCTTGCTCAGTTCATGCTTTGATAGTGGACAGAAATTGGTGTAGTATAAAACCTAAAATCCGTATAATAGTCACTCAAAACTAGCTCTTAAGGACGCCCAGGCGTGTCAAAAACAGGCGATCCCTTTCAACTGCCTCTGTCCTCCAGCGGGCTTTACCGATATTCGAGTTGACAGTTGTTTCCTGTACGGCATCGAACCAGTCAAACAGTTTTGCCACAGACATATTGTTGAGCCAGTTTAAAAGGGCCTTTTCCTTTTTGAAAGTATCTGACTTATCATGGGATGGATCCCCGGTAGGAACTGCCAGAGCATTCTTCAGTTCCCTCAGCTTCTTCTGGAAAAACGCTTCATAGCCGTATGCTACAAACTGACAGAAAAAGCGTCCTTCAAGAGTTCCCGTTGATTTCGACCTTGTCACATGGGCATCGTTATGCTGTTTATCGAGGCGGAAGCCTTCTTCTGTTTTTTCACGCAGACGATATTCACGCAGGGCACTGAATGGATCCATCTTCTCATTTGAGATGAGGACAAAATACCCGTAATACCTGGTTTCCTTTATGATGGCCCTGTCATTGAGTGTTACGGACAGCTGCCCGTTTGCATCCCTGATGATTAAAAACCGTTCGGCAATGCGCTGCTCTGCCTTTGACATCAGCGACTGTTCGACGCCGTTCAGCAGCTGCTGCCTTACATTCTGGATCTTTGTCATAAGAACAGCAGTATCGATCCTCTCCTTATCCGTATCGAGAACGAAATGGAGATATAACCGGTGTTCTTTGGTAATGACAGTCCCTTTTTCAATCCCGCCGCGGGTGCGCCTGCGTTCATACGAGAACAGATGGCTGATCCTCCTGGTTACACAGTAGAGACCCGGGTCCGCCGGGTATGCGTTGGAAGGCCTTCTCATATCTGATACTGCGGACTCCAGCTCCGGCGAGATCCATTTGCCGTCAAGCTGTCCCCGCATCAGGAACTTCGTGTGTGAATGGATAAATGCCAGGATATTGGCCTCTGAGAAGAAGCCGCCATCCAGAACCAGCAGGGGCTTGTCCATGCCCAGAACAGACAGCTGCTTTATCGCGTTAAGGACAGAGATCACGTCAGGGATATTCCCGGGCTGGCGCATGAATGCGATCGGCTGATGGTCATTCAGGCAGAAAAGCGTGAGCAGTTTTACGGAAGCGAGACCGTTATTGTCTTTGTTGTAGCCGAACCGGACGTCGTTCAGGAACTCCGAGTAGGAGGAAACCGTAGTGCTGTCAACCGCAACAGATGCCCGCGATACCGCATGTGACGCACGGCGGCGGAAATAGCTCTGGGATATTGATATATCCTGCTCGAGTGTTTTCATAAGGGCATAACATATGTCTTCGGAGAGGCCCTCCGAATAGGGCAGGGTATGGCTGATCTGCCACTCCTCTATCCTGCGGATCGTTTTGTCCGGATTAGCCATCCAGAATCTCGCGATGGAGATGATCTTCTGTGCCGTCCCTGCATCTGCAGAGCTCAAAAGATCATCATCAATCCCGGATTCACGGCCGATCCATTCAAGAATGTCCATGGCTCCAACTGTCTTGCGGACAGCGGTAACAGCAGCACTTTTAGAGGAACGTTTAGGCCTCGTGGGAATGATTTCATTTCCATCAGCTGACTTCTTTCCAAGCAGCCGGCTGGAGATATGCTCGTTGTATCTCTTTTTCGGGTTATACAGCGTAGTGACTTCATAGACGTATATATCCCCGTTTGCCTGGGTACGTTCCACGGTCTTGACCTTGGGTTCTCCCGACGCTTTTCTGGGCATATGGAGCCTCCTTATATTTAGTGTCTATATTATAACATAAACACCAAATATAAACAACCTCCATAAATGCCGAAAAGCCTTGATTTTACAAGGGAAAATCAGGTTTCATGAGCTGATTATTAGTGTTTTTGAGTGACTATTGATTGGATTTCAGGAGATAAGGTCACTGGCGATAACATCTACAAGATCCTGATCTACTTTGACAGGCTCTATGACCTGATGAGTGAGGAAGAGCGGCGTAAACTGATGGAAGCCCTTATTCAGGAAATACAGATATATCCCGAGAGGCAGCCCAACGGCCAGTGGCTGAAGTCCATTACTTTCCGCCTGCCGATTATTGATGGCGAAATGAAGATTCCTGTTAATGATGGTTTGGACAAAAATGCACACGTCGAGACGGTCTGTTTGATGTCAAGAGTCGAAGGAAAATAGCCGCGAAAGCTCACTAATACTGCGGTTTTTGGGCAATCGGGCAAATTTGGCATCGGGCAGATAAAACGCTCGGAAAAGGAAGATCAGCTTTTTGCCTATTGATTCTATAGGAATACTGTGGTATATTAATCACCTATTATGTAAGTGGGTAATATGCTGAGAGGGGATATAGCTTGTGAAGAGTTACGGCAGCTTCAATTGCCAGATGGGAACGCTGCTCATGTGTAGATGCATGAGTGATTATTGCCTGCGTTTCTTTCGGGAGGAGCTTTCGTAACTGTATAGTCAGATGTACTGCTATTTTACAGAAAGGTACCGGAAGATTCGAGAGAGTCTTCCGGTTTTTCATTTGATGACACGGCCCGTATAATGTATTTTCCGCCTTGCGGCGGACACGGGCCGGTCGAGGGGCAGAGGGCGGCATATGAACTGCATACAGTTCATATTGACGCCGCTACCCTGTTATCCGATATTTTTTGGCAATTCATTTCACAAAACCAGGAGAAAATGCACCATGAGAATCATTGAGACAAAAGAAGCATTAAATAGATCAATCTGTCCGGGCTTTGAAAAGATTGGCCTTTAAGTGTGGACAAAGGGAGGTAATCCAGGATGGGACGAACAAAAAAGCCAAAGAGAGAGAAACGCTTTCTTCTCCCGCTTGCCGCAGGGATCATGGTCGCGCTTGCGCTGATCGTCGTGGTTTTTATCCCCAAGGGTGTGGACAAGCCAGGCGGCACGAAGGCTTCCGGGAACGCTGTGGCAGAGACGGACGGAGAAGGAAATCTGGTGATTTACGCAGACAGACTTTCCTCAGATCAGGTCAGTTTCATCAGAATCTCTGAAGACAGCCGGATTGAACTTCTGGCGAGGCTTGGGGACGATGGCATGGTCAAGGCCGCGCTTGGGACTTGCCAATCCTGTAATGGCTCTCCGGGAGCGTATTATACGCAGGAAGGCAATGAACTGAGATGCAACAATTGCGGCCTTACGTTTCCGATCTCTGTGCTGGACAGTCCGGGCGGCGGCTGTCATCCGATCATGCCCGGTGAGGAGATTGTGCGGTATGAGGGAAGCAATCTGGCAATCGATCTGGACGGTCTGTCGGCATATGAAGTTCTTTTTTCAAGGGTAGCGGATCACTGAAATGAATGATTTAAGAACGGAAACGATCCTTGTAAAGGGTATGTTCTGCACAAACTGTGAAAAGCGCGTGCGGGATGCCCTTTTGTCCCTTCCGGGCGTGCAATCAGCAGCTGCAAGCTTTACGGAGGAGACGGTCACGGTCATTTATGACGGGAAACAGGTTTCTTCCCGTCTGTTAAAACAGGAGATTGAAAAGCTGGGCTATGAGTCCGTATCGGACAGCAGCCGGTATATTCAGATTGTTTCGATTCTGATCATCCTGTTGGCGCTGTATGTGATTGCCAGTCATCTTGGATGGACGCGGGTCTTCAATATCTTTCCCAATATAGAAGTATCCCTGGACCTCGGAATGCTGTTTGTCATTGGCCTTCTTACCAGTGTGCACTGTATAGCCATGTGCAGCGGAATCAACCTGACGCAGAGCACAATGGCTGCAAAAGGGGGTACCGGCGTTGTCAGGTCGAATCTGGCTTACAATATCGGCAGAGTAATCTCCTATACGGTGATCGGAGGGATCGTCGGAGGGATTGGCAGCGTGGTCTCTTTCAGCGGACCGCTCAGGGGAGCCGTGACCGTGATCGTCGGCGTTTTCATGATCATTATGGCGCTTTCCATGTTGGGAGTGTTCCGGCCGTTTCGGAAGCTTCCTCTGCATCTGCCGGCAGGACTCTACAGGAAGCTCTCAGGCAGCGCGGCAGGAAAGTCCTCCTTTGTTATCGGCCTCTTGAACGGCCTCATGCCCTGCGGCCCGCTTCAGTCCATGCAGATTTACGCACTCTCCACTGGCAGCATGTTACGAGGCGCTCTTTCGATGCTGCTTTTCAGTCTGGGTACTGTGCCGCTGATGCTTGGGCTGGGTGTGTTCTCCGGAAGACTGAACAAAAAGAGTGCAGGAACTATGCTTACGGTCTCAGCGATCCTGGTCTTTGTCATGGGAATTCATATGACCGAAAACGGGCTTGTGCTTTCGGGGATCTCGTCAGTTTCGAACTCCCGGAATGAGTCTGTTGTTATGGCCGAATATTTTGGCGATATGCAGTATGTCAAAACAAAAGTTGACTATGGAAGCTATGAAGCTTTTACCGTGAGAAAAGGTATCCCTGTCGAATGGACCATCGTGGTACCGGAAGGAAAGCTGAATGGATGCAATGGAGAAATCCTTGTTTCGTCGTTTGATCTTTCCATCAGGCTTCACGAAGGGGAAAACACGGTTTCTTTTACCCCAAATGAGGTTGGAACGATCCCTTACAGCTGCTGGATGGGCATGATAAAAAGCAGTATTAATGTCGTAGATTGAAAAGGATCTGAATGGAATGCTGAATCAGTTTTCAAGAACACAGCTTCTATATGGAGAAGCATCTATGCAAAGGCTTGCAGCCTGTCGTGTTGCAGTCTTTGGAATCGGCGGTGTGGGCGGCTACGTGGTGGAGGCTCTTGCACGTTCCGGTGTCGGCGCGCTGGATCTGATCGATGACGACAGAGTCTGCCTTACGAATCTCAACCGTCAGATCCTTGCAACCAGGAAGACAGTCGGAAAGTTCAAGGTGGACGTTGCTGAGGAACGAATTCATGAAATCAATCCCGAGTGCAAAGTCAAAACCTACAGGACATTCTATCTTCCTGAAACGCAGGATCAGTTTGCTTTTCAGGAATATGACTATGTAGTGGATGCCATCGACACAGTTACCGGTAAGCTGGCCCTCATCGAGAATGCAAAGAAAGCCGGTGTTCCGATCATCTCGTCCATGGGAGCAGGAAACAAGGTGAATCCGGCGGCATTTGAAGTTGCTGATATATACGAGACGTCCATCTGTCCTCTTGCGAGAGTCATGCGCCGGGAATGCAGGAAACGCGGTATCGATTCCCTAAAAGTGGTCTATTCAAGGGAAAAACCGATCCGTCCATTAGAGGATATGTCGATCAGCTGCAGGCAGCACTGCATATGTCCTCCCGGAACCGCAAGAAAATGCACGGAACGAAGAGACATCCCGGGATCGACGGCGTTTGTCCCGTCAGTGGCAGGACTTATCATTGCAGGAGAAATCGTGAATGATCTTACAGCAGAATATCGACTGATTTAAGAAAACCGTATAAAAAACACACGTAAGGAGCAATGCAATGCCGGAAAATAAAGAAATCTTATCAGAAGAACTTCAAATGAAGCTCGAACAACTGAAACAATACATAGCCGGTTTAGGTTCGCTGGCAGTGGGGTTTTCCGGCGGTGTGGACTCATCGCTTCTTACTGCTGTAGCTCATGAGGTGTTGGGTGACCGGCTGATCGCAGTGACTGGAGCAGATGCTTCCGTTCCGGAGCGGGAAGTGAATGAAGCGACGGCTTTCTGTAAGGAAAGAGGTATCCATCACATCATCTGCAGGGTAGATCCGTTAAAGGAAGAAGGTTACAGGCATAACAGCCCTGACCGCTGCTATTTTTGTAAGCGCGGGATATTCACTGAGATTAGGAAAATCGCAGAAGAGAACGGCATCGAGTATATGGCGGAAGGCTCCAACATGGATGACATTGGAGACTATCGGCCGGGTCTTCGCGCTGCAGCTGAACTCTCCGTAAAGAGTCCGCTTCGGGAAGCGGGGCTTACAAAGTCAGAGATCCGACTGATCTCCAGAGCTATGGGACTCCCGACGTGGAGCAAGCCGGCATATGCCTGCCTTGCGTCCAGATTTGTGTATGGCGAAGAGATCACAGAGGAAAAACTGCAAATGATCGACCGGGCTGAGCAGTTCCTCATTGAGCAGGGCTTTTTTGAAGAACGTGTGCGGCTTCACGGACAATTGGCGCGGATTGAGGTGCCTGCGGGAGATATCGAAAGACTTGCCTCTGGTAAAGTCAGAGAAGCAGTTTATAAGAAATTTAAGGAGATTGGATTCATGTTTGTGACGATAGACATGCAAGGCTATCGCCTGGGAAGCATGAATGCGACGCTCAAATAGACCCGGAAAATACTCCAAGGAGACAGAGAACCTTCCCCTGTCGCCTTCCCTGACCCCTTGGTTATCTGTTTTTTCGATAACAGGATATGGAAAAAGCAGCTTTACGAGAGAATTGCTTTTGCGGAAAAGATATGTTACATTTTTTAAAGCCTATTAAACCGATAGATAAATAGATTATATTTTTGCCGGCTGGAAGAAATCGAAAGGAACTGAAAAAGGTGAGAATGATGAGAAATATGTGTATGTCTGGTATGGGAATGTGTCGC
>CAMKEX010000073.1 GCA_946411695.1 uncultured Lachnospiraceae bacterium
TTGCCATTTATCGCCACTTTAAGCAACTATTCGCCGCCGGGCAAAGACTGCCGTGACACACGAAAAGTATTCTTATCATTTCAAAATCCTTCCTGTAAGGGCACGTTTTGCCATTTTTGGGTGTCTCAAAAATGGCACTTTATCTTTGGCGGGCTGGAGTTCAACTGGAATTTGGGCTTATGTATGGTTCCTGAGATATTCCTCAAACTCTGGTGTCCTACTCCAGTACTTGATACCCCAGTTTTCAAAGTTCCATTCATCCATGTACTGATTACATTCATAATCCACATAATAGATCAGATTATCCCGGACGACAAAATTTGTCGGGAAGTAGTCAATGTTTAATCCAGCCTTCTTTGCCAGTTCTGCCATTTCGCGAATTTGAATCATAAAAGGATCGATGGGCATACCATCACGTACCATATCAAATATAGTAGGCCCATCAATGTATTCCTTGATAATCCTTTCAGCTGCATCATCGACAGAAATCATAGTCGGAATTCTTATTCCAGATTCCTTCAGTCTTCTGTAGTCGTTTTTCTCTGATTCGATCTTGTTGCCAAAATTGTAGTAATTACAGGGTTCATGATGGATTTGCTTCAAAACTACTATCTTGCCACATGAAGAAGCAAGATACGAGTATCCGCCTTTTCCATGTCCCAATAGCTTTATAATCTCATAATCAGTGCCATTCACACTAATGACCTTGTCCATTTCACCCTCATAAATCCCAATTGTTATCTCCGATTCGGTTTTCTTATGGCATCGCGCTACTCTATTATTTGCTGTCTTCAGAAAAATCTGATCTGCCCGTTGCTTTATTAATCACTGATAATATCTGGTTTTTTAAAGATTCTCTTTTCTTGTTACTATCACGGAAAAAATATGCTCTTCGTATGGTCGTTCTTGTCAAGTTAGTCAATGCGCTTATCTGTTCTTCAACATGATACTTTGTATCCGCTATTTCCTGTTTTATACGATTCGTTCGGTTTGTGGCACCATCTACAAGCAGATCCATATTCTGATTGAAGTTTTCTTCCATGCGAATGACCATTTTATCAAAATGGTACAATACCGTAACTGTTAATGTAATATCGACAGCAAACAAAAACACAAATACAAGCGACAGACATTCTGCCGATAAAGGAGTAAGGTATTCCATAAGCTTTTCGGTATAAGGCGCAAGTATATAAACTACCAGAAGACCTGCACCGCCAAAGCCAAGACTGGTAAACAAGCTGACCCTGCCATTAATATTAAAGGGATAGTGCTTATAATCCCACCAAACAGCATGGAATATTCTCTCTAATGTCCATGATGTGCTATATTCCAAAACCGCGCTGCCGATAACTGAAATAACAAAGATCTGCCATGGGAGCATAACAATACCGCTGCTATCAGCCAAACCCACCACCAATATGATTGCAACCGCACCGGTTCCATAGATCGGACATGCGGGACCGAACAAAAACCCTCTGTTTGCCCATTTTCCGGTCCTGGCGGTACAATAGAGAGTTTCATATATCCACCCAATTACGCTATATAACGTAAACAAGCATACATACCTGCTGATTACCACTTTGGTATTACCTCCTAAACACTGTCTCTTGCAGCGATATACACTTATCTGCAATGCAGACAATCCATTCTTCTCTCGAACGAGGAAAGTTTCTAATGTTTAGCGGCCACATATGGCAGGCAATAACACGGCTTGTCTTATCATCTATGTCAAAATACCTTTGGGCATTTTTGCATGCAGCTTTCGCATGTGTAAACCCATGAAGGCGATGGGCTCCGTCATCATAGTTATGCCAGTCATAAAGATAAAAATCATGCAACATCGCTCCGACTAACAGTACATTTAAATCGGAATGCAGGGATAACCGCCTGTCTATTCTATAGCTTAGTTTTGCAACCCTGTTGCAATGCTCATATGTACTGGTATTGCCATGCTGGATAAAATGCTGCATTTCCAGGACTCTGCTGTTCGTTTTTAGTTCAGATAATATCTCGTTTACTTCGTTGTCCATTTTGTATGCTCCATAAAAGCTGATTTTCCTTTCCACCCTACCACACTTTCGTCGCATTTTCCACCAGTCAAAAAAAAGCCCACCGCTATTACAGCGATGAGCCCCTGCTTCGTTCAGACCACTCTGAACATCTTTCACCAGCTTCAGGAATTAAAGAAGAATATACGCCGAAAGCAATGAAGAGGCGCTAATAACCAATACATCCCGCCCATCCATCGCCGTGTAAAGCAAAAACACCTCACTTGTTCGAGGCGTCATTGTTATCTGAAGTATGAAAATGTCTCGGCGGCATATGAACACTTTACATTTTTACTCTTTTGAGCCGTAGTAAATTCGTAGTAATAAAATGTATTGCTTTCTCAATCTGCCGCGATTTGCCGCGAGGTGCCGCATTTTGAAAAATGACGTTCATCTGCTTGCCCAGTGTACATATACACTTTTGTTTATGGGAACGTTTTGCCATTGTTAAAAATAATGTACATATACCATCGCATTCCCGATTATACTACATCTTGTATGTCAATATCACATCTTATACAACATATTGTGGTTACTCTGATGGGCCGTAGTAAAACCGTAGTAGGATTTTTTCCTATTGCCGCGTTTTGCCGCGTTTTGCCCAACAAGTCGCAGCAAGAACATGTGTTCTATCCCCTGCCGTGGCAAACAAACAAGATGGAAATTTTCTTCATTACTCCTCCGTGATGGACAAGTCATGCCATGTTATGCCGAGTTATGCCCCAGTATGCCCCGGGCACATTTTCAACTCATTCTGTCAAAAATCAGGGTAAAAAAGCCTTATCTTGGCATAACTTTGCAAATAATGGTCATCAAAAGTAGTAAAAACGTAGTAAAAATGGGGAGGTTTTACTACCGTGGTTTTTCGGGGATATTGGGCTTTCGTGAAATGTATGTTATCAAACAAAAATAGTACAAACTGAAATATAATTTCTCTGGTAATATAATGTACCACTCAGAAATCATATTATAACGGTTTATTCCAGCCTTCCAGGATCACGGGGTGTCCGTCAACATATTTATTCCTAAATGATTCCGCTACTTCTCTGTCAGCATCAAGTTCATGGGGATACTCTTTATTGATCTTTTCATATTCAGTTTCCACCCTATCACAATTGGTAATAATGTACCACAATTAAAAGAAGTCCCTTCACTCGAGGGTGAAGGGCACGAGCCGTAACCGCTATGTCGCTCTGGTTTTTCACGGCATGGGTAAGTCTCTGCCTTCAAAACCGCTCTATTGCTCCGGTTGGTTTTCAAAAGAAATCAGAAATCAGACCGACCCCAATCCGGTGGGATTTGGCCGGCCGCAAATCCGGCGGCATTAGACCGGCCCCTGTCCGACGGGATTAGACCCGTCGGATGAAAAGCGCCTGGATTAAAAACAGAAGCCGACCACTACACCGCCGTCATCGTAGGCAATGAAGTTAAACCCGTAGGATCCGTCGTATCTGACATTATTGAAACCGTCGTCAAGGCCACCGTTACCGGACGCGGACCGCAACCACCACCAGGAAGGCACGGAAACGCCGATACGCTGTTTTTGTCTGGAAGCATCATCCGGAAATGCCGTTAAATATTCCGGTCCTTCATCCTCAAAGGCGTTATCCGCTCCAAACATCTCCCTCCCGGATGGGATCCAGATCGTATCTGAAGAAGAGATCGTCCCATTATCAGAATAGGAGTAGGAGTATTTCTTCACTTCCCTGATGTTCGAGCGCACCGTCTCCGGGAACAGGGGAAGGATACTATCCCGCAGCCATGCGCGCATATCCGATGCCGGCCATCCGCCTTCATTCGTATATTCTTCGTTCATGAAATGTTTCGTATTCAGTAGATCCTTTGCGATCCAGGTCATATGGGCCTTGCCGCTGCCGTCCGCCAGTTCATCTGCATCAAAGGCAACAAGCTCCATTTCGATCACGCCTTCTTCCCCGAGATCAAGCTCTTTCGTATCCCCGATCTGGTATTTATCAATATAGGTCCCATCTTCTCCTGCGGCGATGATCTCCTCCCAGGAGTCGGAGATTGTTCCGAGAGCACGATCATATTCTCCGGATACTGTATCTGCAGCTTCAGTGTCGGAACTCGATCCATCCACTGTATCGTCTTCCCCTGAAACGTTTTGTTTATGCTCTTCTGTCTGCGAAGCAGCATCAGAATCTGTGCTCGCAGAAGGTCCTGAAGATCCTCCTCTGCTTTGCACCACAACCAGTGCCGCCACCGCAATGATGAGCAGGAGCACAATGACGATCACGGGTTTATTATTCCCGCCTGCGCGCCTTTCCTCCTTCTGCGGCCAGATATGTGAAGATCTGTCCCTATGCGGGCTGGTCGACCGCCTGACTTTCTGCCCTGAATGCTTCCTCGTCTGCGGCAGGTCTTTCAGAGACACGACAGTTTCCGGGTCGTCGGAAGGCTCTGTTCCGATTTCCGTACGCGCCCCCTCCTGCTCCCGGTTTTGCAGAGATGCATCCGGCGCCAGGGAGCCCTGCGGTCTTTTTGCATATACCGGTACGGGCTTTTTCTCTTCTGTCTCCGTAAGTGCCAGGGCATCATAAAACTCCTTCGCGCTCTGGTAGCGGTCCGCGGGGTCCATCGCGCAGGCCCTGCGCACAACGGCGTCCAGCCGGCTGTCGATCATCTCTCCCCCGACAGATCTTCCGACCAGGGTCGGGACGGGCGTACCGTGCAGGCGCCGGTAATTGGCACTGTCTATGTCCTTTGTGGTATAGGTTCCTTCTTCCGGAAGAAAAGGCATCCTGCCATTGTTGAGAAGCTGATACAGGACAAGTCCGACTGCGTAGATGTCCACTGTATTGTTGTAGGAATGCCCCCGGAAGATCTCGGGTGCCATGTAAGAGATCGTCCCGATGCCGGTCATGGTCTGTGCGGCATGGATCGTATCCAAGCGCTTTGAAGCCCCGAAGTCCCCCACCTTATAATTGCCAAAGCTGTCTATGAACAGATTTGCCGGTTTGATGTCCCTGTGTATGATTCCCTTTCCTTCGCAATACATCAATGCAGTGCAGATATCCCTGCCAATCTTCAGGATCTCGGGAATGGTAAATGGTGTCCCCTTTCTTTGCCTCTCCGCCGTCACTTGCTGGAAACTGGTCAAAAGCTCCATCCGCACAAAAAGCGTAGTAGAAGACGCGTCCCTCTTTAAATGAAAATCCTCGATCGTAACGATATTAGGAGCGCCGCGAAGGGCTTCCATGATCTGGATCTCATTGCGGAACGTTGCGGGAATGTCCGGCTGTCCGCCCCGTTTTGAGAGATCACCGGCCTCCTGTGCAAAGGAGAACAATGCCCGTGTCTCCTCTGCGTCACTGATCTGGATCATCTTCAGGGCAGACGACTCCCGAATCCCGAAATTGTCTCTGTAAACCTCAAAAACATCGCCAAAAGCTCCTCCGCCCAGATGTTTTACAACATGCCACTGCGGCCAGAATGTCTTCAGCTCTTCCTCTATGATTTTGCATTTAATATCGTAGTTGTTCATAGCAGAATGTCCGTCCAGATATTGCGAATAGTGCAATGAGCGTAGTTGAAATATTTACTTTTCAACCCTACCACAGTTCACATCTTTTTTCTACGAAAAAAAAGCCCTCCACCCGAAGGTGAAGGGCCGCTGCTCTTCCGTTCAGATCACTCTGAACATTTTCTGTGTCATTTCACTCGATCTTGTCTCCCCAGAGACCTTCTCCTGCTCCTGCCGTACTTCTTCGACCACCTTCATCCTTGCCATCTCCGCAGCTGCATCCTCCAGACCCAGGTGCGTGTATACGTTCATCGTCACCCCTATCTCCGAGTGCCCCATGAGGTACTGTAGCGTCTTCGGATTCATCCCGGCCCTTGCCTGATTGCTGCAGTAGGTATGGCGGCAGACGTGCGGAGTGATGTTGGGCATCTGCACCCGGTAGATCTCATTGTATCTTTTGACCATGTTGTTGAAGCGATGCTCCCAGTGCATCGCCACAAGCGGCATGCCCATGTTGTCCAGGAAGAGAAAGCCTGTATAGCCGCCGACCATCCTCTCAACTCTTGGAACTTCCCGGTTCTCGATGATCTCCTGAAAGCACCGGAACACATCCTCCGTCATGGGGATCTTTCTCGTGCCCGCATTCGTCTTTGTAGACTCAATGACGTATTCCATTGAGGAGGTCCTCTGCAGCTGATGGTCGATATTGATGATCCTGTTCTCCATGTCCAGGTCCTTCAGGGTAAGTCCGCAGAACTCGGAGATACGCATTCCGGTGTGGAAAAGTATGTATACCACCTCGTAGTATTTGCAGTAGCAGTTGTCGTCATGAACAAACTTCAGGAACTTCCGCATCTGGTCCCGGGTGATGGCTTCTCTCGTCACGCTGTCGTTCACCACAACGCCGGCAAGCTGGAAACCGAATGGATTCTTCTGCAGGCAGTCATCATCCACTGCCATCTGGAAAGCCGGTCTCAGGACCCCGCGGACCGTCTTTACGGTGCTGTAGCCTTTGCCCTCTGCCTGAAGGCCGATCAGGAACAGCTTTGCGTCGGAGGTCTTCACCTCCCCGATCTTCCTGCCGCTGAAATTCTGCTTTGCAAGAAGGTTCTTCACGAACTTGTAGTTTGTCCGTGTGTTGGGCTTAACGCCCGTCCTTGTTGCAAGGTACCGCTCGACCAGCTCCATCACGGTCATGTTCTTTCTCGTCGGATCCATCATGGAGTCCAGGTCGTAACCGATCTTCTTTTCCAGTTCCCTGAGTGAAAGGCAGGGTTTCCTTCCCTGCGGCAGCTTGTCGCTCGGCTCCAGTCTCCAGCTGTAAACGAACTTCGGTTTCCCGTTCACGTGGTACTTGAACTGGTATTTCCCATCTGCCCGGATGGATTCTCCTCTGCGCAAGACCCTGTGCCTGGAATCACGTCTTTTTGGAAAGTTTCCCACTCTTTAGTTCCTCCTTTATCTCTGGATGTGAAGTGATATATGTTTCGAATATTCCTCTGATGATGAGTTTTCTCTTTCCGTACAACGCAGTGAACGGCAGTCCTTTTTCATTTCTGAGGAATGCCCGGAACTTTGGAAGACTCAGCGCGTAGAAAGCCGCTGCTTCTTCCGGATTGAATATCTCTTTGTCCTGCAATGGCGGTCTTCTCAAATCCTGTTCCCTCCTTCCCCTCCTGTGAGACGGCTGAGGATATATTCCTCAAACCTCCTCCGTATGATCAGCAGTCGGTTTCCGTTCCGAATTGCAAAACTGTCTCCATGCTCTTCCGCAAGGCGCCTCATATACTTGATCCCGATGTTGAAATATTCGGAAGCCTCCCGAATCGTCAAAAGAAATTTTTCTGAGACTGGTATGGTGTTCTGGTCCATATAAACCTCCTTTTTCCGGTTCTGTAGTACACCATACATCACTCTGAAACTGCCTGAAGTCAACTACTTTCAGCAGAGAAAAAGGATTCAGATTGAAGTCGCCTTCTGAAGATATTCTTCGAATTTCTGCCTGATTATCATGCATCTGTTCCCGTTATAAAGAGCGAAAACTCCGATATTGTCCTCCGCGAGACGCCTTATCTTTTTGCTGCCGATATTGAAATATTGTGAAGCCTCATTAATGGTAAGAATATACTTTTCACTGACGGGGATTGTCTGATTGTCCATGCTGATTGTCTCCTTTCTCTATCATTTACTTTCCTACGCCCAGAAAGGAGACCTTTTTACACACAAAAAAAAGGCCTGCAGATCCTTCGAAAAGGACCTGCAGGCTCACTGTCAAACAGACTTATCCATCACCCTCTTTCTCAGCCCGGTCATGGAGCTGCTCGAGCACGACTTTTAACTTCTCCGGGATGGGAAGACCCAGGTGCCCAGCGTTCTCCAGAAGGGAAACACCCTCATTGGAAAGATAGAAAAAAATCACTGCGGTGCGGAGCACACTGCCGGTCCCGATGACCTGCGTGTCCAGCACATGGCCGACGCCGACCAGAAGGAAGATCAGCACCTTGCGGCAGATTCCCTTAAATCCAACCTCGCTCGACAGCTTGTGGTCTGTCGCCGCGCACATCACACCCGTCACATAATCAATCACCACAAAAATCACCAGGGCATAAAGCAGGCCGTCGCATCCTCCGAGGAACCAGCCAAGCCACCCACCGACAGCTGTGAAAACAAACTGACACATAGCCCAGAATTCTTTCATTGTTATCTCCTTTCTTTTGCATGAAAAAAGGCACCCGGTAAAGAGCGCCCGTTAAAAGATCCCATATACATAATCAAAATATACTGTTGCCCTTGTCGTATCATTTCCGTTAACGCACCTGATCCCCACACGCTTATTGGTCCAGTCCACGATAAAACCGCCTCTGACATAAGTACTGCTGTTCGGTGTGTCCGAAAACTGCTGGCCGCTTTGGAAAGGCCTTATAAAAACAAGGTTCAGGATGTTATTATGCACGGCACAGCGTATGACGACCATGTTCCAGTTGGCCAGCGCACTGATCGTCGTATATTTATAAGTTGTACTTACATCTGCGGCAGTCACTTTTGTATTGTAGATCTGCGTGGCCTGCTTGTGTACTGTACTGTGTACGAAGGCAGTGGTGGCGAGCTGCGTTGTGTTAGTACCTACTGCAGCAGTTGGAGCTTTTGGTGCGCCGGTGAATGTTGGGGAGCTGTACACTGCGTTCACAGCACTTCCCACAAAGGCTGTCGTTGCTATCTGCGTGGTATTCGTACCGGCCGATGCCGTGGGTGCAGTGGGTGTCCCGGTAAAGGCTGGTGAATTGGATAATACGATCGGGTAAAGTGTCCCGCCTCCGTTCGGGTCTACCATAAGCGGGCTGGACTGATTGGGATCGTTGATCACTACACGGTCCTTATCAGACTGCCTGAACTTAGCAATTCCGAGGAACGTGGCGAGTTTCCGGAACAGCGCCTGGAAATTAAAGTCCACGCAGTCCTCGATCGTGGATTTCTGGCCAAAAGCGACTCCTTTCCCTCCGTGAAGGAAATGCATCAGGTAAACGGCAGTGGATACATAATCCATGAAGGAAACGGACCGGAACTGGTCCGATACCGTATACAGCACATCGTAGGAGAACTCCGTATCAAGGTTTCCTCCTCCGCAGATATTTATCCCGGGCACAAGAGTTACCTCCGGGTTATACACGACCGCATCCGTCTTCTTATACTTCATCGTCATAGTGATAGCATTATTCCCACCGCAGGAGGAGTACTCCACAGTTGTTGTGCTCCGGAAGTAGGTACCGTCATTATCGAGATTCCCTGAGGAATCACACCTTTCACTGACGCATCTCGTAATCTTGGGAGCCGAGTATGGTGTGAAGGTAACTGTCCCGGTCTTGGACCCGGTCCTTCCGCGGCTGTCCGTCACTGTCACCGTAACAGTAAGGCTGCCGCTCTGCGTGATCGTATCGATCTGCGGAAGGGCAGACGCTGAGTAGGACTGTGAAATGGACTGCGTCCCGACCTGGAGCCTCACAGTGCTGATCGTGGACCCTTGCGCACCAGCGCAGGTGATTCCTTCGACAAAAGAGCTGATCGCTGTTTTGACCCGCTGCCATGTCCCGATGATCGCTTCTCGGAAGCCATCATTAGTTTTCCATAAATGAATAAACGCAGCCACAAGGACTGCGATCACTGCTACGACAGCTAAGATTGGAGGGGATACACCGCCCAGGGCTGCACCTATTTTTCCAAGTATTCCTTCTGCTCCGGATACTGCAGCTTTCAGTTTTCCGAATGCTCCGGCCAGCTTTACAAAGCCTTGCATGGCGATGCCGATCTTCGATATACACGTCCCCAATATCACCAGGAACGGTCCCAGGGCGGCGACGAATAATCCCACTTTCAGGATCGCGTTTCTCTGCCCTTCACTCATGCCGTTGAGCTTGTCGACAAATCCCTGGACAGCAGACACTGCTTTCCGGATCATAGGCATGAGCATGTCGCCAAAAGAAATGGCCAGTTCCTGCAACTGAGATTTCAGTATGGTGAGCTGACCATTTAAGTTGTCCTGCATGACGGCAGCCATCTTTTCTGCCGTACCATTATATCCGTCGATCTCATCCGAACAGGTGGAGATCGCGGTCTCGAGCTTCTCAATATCAGCGGGTGCCGCATTCATCAGGGCGAGGAATCCGGACATTGCATTCTTACCCACCAGAGATTCCGCGGCTGCAGCTTTCTCCGACTCCGTCATCTGAGAGAAGGCAACACGACAGTCAGCCAGGATATCATTGAGGTCCCGCATTGAGCCGTCAGCATTGGCTGTTTTAACTGTGATCTCTCCGAAAGCTGCACCGGAGAGTTTCAGGTCTCCCTGAAGCTTTGTCATGGTAGTACGAAGGGCTGTACCCGCAGACGATCCCTTGATACCCGCATTTGCCATAAGGCCGATCGCCTGTGCGGTATCCTCAGCAGAAAACCCAAGAGCTCCGGCGATTGGGGCGCAGTACTTGAAGGTCTCGCCCATCATGGAAACGTTGGTATTCGCATTGGAGGATGCTGCCGCAAGGATATCAGCAAAATGGCCGGAGTCTTTCGCGCTAAGTCCAAAGGCAGTCAGGGCATCGGTAACAATGTCAGAGGTAGTTGCCAGGTCCTCGCCGGAAGCCGCAGCCAGGTTCATGATGCCTTCCACACCAGAGAGCATGTCACCTGTCTTCCATCCTGCCATGGCCATGTAGTTCATTGCCTCAGCCGCCTCGGATGCGGAGAACTTCGTCTTTGATCCCATCTCACGGGCTTTATCCCGGAGAGCGGTAAAATCATCACCGGTCGCTCCAGAAACAGCTGCCACCTGGCTCATGGCAGAATCAAAGTCGGCAGAGGTCTTTACTGCCGCAGCACCGAGACCTGCCACCGCTGCAGATGCCGGCATCACAGCCTTTCCGGCATTAGTGATCGAGTCACCAACCTTTTCGAACTTCTTTCCAGCCTCATCTATATTTGAAAGAACACTGCTTGTTGTTTCAGCTTCCCGCTGCAGGCGCTGAAGTTCCTGCTCTGTCTCGACAATCTCCCTTTGCAGAGCATCATACTTATCCTGCCCCAGAGTCCCGTTTTCGAGCTGCTGCTTTGCCTGCTCCTGGGCTGTTTTCAGGGCATCCAGCTTTTCTTTCGTTGCGGAGATTGCATCCATCAGGAGTCTCTGCTTCTGAGTGACGAGGTTTGTATTGGAGGGATCAAGTTTCAGGAGCTTGTTTACGTCCTTCAAAGAGGTCTGCGTTGTTCTGATCGTAGAATTGACACCTTTCAGGGCTTTATCCAGACCAGCTGTGTCACCACCGATCTCTACAGTAATACCCTTGATTCTGTTGCCTGCCATGATCCCCACCTCCTTCTTTTAGGCATTAAAAAAGCACCATCCGTTAAGATGATGCTTTCTACACGTATGCACGTTCAGGGACTATATCTTTTTTAATATCCTCTTATACGTTTCCTATTTTCTACCAGGAACTTCATGTTCTGTAATTCTATCTTATTAAACTTTTCAACTGTTTCCTCTCCCGTCAGCCCTCTGTCGACATACCAAGGATAATTGCTGTAATAAGCATACCACTCTGGATCTGTAAAATGATAACCTTTACGAGCATACAGTTCATTAATTGCATGCTGGATAATTTCAAGTTCAGAATACCTGTCTTTATTATCGCATTTATCAATGTCATCATAGGTTAAAAGGACTTTGCTGCTGTCAGGAAACATCATTCCGGTATCCACAGATACATCCTCCGCTACAACAAATGACTGCCCCTGAGTGGTGGGTCTCTCAGAAGTGTCAATACTTTCCCTGATCTTAGAGCCTCTACCTATTATTAAGAAGAAGAAAACGATCAATATTACGAAGAGAATACACCATCTCCATCTAATACACACTTCAGTTCCTTCAGTTACAACTGTTTCCGTCTGCCTGATCGTTACTTCTCCATCTCTCTCTACGATAACAGTCCGTTTCTCATTTCCCCTTTCTTTACTCACTTTGACACCTCCTTGCTAATTACTAACACTTATATATATGCGGTGCCTGTTTAATATCTTTTCCCGGGATGCATGGGCCAATCCTTTGAATTGTGTCCGCATGCATCCCAGCGTAATCTCATTTCTTTTCAAAAGTGTACTGAATATATGATACCTTCTCGACGCCTTTTTTATAGCCAAATGAAATGCCTTTAGAGCTAAAATCAACACCAATATTATTTACCGGTCTGCTTTCTTCTTTTCTGACAACTGTAATCCCTTTAATATCAGGCCGGTTGATAATACTCATTACCATGAGGTCAATATAGCTCGGTTTCAAGTCAACGCCATCAACAGAATAGATACAGATTTCATTGTCCATTTTTTTCCCCCTTTGTCTTAAAACAGCTTTGGCATAGTTTTGTCTGGTATAGGGTGGAAATAAAAAAGGTAAATATTTTTACACAACCAACCCTATCTCAAGATGACTGTTCACTGACATCACCCCCTTAATAACCCGTATTTTAATGTTTCCTAAATATTAACATATATTTCCTAGTAATTATATTGGCATTTCCAACGAAAAAACATGCTGATATTCAGTAAAGAATCACATATTCTTTTTTTCAGAAAAATGATATGATTATTTATGTTATACCAAAATAGGGGCATTTTCTTCCCCGCTCTTTCTTATATACAGTTAACTCCCAACAAGAACTGGAGGAAAAAAAACATGACAAAAGCAAAGGATAATGCTGATCTGTCATCAGAGTACATCAAGAAAATATCCGCACGCCTTAGATTTGCCATTTCAAGACTGGGTTATACGCAAGCCGAGGTTATAAAAAAATGTGGAGAAAACGGGTATAAACTATCTCGCCCAATGTTATCAAAAATGTTGAACGAAAAATCACCCTCGGGTTTTACAATAGCAAATGTCTCAAATATTGCAGAGTCTCTTCATCTGGATCTCAACCAACTGCTTTCTTCCGGCGACAAAGAAATAATAGACCTTCCAGTTTCTAATGGGGAAACAATTATTTCTAGTTCGGAATCAAATCTGTTCAAGAATTACATCGGAGACTATAATCTCCTTATGTATCGAACCATTTCTGATGAATCCGGTCCGATTACCGGCACGCTTTCATTGATGAAAGAAAAAGGAAATCCACATCTAGTAGCAAAAATTCGTATTTCAGTTGACAGGAACTACATAAAAGGATCCAAAATCACTAAGGAGTACCAAGGAACAGTTCGCTTATCTCAAAAAATGCGTGCTTTGTACATTACCTGTTCGAATGAAAAAATCGGAGAAGATGTCTTTATAATATTGCCCTATATAGTACTTGAATATGAAAAGCTTTACTCCAGAATCGGTCTTGCTTTGGTTAGTTGCGCAGGAGTAAACCGTGTTCCAACAGCGCAGCGGATATTAATTACAAAAAAACCAATAACTAAAGAACAGGAAAAATACATTTATGGTCAATTGCTTATGAACAGAGCAGATATCCGTATTTCGCTTGAACAATTCAAGAAATTTTCCCAAGATAGCGATGTTCCGGACTCGTTCAAAAAGATCTTCATCAACGGAGATGAATTAAAAGGAGCAATCACGACGACATATTACCATATAAATGAATCTGCTATCCGTAATGCTGAGATGAGCCTGTCCGACAGGATGAAAAGCGTAAGCCTGCTAAGATTATATTCGGATGCTCCTAAATACACAAAAGTATCCAGCAAAACAAACGAATTACTATACAAGTTGTTGAAGGAACTGAATCCTGAGACTGAGCCTTTACAACCTGCTGAAGAATAATAGAATTTCTTTTAGCCCTTGAATGAAAGATACCGAAAGGTTTTATTTAAAACATATCGAAATCCCTTTGTCCCGCTTCCCTAATATACGCATCCTTACCGTGGCTTCTAACGTATCCAACACTGTCATTCACCTTCTCTGTCCACATATCAATAATCACGCCGATAGTAAGGAGGTCGAGATCTCTGATAGAAATCCCGACCTCCGTGCAGCGCAGAAGGAACAGTGGCGTGGTCATTTCCCGCTCACTTCTGCCAGTCCTTTTTTTGCCTGGACATCCGTCATCAGGTTCTCGCCCCACAGTTCAAGGATCTGAGGAAGGACCTGATAGATAGAGAACATTTCGAACTGGTCCAGCCACTCGTCGATGGTCTTCGGGATGGAAGAATCGGCGTGGAATGCCATGATATCAGGGCCGTGCAGTCACCGTACTGCTGCGCTTCATTCCCGGTGTCGAAGAAGGCAAGCGCCGCGATACGGATGCGGCCTGCTGTTGTGACCACTGGTGCCGATGCTGTCTTCTCTGTCCCGGGCACTGTGATGAGGACCGCATTCAGAAACCCCTTCTTCTTCACCTCCGCGAGCCTCTTATCCGCGTTTGCCTTTACAGAAAAAGCCCCGCACTGCACTTTCATGAGGTCTCCCGCGGTGATGATCGTCGCGGGGATCCCTGCTTTCTTCAGCTTCGCTGCCATCTTCTGGGCATTACTCTTCTGCCTATACGCGCCGATCTGGATCTTATACATTGTCTTAGCCATAGATCATCCCTCCATGATGACTGCGTCGAAGCCGGCAGCCTTCAGTTCTTTTACCCTCTTCTCCGCGTTGCCCTCACTGGAAAATGCTCCGCACTGTACCCTGTACAGCTTTGCTGTTTTCTCCCTCTCTGCCGCGGCATCTTTCTGCTCAGTACCGGTCAGCTGTGCCGTCACCTCATCCGCCAGTTTTCCAAGCCTGTTGTAGAGCCAGTCTCCGGGACACGACTTGTTGGCGAACCACCGGTGGACCGTGATGACCATCTCGTCCTCCTTCGGCTTATAGGCAAGGGTCCTGTCCTTATCCGCAAACCAGAGGAGTTTCTTTTTCCCATATCTCCGGCAGATGTCCACACAGAGCCTGACCAGCGAGGCATAGACTTTACTGTTCATCGCGTAGGGGCTGCGCGTATCAGATGCGCACTCAATGGTGACCGCCCTGTTGTCGTTGTCGGCATTGGAGCTGCACCAGGAGCGTTTGCTCTCGTCAACGTACAGGCCGATCTCTCCGTTTGTTCCGATGCCGTAGTTGGACGATGCCTGCCTCGAGGTTTTTTTAAACAACGCCCCACAAGCCTGTGCGCTGAGTTGTCCCACCATGCAGTGGGGAGTGATCCGTGTTACCGGATATGCCCTCTTCCCCGAATTGTTCGGGGACAGGACTGTGCATGTGACAAGTGTGCTGTTATCCTTGTTTATCAGGCAGGGTAAAAGCTGCAGATCCCTTCCTCTCGCTTAAGTGCCTTGATAGAGGCGAGCATTTCCGCCACATCGATGATGATCGGTATATCAGTTCGGACCGGAACCGTATCCCCTATAAAGAAAGCATCCTCCAGTCGATACGACATTTCATCAGCGCTGTGCCCCGCTGTTCGGCAGGCATGGATCAACAGCCCTTCTTCAAGCAGGACCTCATCGCCGTCTTTCAATACATGATCGACCTTTGTCGATCTGCCTGCCAGAATATAGAAATTCGGAATCGGTCTCTCCGAAAACTGAAGGTCAATATCTTCGATCCACCTTCGCTCTCCCCGACCCGCGTATATTTCGCAGCCTATATTCTCCCGAAACCATGCTGCAGAACCGATATGATCCGGATGTGCATGCGTCAGAAATATCTTTTTAATATCGGAAATCTTCCTGTCTATGCTTTCCATATAGGATGAAATCTGCTCTTCACATCCATACACTCCGGAGTCGATCATATAGCAGTCCCCGGCTTCAATAATGTAGACATAAACATATCTCATGATTTTTTCCGTTACATTGAAATCAATCCTGATCTGATGGATCTTCTTGTATGCCATTTTCCTCTCCTTTCCTCTTTCTGTTGTGCAAGTGTTCACTTGCATAAAAGATATTTTTTTACGTGCCCGCATTAGCGGACACGTATCAGCCGGATCATTCCAGGCCTTTTAGAAAAACATTCACGCTGCTTCGAATATATTCATCCCTGGAAATACCGATCAGCTGATCCCCAAACGATGCGTTCAGGAAAACAAATCCAAAATTCATTGCAATAAACTGGAGCGCAGCGCTTTCCACATCGCAGTTTTTCAGCCTTCCTTTTTCTATCATTTCCATAAAATATTGCTTCAATACCTTTTTGAAAACCTCCGGTATCTTCATGATTCCCGGGAGCGCGATCCCCTCAAGTTCTGCCGAACGCAGTCCGATCGAAATCTTTACCATTTGCGGGGTCACTTTTGTCATATAGGTTCTGGAAAATGAAACCAGATCCTCTTCCGGAATTCCGACATAGGCAAAATCCTTTTCTGAAAGACCTGGATTCCACTTCGGAAGCGACATCGCCGCCAGAACAATTTCTTTTTTCCCATCAAATTTCCGGAATATGGTGCATTCATTTACCCCTGCAAGTTTAGCAATATTCTTTGTTGTAGTTCCCGAATATCCCTTTTCCACGATAATGGTCATAGTGGCATCTATTATTTTGATCTGGGTCTCATCAAACATGTTTCATACTCCTTAAACGAGCTATGCAAGTGTATACTTGCATAGTATCATTCCGCCTGTCCCTTGTCAAACCCATGTGCAGCAAAAGCCGGAGCGGACTCCACATGTGAAGCACGCACCGGCCTTTTCGAGCTATATCACAATCTTCAATTGTCCCAAAGGGGAGACAGAGAACCGTCCCCTTCTCCCTGTTTAAGTTTCTCTGATCAAACGCAAAACCTATTAGTTTTTGATGTTTTGCGTTTTGATAATTATGCTTTTTC
>CAMKEX010000074.1 GCA_946411695.1 uncultured Lachnospiraceae bacterium
CATGATGCGTTTCTTCCGGAAAATGGTCGCTCTGGGGATCGATGTGGAGATCGCCGCAAATGATACCTGGGACTCTGAAGATACCGATTTTGCAGCACAGAAGCGTGATAATAAAGAAAACGATATTTCTGCAGCACCGAAAGTTCGGGAGGAAAAAAATGCAGTATTGTCCGAATTGCAGGGTACAGATCAGGGGCAGGAAAGCCCGCTGCCCCCTCTGCCAGAGAGAGCTGATTGATATGGGCGGTGAGACGGATGATCCCTTCGTGAAGCTCCCCAGTCCCAGGGTGAGTTTCCGGCGCATGATCCAGGTCGTGACTTTCGCATGCGTCAGCCTGGAGATTCTGCTGGGGGCCTTTGAGATCATCAAAGGATTCACTGCCAGCTGGATTTACGTGTTCATGCTGGTCATCCTCCTCGCCGGGGTGGATTTTCAGATTGCAGTCTATTACCGCAATAACCTGATCCGTATGCTGACGACTCAGGGCTACATTATCATGGCGCTGCTCCTGCTCATCGCCCACCTGACCAGGAGCGGATCATGGGCAGTCACCTGGGGGGTCCCTTCCATGTTTTTGATGCTCATCGCGGTCACATTTGCTGCGGCGAAGTTCCAGCAGATGGAGCTGCAGGAATTCATCCTGTATCCGGCTTTTGATGTATTGATGAGCCTTCTGCAGATTATCCCGATTGCTATGGGATTGAATAAGAATATAGCGCCGGCTGTTCTCTGTATCGCGCTTATGCTGATCCTGGTCAGCAGTCTCGTTATCTTCCGGGGAGATATGCTCCGGGATGCCGCCGCAAAATATCTGCACATGTGATACGGAGGCAGCTGCTCCGCCTGACTGAGAAGAGGCAGACAAGCTGCGGATATTCCCGCCCTGAGACGAAGGGAGCCGGGATGTAAGCCCGGGGGCCGTCCCGGATGTGCAAAAAAAAACGACAAATGACAAATATAGAGACAACCTGTTTGGGGATACTGATACATGAAGGAAGAGAAAAAACAGAACGGCCGCGCGATCGGGGCCGGACAGGAAACGATCGGGGAAAAAGCGGAGGGAGCAGCCGGCGGCGGAAAACACCTTGCCGGGCATGCGCTTGAGAACCTGCAGGAGATGATCGGAGACCAGGCGGAGAACGTGATCGGGAATGTCATGGAGAATGCCCGTTTTGAGGCGCCGGAACTCCGGGTCCGTCCAGGACAGGGCGCTTCGCAGCAGGTGCCGGAGATGGAGACCCACCAGTGGTACCGCGTTCCTGTTGAGGGCGGAAAGACAGCGGACGGCTCGGAATATCACATTTATGTGAGAAAGGGCACGACAGACCATCTGTGTGTGTTTTTGTCCGGCGGCGGCATTGCATGGAACCCCTACACAGCTGCCCGTCCCGTGACAGGCGGCCGGGTCCTGGCATGGCATCCCAATTATTACTGGAGCAATCTCCGTCCCTTTACCCAGTTCTTTAATATCGGTGTCGGGATCACAGACAACAGCGCCAGACGCAATCCTTTCCGCGACTGGAATTTTGTCGTGATCACCTATGCCACCGGAGACATGCACCTGGGCAGGAATATCTACCGCTACAAGGATGAAGAGGGACAGGACCAGTGCCTGTATTTTCACGGCTACGAGAATTTCCTGATGTCCATGCGCATCACCAAAACCCTCTTCGCGGATGCGGACAAGCTGATGATCGCCGGAGAGAGCGCCGGCGCCTTTGCAGTGCCCGCCCTGGCGGAACAGATTCATCAGGAGTTCTATCCCTCCTGCCGCGATGTCACCCTTTTCTCGGACAGCGCCCTTCTCCTCAATAAGGAATGGAAAAAAACGGCCCGCGAGGTCTGGAATGTCCGGGAGGATATCACCGAAAACATCCGGGGCCAGAACCTGACGCTGGACTGGTACCGGGCCCTCTACCGCAGGAGAGGAGATCAGTACCGCTATCTCTATGCCTGCTCGGTGCGGGACTACCTGCTGAGCGCTTTTTATAATGACGTCCACAACAAAAAATATGATACCGATGAGCGGATGCAGCGCCTTTTTACACGCCAGCTCAGGGACATGGTGCGGGCCCTGCAGAAGGTGACCCCCTCATTCGGAATCTATCTCTATGACTGGCGGCGCCCGGTCCTCTACCGAGGCGGGACCATCCACACTATGGTGCGGCAGCCCGAATTCTACCTGCATCGCCGCGGCATACCCAGCATGGCCAAATGGCTGGCTGCTGCTGTTGAGGGAGAGACACAGAGCGTGGGACTGGAACTTCTGGAAAAGAAAAAGACCGGAAGGAAAAAGAGGAGAAAGCGCAGAAAAAAGAACGTGGAAGCGCAGATAAAAGAATGAGGAAGCGCAGGAAAAAGAGCAGGGAAAAAGCTGAAAACAGTACGGTAAATGCGAGGCCCTCCCGCGGGTCCTGCACTCCGGAGAAATATTAAATACGGGCAGCGGCTGCAGATCAGTCCACTGCCCGTATTTTCATGTCAGTCAGTGCATATTGCAGCAGATCTTCCGGCCTTGTCTGCGGGAGAATCCACTCCAATGCTGCCTCCGGAGGCAGGATCAGCGGCATCCGGTCGTGGATGCGGGCAAGTTCCTGTCCGGGCTCCCTTGTCAGGACCACGAATACAGGGACATTGTTTTCGATCCGGTAGAGTCCGCACAGCCAGGTTACGGAAGAAGCCTGAAGGACTTGTCCTGCCAGGGGGCTCTCCGCCCTCTGCAGGGCTGCTTTGAAAGCCGTTTCGGACAGAGAGGCGGATTTTGCGTCGATTGGGGAGTCTGCTTCGATCAAAGATTTTGCGCCGATCGCGGAGTTTGCTTCGATCAAAGATTTTGCGCCGATCGCGGAGTTTGCTTCGATCAAAGATTTTGCGCCGATTGCGGAGTCTGCTGCGATCGAAGGTTTCGCGCTGATCGCGTATTTCTGCCCGGTCTTTTTGCGCCCTCTCTCATCTGTATAGTGTTCCCACTCATAATAGCAGGATGCCGGAATGATGCAGCGGCGGGATGCCCACGCGTCGCGGAAGGCCGGTTTGTCAGCGGCAGTTTCAGAGCGGGCGTTGACCAGGAGCATCCCTTTGGCGGGACCCGGACCCGCCGCGGCCTCACGTCGAGCGGTCTTCCCCCGGGGCGGCAGCCTGAATCCCCACTGCATGGGATAGACAGCTGCATTGCCGCCTCTGTCCGGTGCCAGCACAGGGACGATGTCCGTGGGCCGGATCTCACCGGCTGTTGTCAGGATTCGGGTGAAATCACCGCCTGAACTACCGGCTGAATTGCCGCTCGCATCACCGCGTGCCTGATCACCTGCACCGCCGCCTGCATTCCCGCCTGCATCACTTGCCGCATCGCAGCCTCTTTGCGCCGTCTCCATATTGCGGAGGCGCACAAATCTGCGCAGCAGGGGGGACCGGCGTGCTGCTTCCTGGATATATTCGAGATCCGGCGAGCCGGGCAGAACGTAAAAACGGGTGCACATGACAGAGATTCCTTTCCGTCCTGCCGCCGCGCAGGGGCGGTCCGGCAGGACCGGCCGGCTGTGAGAGGCCGGTAAATTGAAAACAGCGTGCAAAATGAGAGGCGACCTGTTACAATAGATTTACTGCACAGGGTGAAGCCGCCGTTTTCCAAGCGGAGGTGTTTGTGTGATTGCAAGTATCATTATCTCTCTATTTTACGCAGCTGTCAAAAATACAGGAAGGCTGCGATTTTTTGGTGATAACTTTTCTTTCATTTTCCTGCCGCGCAGCCGGCGGCTGCCGGGGACTGCGCCGGAAAACGGACCTGTCTTTATACGGATCCTGGTTTTTGTCTTTCCTTTTCTTCTTTCATTTTTTCTGCTGGGCTGTTCTGCAGAGGGCGGGGAACCTGTTTTGGAAGAGATTGATCCCGGGCAGTCCGCGGAAAGAGTCCTTGAACAGGAAACCACCGGGGCGGGCTTAACTGATGACCGATTTACAGATGATCAAATAACACACGGTCATTTATCGGGAGACAGGTTAGCAGACGGCAGAGTATTAGACGATCATTTATCGGGAGAAAGGTTAACAGACGGCCGGGTATCAGGCGATCGCCCGGCAGAGAAAGAGGGAATATCCTCAGACAAAGAGAGTGATGCGGAAGCGGGGCCGATGGACGAGGAGGTGCAGGAGAGTCTCCTCACTGTCCACGTCTGCGGCGCAGTCAGAAGAGAAGGTGTGTATTCACTTCCTGCGGGAAGCCGGATCCGGGATGCCGTTGATGCGGCAGGGGGATTCAGCGGGGACGCAGACAGATCCTACCTGAATCTGGCAATGAAAATCGAGGATGCCTGGCAGATCCGTGTCCCGACAAAGGAAGAGGCGGAGGCACTCCGCCTTGAGCAGGAAAGGTCCGGCGCGGGAACGGCAGTTCCGGGTGCGGCGCCCGGCCTGTCCGGTATATCCGGCCTGCAGGGCGCGGGAACGGCCAAAGACGATGCGGGCACAGGAAATCAGGAAGAGAAGATCAATCTGAACACTGCTTCCAAAGAGCAGCTGATGAAGATCCCGGGTGTCGGAGAGGCCAAGGCACAGCGCATCATTGAGTATCGGGAACAGAACGGGCGCTTTGAGGCAATCGAAGATCTCATGAAAGTCCCGGGCATCAAGGATGCCAGCTTTCAGAAGATGAAAGACTACATCACTGTATAATGCATCACTGTATATACTTTTTTTACAGGATAAAGGAGAAACTTTTACAGGATTAAGGAGAAACGTATTTATGGCAAAAGTTCTGGTCGTTGATGACGAGAAGATGATTGTTAAAGGGCTGCGTTTCAGCCTCCTTCAGGACGGACATGAAGTGGAATGTGCCTATGACGGCGAAGAAGCTGTCAACATGATCAGGGACGGGCAGTTTGATATCGTGCTGCTGGATGTCATGCTCCCCAAGCTGTCAGGATTCGAAGTCCTGCAGCAGGTGCGAGAGTTTTCGGATGTCCCGATCATCATGCTCACAGCGCGCGGCGATGACATGGACAAAATACTGGGACTTGATTACGGCGCCGACGATTATGTCACCAAACCCTTCAATCCCCTGGAGGTCAAGGGAAGGATCAAAGCAATCATCCGCCGTACTTCACGTGCGCGGAAGCAGGAGCCTGTGAACGAAAATATCATAGAGGTGGGCGATCTGCGCATGGACCTGGACAACCGCCGCGTCTCCCTTGAGGATAAGGAGATCAATCTCACCAGCAAGGAGTTTGAACTGCTCGAACTTCTGGCGACGCATGCCGGCAAGGTCTACAGCCGCACGACCCTGCTGCAGATGGTCTGGGGCAAGGAATATCCCGGTGACGTGCGCACAGTGGATGTTCATATCCGCCGCCTGCGCGAAAAAATCGAGCACAATGCGTCCGAGCCCAGGTACGTGCAGACCAAGTGGGGTGTCGGATACTATTTCCGGAGCCAGGAGAGATGAGACTTTGCTCCGGAGTGAGCAGACTTTGTTCCGGACAAAAAAATCAGTTCCGGAGCAGGAAAATTTTTGTTCCGGAGTAAGAGGACTGTGTTCCGGAGCAGGGAGAATTGGTTCCGGAGCAGGAAACAGGAAGAACTATGCGGGAACGAATCAGAAAAGTCCTGGACAGGCTGGTGTTCTTTCGAAGCCTGCGGGTCATTTTTTTCATCATCATATTTCTGGTCGGCGCGGTGCCGTGCATCCTTCTCCAGGACGGAATTCTGCGGAACTACGAGGAGAGGGCTGTTGAAGTGCGTGTGGAGCAGGTCAGGGATCAGCTGCGCTCTATTGCCAACCACCTGATCAATACCAATTATCTGGTCAATCACCAGTCCGGCCAGGTCGATGCGGAGCTCTCCGAATTCGGAACTCTGTACGACGGACGTCTGATGATCATCGACCCCACTCTGACAGTTGTCAAAGATACCTACAGCCTCTCGGAAAACAAGACGATCGTCTCACAGGACGTCATCACCTGTCTGAAGACAGGAAACCGGGACGGGTCTGAAAACTATGACAGAGAATACGGATTTATAGAGATCGTTGTTCCGATCATTGAGACCAGGTCCATGGAGGGCCTGGATTATTATCTTAACAGGAATATTACGGATTCCGGAGATATGACCGAGTACAGAGAATACAGCTTCGGCAGAAGCGGCCAGACCAGTGACAGCAGCCAGGCCAATTCTGTCCGAGGGGTACTCCTGGCCAGTACATCGACTGAGTATATACAAAAGACCAAGGAGATCCTCCGGCGAAAAGCCCTTATGCTGCAGGTCATCATGATGATCGTGGTCTTTTTTGCCTCCATCATTATTTCCGGCATGCTGGTCCGCCCCTTTGAAGTCCTGTCCAGGGATATCAGCGAGGTCAAGGAGGGCTACTCAAACGAGCCGATTTCAGCGCCTATATACACGGAGACCAGACATATCGCGGACGCCTTCAACAATGTTCTGGGCCGCATGAACGCTCTGGACCAGTCGCGGCAGGAATTCGTCGCCAACGTATCCCATGAGCTCAAGACGCCCATGACGTCCATGAAGGTCCTTGCGGCTTCTCTTTTGTCCGAGGAGAATGTCGATCCCGCTGTTTACAGAGAGTTTCTGGAAGACATCGACCATGAGATCGACCGTGAGAACAAGATCATTTCCGATCTTCTGGACATGGTCAAGGAAGACCGCACCAATACGGACCTGGAGGTCACGGAGACTGATATCAACGCCCTGGCCAAGGCGGTCATGAAGCGCCTGCGGCCCATTGCGGAGACCGCCGATATTGCCCTGACGCTTGTAAACCGCCGGGAAGTCATCGCGGAGGTGGATATCACCCGCATCAATCTGGTCCTCACCAACCTGGTTGAGAACGCCATCAAATACAACCACGAGCACGGAGAGGTCATTGTCACAGTGGATGCCGATGAGGAATATTTTTCCTTCACAGTCGCGGACAACGGCATCGGTATTCCGGAGGAAGATCTGAACAGGATCTACGAACGTTTCTTCCGCGTGGACAAGTCACGCTCCCGCGAGATCGGCGGAACCGGCCTGGGCCTGTCGATCACAAGGAGCGCCATCCTGCGCCATCACGGCACCATCTCCGTCGAGAGCAGAGAGGGAGAGGGCACTACCTTTATCGTCAGGATTCCGCTGCGGTATTCGGCAGAGCCCATGGAACTCAGGGTCGGAAAACAGCGCAGGCAGATCACCCGTCTTCTGCGCGGCCGCAAAAAGAACACTGTGGAAAAAGAATACGTGGAAAAGACTATCCATGTATCCCGGCGCAAGTACAAGCCCCTGGCGGACAAAGAGGCTGGAACAGTTCCTTCGTCCGCATCAGCTGAAACCGGATCTGCAGAGGAAGGGAGGGAGCATTTATGAGAATAGACTGCACTTTCCCCGCCAAGGGCAGCCGCGGCATCCGGGCTGTCAGGGCAGAACGCCCGCCCTTGTTCCGCCTGCCGCACATCTGCCTGCTGAAGATTTTTCTATCTCCGATCCGTCTGCCGCTGGTCTTCCTGCTGGTTCTTTGCCTGCTCTGCGGCAGCCTTTGCGGCTGTGCCGCCGCGGCACCCGAGGAAGATTCTGTCCGGGTTTTTTATCTGAATATGGACAAGACCGGCCTTGTCTCCAGACAGAGGGCTCTGCAGGCCGAGTCAGTTTACGGACAGGCCGAGGAATTGCTGGATGCATTGACTGCTGCTCCTGCTGACGAGGTCGTGACGGCACCGATCAGCGGCTTTGAGCGCAGAGATTTTACCATCGATAAAAACACTGTCTCCATCGATTTTTCGGGTGATTACCGGAAGATGGATAACATTACGGAGAAGCTGACCCGGGCGGCCATTGTCAACACAATGTGTGAACTGGAGGAGATCCGCCGCGTCACTTTCCGTATCAACGGCGCCCTGATTGTAGATGAGAACGGCAGCAAATCGGAAAACATGACAGCGGACCAGTTTATCTACAATGCCGGCAGCGAAATGCTCAACTTCGAGCGGGCGGAGATCCACCTCTATTTTGCTTCCGCAGACGGCAGACAGCTGGTAGAGACCTACAGGACCGTTGTTTTCAACGGTAACATTCCCATGGAGAGAGTGGTCGTGGAGCAGATCATCGCCGGTCCCAACGGTGACTTCAATTATCCCACCGTCAACAAGGACACCAGGCTCGTCAATATCCTGACCCGCGACAATATCTGCACGGTGACCCTTGACAGCACTTTCCTCACCAATCCCAATCCGGTGGATCCTGAGGTCGCGGTCTACTCCATCGTCAATTCCCTGACCGAGCTTCCCGCCATCAGCCAGGTCCAGATCATCATCGAAGGCGAGGACAACCCCGTCTTCATGGAAAAATTCACCCTCGATTCAGAGAACCTTCTGAAGAAAAACACCAAGATCGTCCAGAGCGGCGGGTAAAGCTTCGGCATATCGGGGATGATCCTGGATTTGAAGATAAATTTTACTGAATACTTTATAAATGCAGAGGATGGATGTAAACCGGTATTGGAACTCGAAGCAGATATTGATGATTTGATTGATGATATTACAAAAGGGAGCAGACTTGCCGGGAGATAAGACGCAAACGTAAGTGATTCAAGTGAAATAAGGAGAGAGAGCTATGACTGAGGATCTGAAGAACTTTATGGAAGAAGTAAAGAGGAACCCGGAAACAGCTGAGAAATTCAATAAACTGATCCGGGACTGCCGGGAAAATGGCAGGGAGCTTTCCGAGGCTGCGGCTGAACTTGGATATGATATTTCCACTGCTCAGTTAGAACGTTTCATCGCTGAGCGGGAGAAACTTGACCCGGACGCGCTTAGCCGCATCGTTGGGGGAAATGGAGGAAATGTAAACTGCATAGGCTCTTATTCCTGTATTACTGCTCTTATGTATAGCGATGAACCAAGACAGTGCTTGCAAGATTATTACTGCGTCAAATTCAATAACCCGTATTCTCCTGACGGCAATAATCAATAAGGAAAACAAATGTATTACGCGTTAAAAGAGCCGTGGGCTTTTCGCGGCTGGAAAAAGACTCCTTACGCGATCACAGCGGAATCAGGAGATCATAAAAAAGAAACGCCCCTTTTTTTCAAAAAGGATGTCTTTATGGATCTTCTGTATTGCAACGGGGAAGAAGATATAGATCCGGCTGATTTATGCGAAGACGGGTGCAAGGCAATAACTGAAATGACGGCAAAGGGTATGCTGGCTCAGTCCGTGATGCGAATGGAGCCGCTCAAGCGCTATCAGCGCTACCACGTGTATCCTTCCCGTTTCCTGCGATCCGTCCATTGGAGCATTACCGGCCTTTGCAACATGAAATGCCGCCATTGCCTGGTGAACGCGCCTTTAGGAAAACACCGACAGCCGTCCCTGGAAGAATGTCTGCATATCATTGACGAGATGGCCCGCTGCGGTGTCAGAAATGTCGATATCACCGGCGGAGAGCCTCTGGTACGGCAAGACTTTGATACAATCGTAAAGGCGCTTTCCGACAGGAATATCAACATCGGCCTTCTCTATACCAACGCTTTTCTCCTGACGGAGGAAACGATTCGGTCACTGACTGACCACGGGCAGAAACCTGCGTTTCAGGTGAGTTTTGACGGGGTTGGCCACCATGACTGGTTAAGAGGTGTTGCGGGTGCCGAAGAGAGGGCGGTTATGGGCCTGGATCTTCTTCGGAAGCATGGATTTGCAGTCAACGCCGCAATGATGATCCACAGAGAGAATAAAAACTGCCTCCGTGATACAGCGAATTTCCTCGCAGAATATGGTGTACGAACCCTGCGCCTGAACTCACCGCAGAAGATCGGCAACTGGATAGAGAATGCGGAAGACAATGCCCTTACGGAAGACGAGGTATGGGATATTTATCGCAGATATATCGACGATTTCTTTGCTGACGGCATGCCGATCGGCGTTCAATTGGACGGTTATTTTTTATGCGATAAAGGCAGTACCGATTACCGCATCGCTTATGTAAAGCATACGCCCGAAGACGTCGATTGGAGTAAAACGCCCTACTGCGGAATCCATGCATGCAACATGTATATATCACCTGAGGGCCGGACCATACCGTGCATGGGCTTCTCCGATACTGCATTGGCGGAAATGTTCCCCAGTGTGTTCAATCAGCATCTGGGTGACCTGACCCTGGAAGGATATTACCATGATTTGACGAAGATCACGATCTCTGATCTTCTGGATAAGAATCCGGAATGCAGAAGCTGTCCTCATCTTTATCAGTGCCGCGGCGGATGTATGCTGGAAGGCATAAGCGAAGACGGCGATTTCCTGAGACCGGATCCCCGTACCTGTTATTTTTTCAAGCATATCGGCGAACAGGCAGTACGGGATGCTGCCGATTCCGCTATTGCAAAATATGTAAAAAAATGATTATCCCCGCATGTTGATGCACCCTGACCAGACGTCCTGAACAGACGCCCAGAACAGACGCCCTTACCAGACTTCCTGACCAGAATTCCTGATCAGATGTCCTGACCAGGCAGGACAGTACCTTGAAAACAATGGAAAAATGATAGTATAATATTACTGCACAGGACAAAGCAGCCGCGAATTTGTCGTTCTATTCGACGGAGGTGCCTGTGCTATGCAAATAAAAAAACACAATGCAAAAAGCGCAGCCGCCCGTTCAGAACGGGGGCTGCATTTTTTTTCTTCCCGCAAAGGAATACTGTCTGACAAAAGCCATTATCATGGAGGGGCGGTTTACGGATGGTTCACGTTTTTCGGACGAAGACCGCTTTTTACAATTCTTGCGGTCATGGCTGCTGCCATCGGAATCTGTGTCTTTATTATCCCTTACAGTCTCACAGACTATGAGCCGTATCGGGGAAAAAGAGTGACGCTTACCGGAACCGTCTGCGGACTGGAACAGAAGATGGAGGGAGACACTCTCGTCTGGCGCATGATGCTGTCGGATATTCAGACAGATGATACTGCAGCAGATACCATTACTGATCCTGCTTCAGACGAAGTAATCAATCCCGGAAAGCGGGACCGGGTGCTCTGTATCCTGGATCATGCACCCGAAGCGGACATGAGTGCCCGTGTCCGCCTGTGCGGAACTATGTATCCCTTCCGCAGGGCCATGAATGAGGGAGAGTTTGACCTCCTTTTGTATTACCACATTCTGCGGGTATCTTTTTCTCTGCGCGATGTGGATACCCTGGTCGCCTCTGCTCCGACAGATCAGCTTGCGGTGTCATTGTTTCATCTCAAAAACTACATATCAGAGCAAATCGACTGTCTTTTTTCAACACAGAATTCGGCGGTCTTAAAAGCCATGCTTCTGGGAGAAAAGGGCCTGCTGGAAGAGGAGACCAGAGAACTGTATCAGGGCGCCGGAATTGTCCATATATTAAGTATCAGCGGCCTTCACCTGTCTCTTCTCGGCATGGGATTTTTTTCGCTGACCGGAAAATGCCGATGGATCCCCATGCCGGTCCGCGCGGCCGCATCCATCCTTATTGTTTTTCTGTATGGGAAGATGATCGGCATGGGAACATCGGTTTTTCGTGCCCTCGTCATGCTGACCCTCTATATCATTTCCAAAGTCATCGGCAGGACCTACGACATTCTGACGGCGGCTTCCATCGCCGCATTTCTCCTGCTGCTGGACCAGCCTCTCTACCTTCTTCACACAGGCTTTCAGTTCTCTTTTTGCGCCGTCCTGGCCATCGGCATCCTGCTGCCCGCTCTCCCCGGCCGCATTCTGAAAGCCATTGCCATACCGCTTGCCACCCTGCCTGTCTATCTGTGGGCATACGGGACTTTTCCCGTCACTTCTCTGCTTTTGAATCTGATCGTCATCCCTCTCATGACAGTCGTCATGGTCAGCGCCGGCGGAGCTGTCCTGCTGGCAGGATTGGCCGGCTGCCTTTTCGGTGGAATGACGGATCTCCTGTCTGCCAATAGAGTTCTGCCAGCTAATAGGGCTCTGTCTGCCAATGGGGCGATGCCTTCTGCTCTGCAGGTGCTTCCGCGTATCCTGGGTCTTCCTGCGGAACTGATCCTGGATTTCTATCGTTTTCTCGCTGAGTCTTCCGGAAAGATCCCCGGACACGAGATTGTATTGGGCAGACCTTCACCGATCCGGATTCTGGTTTTCTATAGTATGCTGCTCATCCTTGCAGCCATCTCCGTCCGTCTCCAGATGCCGCATATGCGAAGACGCATTGAGGCGGATGCCGTTTCGCAGAAGCGGGAAGCATCTCTTCTGCAGCTGAGAAATGTACGAACTGAGAATACCTCATATGCTGCACATGTTGCAGAAAATCCGGGTGCGAAGGGATGGAGTGAGGCCTTTGCAGATTCCATGAAGAGCGGCCGACGGAAAGAAGACAGAGGCGATCTATTATTGCGCCGGGCAGCTGTGAAAACTTGTCAGATCTTTCACCTTTATGACAACCGCTCGAGAAAGGACTTTGCCTGCATCTGTACCGCCCTCTGGATAGCTGCCGCCCTCTCTGTGCTGGCCTTCCGATTTTCTCCTGCTTTCGAGATGAATATGCTCTATGTCGGTCAAGGGGATGGGATATTTATCAGCTGCCAGGGAAGACATTTCCTCATTGACGGGGGAAGCTCCACGAAAGAGGATCTTGCAAAATACACCCTCCTTCCATTTCTCCACAGTAAGGGTGTGGGTCACCTGGACGGTATCATTCTGACCCATGACGACAGCGACCACTGCAGCGGCCTCCTGCAATTCCTGGAAGCAGCTGCGGAGGAAAAACCTCTCATTTCGCTTTCCGCTGTCTATCTACCAGATATCGCGGAGTCCGCAAAGGGAGAAAACTACAAAAGAATCGAGAATCTTTGTGGACAGGTTGGTATCCCGGTCCGCTGCATCAGCCGGGGACAGCGGCTTCGCAGCGGATGCCTAACAATGGAATGTCTCCACCCCGTCCGGGGTGCCTCTTATGAGGATGCAAACGAATACTCGACGACCCTGCTGCTCAGATATAGAGATTCATCTCTTTCACAAGAGGAAGATTCTGCTGTCAAACCGGATTTATCAGGAAAGGCAGAAGGTTTTTCGGCTCTGCTCACCGGTGATCTGGAAGGTCAGGGAGAGGAAGAACTCCTGAAGTACCTGACGGAGACGAACCTTCTGCAGGCTTCAGAGGAGCTTCCGAACATTGACGTTTTGAAAGTCGCCCATCATGGCAGCAAAAATGCGACTTCCGAGCATTTCCTGCAGTTGGTTCACCCGGACATTGCGATCATTTCCGCCGGGATCGACAATATGTATGGGCATCCTGCAGAAGAACTGCTGGACAGACTTGTGTCCTCCGCATCTCAGCCAGCCATTTACAGGACTGATTTACAGGGGGAGATATCGTTTGGATGTAGGAAGAAGGGAGATGATTATCAGATCAAAACCTTTTTGGGAGACACGACAGAGACTTCTGAAACATCGAAGAGAAGAAGCCTGGGAAACCGAGCGACAGATGCGTTTCAAGAGTAAAAGATAAATCCAGTAGCCCTGCTCATCCCTTTCGCTTTCTGGTGAAGTCTTTCCGATGGGTGCTTTTGGGTATCCTTTGAGTAATATGAGTAGTATTTATCGATACTTATTGGGGTAGTAGATGGTATAATTGTTTATGGTTTTTCGTCTTGTAAAAAGACCGCTCTGATGCACTGTGAGAAAAAGGGCATTGTCCATCGGGATAGTAAGCCGGTAAACATTCCGATTCCCGGGAGAAAAGTATCGCAGCTGATGAAGGCGGCCGGCCAGCATCGGATATGCGCGCAGGCCATAATTGATTTGGAGATAAAAATGATGGATTGTATCATCTGGTTAATCATAATGATACCTGTCAGTCTGTTATTTACCGGAATTGGTATCTATGCCTGGAGACGCGAGAAACCGATGTGGTTTTGGTCAGGGAGTATGGTAAAAGAATCTGAAATCTCAGATATTGCCGCATATAATAGAGCAAATGGGTTCATGTGGATTTCCTTTTCTCTGGTTATGTGGACCAGTACTGTTCTCGGCGCTATGAATATGAAAGCGGGCGGTGTTTTTTTGATGGCAGGCTGCATAATAGGAGTGCCGGTTCTTCCCATCGTTTATGGGAGGATATATCGAAAATACAGGAAATAAGAAATGCAGGAAATGACTATGTACAGATGGAAAACGCAATCAGAAAAAGTTTGATGAGGAGGAGTGAAACTATGGGTAAGAGAAAAATCAGCATTACAGAATGTGCAGATACAATTACAGAATGCCTGGAAAAAGGCGTGTTTCTCACGACAAAAGCCGGAGATAAGATTAACTCTATGGTCATTGGCTGGGGGCATATAGGGAGAATATGGGAGAGGCCGGTCTTCATCACTTACGTCCGGGACTGCCGCTATACCTATGAGATGCTCGAACGAAATCCGGAATTCACGGTCAATGTTCCGATCAACGGCTTTGATAATAACGCCTTCAGAATCTGCGGGACTCAGAGCGGAAGAGATATGGATAAAATTGCTGAAGCCGGGCTTACCCCGGTAGATTCGGAGGTTATAACGGTTCCCGGGATTCGGGAATTCCCCCTCACGCTTGAATGTCGGGTGCTCTATAAGGAAGAGCAGGACGCATCAAAACTTCCTGAAGACATCCGCAAGCAATTTTATTCGATCCAGACATCAGACCATACTGCTTTTTATGGTGAAATCGTAGCAGCTTACATTATCGAATAAAAGAGCTGCATCGCACCGTAATATTCGATAATGCCCAATTACTAATATTCTTTTTTTATATCTGACGTCTCACCCCGCGAGGGGGAAATGGTTGGTAAGTTGTAACCTTATCATAGGAGGACTGCGTATTTTATGAAAAGAAAAGTTCTGATTATTATTTCTCTATGCATGATTCTGACAATGATCCTTGTAGTACCGCCGGGAGTTAACAGCCTTGTCGCAGCAAGTACGGAAAATAAGGTAGCCGGTTCATTCTCTGAAAAGGCGGAAGAGATAGATCAATTGATCCGGGAAGCTCGAGAACAGTATTTGAAAGAGGACTATACCAGACTTTCAGAGCCTGTCAAATACAGAATTCTTTGGATTGGCTTTACGCATGTAAAATACGGTGACTTTGATTTTCAGATGACGGATTTCGACAAAGAATACCTGGATGCTGCTGCTCTCAATTTTGAGAAGTCGGTAGAGCAGATTGTGGATCATAATCTTGACATAGAAATTGATCTGCACTTTGTGGATACGATAAAAGACCTGACTATGGACAGCGATGAATACTGGCTGTTCCTGAAGCAGGAAACAGTGCAGAGTGAAATTGATCGATTCTGTGAAAATACGTATTATGATACCGTCTTTACGACAGTACAAACTGCTGGAAAAGAAAACGACGCTCGCAATATGCGTGTCCCGGAATACGGCGAACTGGATGTGATCCAGGGACTTAAAACAGAAGGTCTGGAATCGGAAATGGGCTACTCGACCTTCAATCTGGGGGAACCGGACCCCGGTACGTATCCTCTGGACGATCCGGAGATTCCTTCTTTGTATGTAACGGTTGTAGCAATCCATGAATGGATGCATCAGCTGGAATACATGGGAGAAATGCTGGATATAGAATATCCCTCCACTCATGCATACAAGGGTCCTGAGTCTTTTCCCGGTTATCAGGAATACGTGCAGGATCTGAATGATTATGATTATTTGGAGTTTTATAGGCCGGTTTTACAGGGAAAGCTGCCTTACACCGGAGACGGAAAGTTAAAGCATGTAGGCATGTATCCAAAGATGTGGAAGCTGATCAGGCGGGATGTATTGAACCAGGGTACGTTCACCATTACCAATCCGGATGGCAAATACCTTGCCCTGAATGCTGAAGGGACCGGCCTTACCCTGTCTGAGACAGAATCCAGATGGTTCATCCTGTACGGACTTGAGGGAAATTATATTTTTGTGCCGGAACAGGACCGGGAACTTCGCATGGATCTCGCGGAAGGCTGGGATAAAGAAGGCAATCCTGTTCACCTATATATAAGAAATCCTGACTATCGGGATGCACAGAGATGGAAAATCAAAGAGAATGCAGACCAAACCTATTGTATTTGTACGGCATACAGCAGCGGACGGGCATTAACTTTCAGCGATCCGCTGGATGATCCAACCATACAGACCATAGCAGGCACCCCTGAAAAAACCCAGAAATGGACGATCACAAGGCTGGAGCATTGATTATACATAAGCTCCTGTGCAGTACCCTGCTCTTAGAGATGCAATACTGCACAAGGGCTTTATATGTAATACTGCACGAGCTTTTGCAGTGTCGCAGACAAGAAAAAAAACGGGATGGCAGCGATCGCTGCCATCCCGCTTTCCTTGCGAATCGATATTTACGAGAGTGCATATTGTTGTCTGCGAAAGCGCAGAACACTGTTTACTGAATGCTGCTGACCATTGCTGTCAGTCTCTCGGCATTGAGTCCGAAATCCTGATCTCCGCCGAGGCCTTCGGCTACGATGCTGAAATACATATTGTCAACAGTCCAGATGCTCTTTGCGGCATCGCCTTCTCTGTTGCCGAAGCAGGTCACTTCAATTCCGTTGACATCCTGTGTCCAGGTGTTGGCATACTCTGTGTAATCTCCGGAGATGTCGCCTTCTTCAGCTTTGGTCCCCTTGCGGACTGTAAGGGCGCTTGCCGGGTATTCAAGACGGGCTTCTGCAATGCCGTCCATGCAGCGGTATGTTCTTTCAAAAAGCTGTCCCAGATCGAGGCCGGGATCTTCTGCGATCACAAAACTGTCGATGCCGGCTCCCTTTGC
>CAMKEX010000075.1 GCA_946411695.1 uncultured Lachnospiraceae bacterium
GAAGCATTTACCGGAAGTTTTTTCCGGAGGCAGCAGGTCTGCCGGAAAAATGTAAACAGAAACTGTGAACGGAAAAAGTTACGCATGAATACATCGGGAGAGCAGAAAATGGGGAATTGTGCGGCGCTGAGTACGCTATGCTACATGGAAAAAGACGGAAAATATCTGATGCTGCATCGCACGGTCAAAAAAAACGATGTCAACAAGGACAAGTGGATCGGCGTCGGCGGGCATTTTGAGGCCGATGAGAGCCCGGAGGAGTGCCTGCTGCGGGAGGTGCGCGAGGAGACCGGCTACCGGCTGACTTCCTGGAGATTCAGGGGGATTGTCACCTTTGTCTCCGGGGACGGTGTCACGGAATATATGCATCTGTTCACAGCGGACGGGTTCGAGGGAGAGCCCATTGCCTGTGACGAGGGACAGCTGGAATGGGTGGACATCGGGCAGGTCTGGAAGCTCAACATCTGGGAGGGGGACAAGATCTTTTTCCGCCTGATCGATGAGGACGTCCCTTTCTTTTCCTTAAAGCTTGTCTACAACGGCAGCGGAGGCCTTGTGTCCGCTGCGCTGAACGGAGAAGCTATGGAACTCTTCGACATTCTCAATGAGGACGGGACCAGATCGGGCCTGGTCCGGGAGCGGGGAGTCGCCCACCGGGACGGAAGCCTCCACGAGACCGTACACACCTGGATCGTGAGAAAATCCGCAGGGGAGGACAGGCGCTGGGAGGTGCTGCTGCAGAAACGCAGCGCGATCAAGGATTCCAACCCCGGATGTTACGACATATCGTCTGCGGGTCACCTCTCGAGCGGAGATATTCCGCTGGAGGGAGCTCTGCGGGAACTGAAGGAGGAACTGGGGCTCACGGCAGAGCGGGAGGACTTCCACTTTGTCGGAAAGCACCGGGGTTCCTTTAAGGCGCCTTTCCACGGAAGACTCTTCCGCGACAATGAGCTCAGCAATGTCTATGTGCTCACAAAACACTTTGATGAGAGGGAACTGTCCCTGCAGGAGAGCGAGGTGGAGTCCGTCCTGTGGATGGACTACGAGACCTGCAGGAGGAGGATCCATGAGGGAACACTTCCCAACTGCATCTACGAAGACGAGTTTGACATGGTCGGCGACTATCTGAAAACAATCACCTGAAAAAAGAGGAAAAACAAATGGCATTATCCACATATACCTACGAACAGCTCGGGTTCGGAACGGAGCTGGGACCCCTGACTGACAAGGAGAAGGACGCACTTGAAAAATCCTGGGCGGCAGCCTTCGCTGCGGATATTTTTCCCTTTATTGACGAGAGGATCTTCATCCCGCTCTACAGCGAGAGAAAGTCCAGAAGAAATGTCCCGGTAAATGTGCTGGCGGGCGCCCTGCTCCTCCAGGAGATGCGCGGCATGTCCGATGAGGATCTGGTGGAGGCGGCCATGTTTGACCTGCGTCTGAGGACGGCTCTCCACATCACCAATGCGGTCGGCCAGCCCCTGAGTCTGCGCACCATACAGCGCTTCCGCACGCGTCTGAAGAGATACAGGGAGGCAGGAGGCGAAGACCTGCTCCGGGTCTGCTTTGACGGGATCCGGGACAAAATCACTCCCTTTATGGAAAAATACGCAAAATATATGGCCGGCTCCGGTCAGCCCGCTCCGGAGAGCCGGGGCAGGCGCCGGGGAACAGCCCGTGCAAATGTGACAAGGGAAACGGCATCATTTGTTTCCGCTGACGGCAAAACAGCATCAGGAAAAGCAGAAAAGCAAGAAGAGGAGGCATTGATGACTCAAGAGAAGCAATTTGATCCGAGGATCCCGGCGGATCCGACCGTTTTTAAGGAAAACTGTCTTCCTGCACATTCGGACCACATCTTTTTTGCGGACGAAGAGGAGCTGGAGAGGGGAGCGCAGCAGCCTGCGGGAACAGCAGGAGATTCGGTATTCCGCTATTCCCTGAACGGTCTGTGGAAATTTTCCTATGCCGAGAAGCCTGCGGACGCGCCTGACGGCTTTGAGGCGGTCTCTTATGACTGCCGTACATGGGCGGATATCCGGGTTCCGGCCCACATCCAGATGGAAGGCTATGATGTCCCGGCCTATATCAATTATCAATATCCCTGGGACGGCCGCGAAGATCTCATTCCGGGAGAGATCCCGGAACACTTTAATCCCACGGCTTCCTATGTGAAATATTTTTCAGTCCCGGCATCGATGCAGTCCCTGCTGGAGCAGGGAAGTCCTCTCATCGTATCTTTCCAGGGAGTGGAGAGCGGCTTTGCCCTCTGGTGCAACGGGCACTATGTCGGTTACAGCGAGGACAGCTTTACCCCCTCGGAATTTGACCTGACCCCCTATCTCATGACGGGAGAAAACAAGCTGGCCGTGAGGGTCTTCAAGTGGACTGCCTCCAGCTGGCTGGAGAGCCAGGACTTTTTCCGCTTCTGCGGGATCTTCCGCGATGTCTATCTCTATACGGTCCCCCGTGCCCACCTCTATGATCTCCGCATCCGTCCGACGCTGGACGATACGCTGACGGCCGGCACGCTTTCCATCGAGGCACAGATCCGGCTTTCGGGGAAAAACAGGGCCAAAAAGAGGACCGATACGGGCACAGGAGAGCGTCTGCGCCTCTACTATGCCCTCACCAGGGGAGAGGAGCAGGTTTTGTGCGGCGCCGCGGATGTCCCTGCAGACGCATTTGACAAAAAGACCGGTGCCGCCCTTGTGTCGATCCGTGAGATGGCGGCATCTCCGGCTCTCTGGAGCGCGGAGGATCCTCAGCTCTACGACCTCACACTCCGCCTGATCAGTGAAAAAAGGCCTGAGACCGGCCCGGACCAGACGGACAATACGTCCCGGTCATCCGCGGGCGGATCCACAGAAGGATCCGCAGACGCCGGGAAGGCAGCCGAGACGGAAGAGGTCCTTCTGGAAATCGTCCGGGAGAGGGTGGGCTTCCGCCGCTTTGAGATGAAAGACGGCCTGATGTGCCTCAACGGCAAACGCATTGTTTTCCGCGGCGTCAACCGCCACGAATTTACCTGCGACAGCGGCCGCGTCGTATCTCCGGAAGTGACCCGCCAGGACCTTGTCCTGATGAAGCAGAGCAATATCAATGCCGTGCGCACCTGCCATTATCCCAACGGCTCCGCTCTCTATCGTCTCTGCGATGAACTGGGACTGTATCTGATCGCGGAAAACAACATGGAGTCCCACGGCAGCTGGGCACCGACAGAACTGGGTCTTCCCACACCCGGTATCGTGCCGGGAGACGACGGGCGCTGGCGTAAGCTGCTGTTGGACAGGGTCAATTCCTGCTGGCAGAGGGACAAAAACCACCCCTCTATCCTGATCTGGTCAGTGGGCAATGAGTCCTTCGGGGGCACGGTGATCCGCGACATGGCGGATCGCTTCCGCTCCCTCGATGAAGACCGGCTCGTGCATTATGAAGGGATCTTCCATGACCGCACCTGGCCGCAGACCAGTGATATGGAGACCCAGATGTACCCTTCTGCGGAAGCCATAGAGACATTTCTTAAGGAAAATACGGACAAACCTTTTATCTGCTGTGAATACACCCATGCCATGGGCAATTCCTGCGGAGGCATGCACCTCTATACCGACCTGAGCCTGCGCGAGCCCCGCTATCAGGGCGGCTTTATCTGGGATTTCGTCGATCAGTCCATCCGCAGGAAAAACCGTTACGGGCAGGAGTTCCAGGCCTATGGCGGTGATTTCGGCGAGCGCCCCACCGACTACGACTTCTCCGGAAACGGGATCGTAGACGGAGCCCGTCGTCCCTATGCCGGCAAGATGCAGGAGGTCAGATTCAACTATCAGAGCATCCGCTTTGAAGTGTCCCGGGACCGGGTCCGCATCATGAATGACAATCTCTTTACCGCAACGGACCGATATACCTGCCTTGTGCGCCTGGACAGAGAAGGGATCATGGCAGAAGAAGCAGGTCTGGAGACCGCGGTGGCCCCCCTCTCGGAAGCGGAGTATCCCCTGCCGGATCCGATCATGGAAAAGATCGGGGAGATCCGCGCAGAGGCGGCAGCCGGGGAAAAGGCGGTCGAATATACCGTGACGGTCTCCATGTGCCTCAGCGAAGACTGTGCCTGGGCGGAAAAAGGCCGCGAGCTTGCCTTTGGACAGGGCGTTTTCCTGACAGAGACGACACAGACAACAGAAATGACAGAGAAAAAGGCACAGGAGGATAAAACGATCCCCTCTGCCGCTGACCAGGCAGAAGATCAGGAACATAGGGACAATGGCAGCAGTGAGAGCAGAGTGATCAGAGAGATCAGCGGGACGGACTGGAATCGGACCATTACCCTGCAGACTACGTGCGGAAAGCTGGAACTGACCCGGGGCAGCTTTAATATCGGTATCCGGGGCGGGGACTTCGACGCCCTCTTCTCCATTCTCCAGGGAGGCCTTGTCTCTTTCAGGCGCGGCGGCAATCCCTTTGCGGGAGGCGGTATGACCGGCTGTGCAGGAGGACCTGCTGCCGGCAGCGGCGCCGGATTTACGGGCTGCGAACTTTTTGAAAAAATGCCCCGTCCCTGTTTCTGGCGGGCACCTACCAGCAATGATACGGGAAATCACATGGCGGCCCGATACGGCGTCTGGAAGCTGGCGGAAGAATACCAGATCCCCCGCCTGGACACGCTGCGGATCTTTGCGCTGGAGGACTCCGTTCTGCTGCAGATCCGGCATGCCCTTCCGGTCTCGGGGATGACCTCTCCGGACAAGCTTCCCGATGTCATGGTCGGCTACAGGTTCTATGCGGACGGGCGGCTTACCTTGTCAATGGACTGGGAGCCCGTATTGACAGGGGAAGGCGCAGAAATCTGCCCGGCCCTTCCTCCTATGCCTGTCTTCGGCTTTAACTTCCGCCTGAATGCGGATCTTGACCGGTTTACCTACTATGGAAAAGGACCCGCTGAGAATTATGTCGACCGCTGCCGCGGAGCGAAACTCGGAACCTTCAGCAGCACAGCGGCGGAGAACCTCTCACCCTATCTGGTCCCTCAGGAATGCGGGAACCGCACCGGCGTGCGGTGGGCATCAGTCACGGACCGCCGCGGCAGAGGCCTGCTCTTTACAGCGGACGACAGTAATACAGCCGGGCTGCCTGCAGCATGTGAGGAAAATGCCGGATCCGGCCGCAGGGGCATGGAACTTACCGTCCTTCCCTACACAGCGCAGGAACTCGAGGCGGCTTCCCACGCCTATGAGCTGCCGCCTGTGCACTACACCGATGTGCGCTGTGCCCTGATGCAGATGGGTGTCGGCGGCGACGACAGCTGGGGGGCGCAGACACTTCCTCAGTATTGTCTGCCCGCAGACCGGAAGCTTCACTTTGAAATGACCGTCGAAGGAATCTGACGGCTGACATAAAACACTCTCCGGTCAAACTGAACGAATTGAACGAACTGAACGAACTGATTATAGCTGCCCCCGGGCAGGATCCTGTGATGGGAACCTGCCCGGGGGCGTTTTTTTGTCTCCGGCAAGGCCGTTAAAGGACAAAGCCATTCTGCCCCTAATCAATATTTGGTATAGCTTTAATCGGGACTTCACAAAATACAGGAATAATGTTAGTATTAGGCTTATGGTTACGATTGCAGTCATAGATCATAGGAGGTTTACATGATCCAACTATCAAGCAGAAGCAGGGATTTTTCCCTGCGCAAATGCCTGACAGCATTACTACTCACTGTAATCTTGTTGATTGCAGTTCCGGAATCACTGTATACCGTACCCGCAGAAGCAGCAACAGCCCCGACATGGGCAGTCATCATCGGAACTAACCTGGGAGGAAACGCAGCCAGACTGAAGAATTACAAAAATGTTGTTGTAGATGTACAATATTATTACCCGAACGAGATTAAAAGACTGAAAGCGGGGGGGAGAAAAATCTATTCCTATATGAGTATAGGGAGCCTTGAGACCTACAGACCCTATTACAAGCGCTTCAAGAAATATACCCTCGGCAGATACGACAACTGGGATAATGAGCGCTGGATGGATGTGTCCAAGAAACCCTGGCAGGACTTTATCGTCAACGAACTCGTTGCAAGTGTCCGCAGAAAGGGCTGCGACGGACTCTGGCTGGATAATACGGATGTGTATTATGAATATCACCGCGAATCCATTTACAAGGGACTGCTCAACATTATTACCCGGATCCACAGCAAAAATATCCCGATCTATATCAACGGCGGCGACGAGTTTGTCACCCGGCTGATCAACAGCGGAAAAGGCAGGCTGATCAACGGTGTGTTCCAGGAGGAAGTGATCACATCGATCATAAGCTACAGCGGCAACCGTTTCGGGAGACAGACAAAGAGCGACAGGAATTTTTTTGAGGCTTATCTTCGCAAGGTAAAAAGGGCAGGCCTCAACGCCGCAGTCCTGGAATATACCAAGAGTGCTGCCATGCGCAGGGAGATCATCGATTTCTGCAATAAGAACAAGTACTCCTACTACATTTCCTCGGACGTTCATCTGAAGTAAATCTGAAGAAAATCTGAAGTAAATAATAATGCCGGTCTGCCGACAGCCAATGACTGCAAGATGTAAAGGAGATAAAATGGAATACAGAAGATTTGGCGATACCATTATTGCCAGAATGGACAAAGGTGAGGAAATCGTCGGGCAGGTGCGCTGCATTGCTCTCAAAGAGCAGATCAGACTTGCATCGGTTGAGGCGCTGGGAGCCCTCAGCGAGTTTCATGTGGGACTGTTCGATGTCAATGAAAAAAAGTTTCACGGCAACTATTTCCAGGGTGCCTATGAGATCGTGTCTCTGACAGGAACCATCAATACCAAAGACGGAGAATTCTACACCCATCTGCATATGAGTGCGGCAGATGCGGAGGCAAAGGTATTCGGCGGTCATCTGGTGGATGCCACGATCAGTGCCACCTGTGAGATGGTGATCCGAATCCTGGACGGATGTGTAGACCGCAAATTCAGCGACGAAGTCGGGTTGAACCTGTTCGAATTCTGATCGACTAATAAATCATACTTACCGGAGGAATTACAATGGCAGAAGAAAAGATGGAAAAGAACAGCCTTGCAGCTGAGAACAGCGGAGCATGTGCGGCAATGCCCCTGATCGGAGACAAGGCGCCGGCCTTCCGTTCGATGACAACGATGGGAAAATGCAATTTCCCGGAGGATTACAAGGGAAAATGGGTGGTCTTTTTCTCCCATCCCGCTGACTTTACACCTGTCTGCACGACGGAGTTTATCGCCCTGGCACGACGTGCGGAGGAATTCCGCGCCATCAACACGGAGCTTCTGGGTCTGTCGATCGACTCCCTGCATTCTCACCTGGCCTGGGCGGAGAGCATCGAGCATATCGATCTGGACGGAAAAGGAAAAGTGGAGATCCCCTTCCCGATCGTGGCGGATATCAGCATGAAGGTGGCAAAACAGTACGGCATGCTGCAGACCGTGGCCAGCACACAGACCGTGCGCGCCGTTTTCATCATTGACCCCGATTCCATCATCCGCGCTATCCTGTTTTATCCCATGTCAACAGGACGCAATATCGACGAGATCAAGAGGATCCTCCTCTCACTCCAGAAGCATGATGCCGAGAACATCTCGACACCCGCGGACTGGAACCCCGGCAGTGACGTGGTGCTTCCGGCTCCGCTGACCCTGGAGATTGCCAAAGGAAGACTTGCGGATTCCGATCAAGCTCTGAAGAAATACAGCTGGTATCTCACTATGAAAAAAGAAGGCTGAGATAAAAACAGCAGTCATACAGGCAGAACAAGAGGTCCCATCCCGGCAGCAGCAGGCCGGGGTGGGATTTTATTTTTTGTTTATAATTTTTATAAATTATATATTGACTATGTGTTCTATAAGGTGTATAATATATATCGTAAAGAGAACAAAGGAAACAGTTGAGGGATCATTGAAGAGGAAATGAAGCGGTAGAGTGCCGCTGCAGTCCCTCAGCTGATAATAAAAAAGGAGGTATACATTATGTTCAGACCTACAGTTTTTACAAGAGACAACTTCTGGAGAAACCCTTTCTATGAATTTGACAGGATGTTCCCGGATTTCTGGACCGACAACACAGAGCTGGAGAAGAGCTTCTCCGGTTCTCCACAGACGTGATGGAAAAGGACGGCAATTACATTCTGCAGGCTGAGCTTCCCGGCTTTGCCAAAGAGGATATCAACATCGATCTCAAGAACGATGTTCTGACCATCTCCGCTTCCCACAAGGAAGAGAAGAAGGAAGAGGACAAGGAGACCAAATACCTTCGCAGAGAGCGCAGAGAGAGTTCCTATTCCAGAAGCTTCCGCGTTGCAAATGTCACTCCCGAGGACATCTCCGCATCTTACGAGAACGGTGTCCTGGAAGTCACCTTCCCCAAGAGGGACAAACTCCCCGAGAAAGAGGCACAGCGCATCGCAATCAAATAAATCGATCAAATAAATGAACGTTGGCGGTTCAGCCCGCCATGCGTGCCGGCAGACGCATAACGGGCAATGTTTTGAGACAACTGCTTTGACATTTACATTTTTTCCTTCTAGAATTTAACTGCACGGACAGCTGATCACAGCTGCCCGCGCAGTTTTTTCTGTTTTTGCGTGAACTTCATGGAGGAAGATATAAATGGAAGATCAGATTCTGGAATGGGCAAAGGAACTGCAGAGCATTGCGCAGGCGGGGCTCTATTACGGGAGAGATGTTTATGACCGGGAGCGCTACCAGCGGGTCAGGGATATTGCCGCGCAGATGCTGTCCATGAGGGCGGATCTGCCCATGGACAAAGTGATCGAGGTCTTCTGCTCGGACACCTGCTATCAGACACCCAAGGTTGATACGCGCGCGGCCATCTTCCTGAACGGTAAAATCCTGCTGGTCCGGGAGAATGACGGGCGCTGGTCCATGCCCGGAGGATGGTGCGAATACAACCTTGCCCCCGCGGACAATGCTGTCAAGGAGGCCAGGGAGGAAGCGGGCGTCGACGTCACTGTGAAAAAGCTGATCGCTGTGCACGACAAAGACAAGCACAATCCCAAACCCTATCTCTTCGGAATAGTCAAAATCTTTTATCTGTGTGAATTGATCGGAGGGGAATTTGCCCCCAATATCGAGACCTCCGCGAGCGGATTTTTCGGTCCTGACGAGCTTCCTCCCCTGGCGGAGGAGAAATGCAGTGAAGAACAGGTCAGGATATGCTTCGAAGCCTGCGCTTCGGAAAACTGGATCGTCCCGTTTGACTGACATTCTTCTGAATAACTTATTATTTGAAAAACTGTTTTTCATCGCGCAATACCTATAACTTCAGCTGAGGAACAGGCAGGCAGGACTCGCAGACAGGTTTTTGAAAAAACAGGATAATTTAATGTTGACAAATCAACAAACGAATGCTAAGATGAGCGAACGTTGATAAATCAACAAGAATTATGCCTATAAAACGGAGGAAAAAATGTCTATTCGCATTATTACAGATTCCACTGTTGATGCTCATGCATCCTATACAAAGAAATTTTCCGTCGTCCCGCTGACTGTCTCTTTCGGTGAAGAGGAATACAGTGACGGCGTCAACCTGTCCAAGCAGGAGTTTTACAGCAAACTGGAGACCGGCGACGTGCTTCCCAAGACCAGCCAGGCCTCTCCGGACGCCTTTGCCCGGATCTTCAGGACACTGGGCAGGGACGAGCAGGCGATCGTGATCACGGTCACCTCCAGGCTGTCCGGCACCTATCAGAGCGCCAGGATCGCCGCCGAAGATTTTCCCAACGTAAGGGTCGTCGACAGCCGCAATGTCTCGATCGGTTCCGGTGTCCTGGCAGAATATGCCCAGAAGTGCGTTGACAGGGGGATGGAATTGGATGAATTGTTTGAGCACCTGATCCGGAAGCGCGACGAGGTCTGTCTGGTTGCCAGGCTTGACACGCTGGAGTACCTCAAAAAAGGAGGCAGGATCTCCGGAGCGACGGCCTTTGCCGGCGGTGTCCTGAATATCAAACCGGTCGTGACCATGAAGGACGGAGAGCTTGTCATGCTAGGCAAGGCCAGGGGATCCAAAAAGGCAAACAACTTCCTGGTAGAGCAGGTCGAGAAGAACGGCGTCGATTATGACAATCCCATTCTGCTGGGCTATACCGGCACCAGCGATGCAACGCTGCAGGAATATATCTCTGACAGCCGCACTCTCTATGAGGGAAAAGTGGAGCATCTGGATTGTGAACAGCTCTGCAGTGTCATCGGCACCCATGCCGGGCCCGGCGCTGTGGCGATTGCTTTTTTCCGCAAAAACAGCAGCGGACTCTGATCTCAGAGCGCATGGCGGGCATGCCTCCCGCCCGGAGGACTGTGCCTTTCAAAGGCACACTGCCCCGGGCAGCCGGCTTTTTCCCGCCGGCTGTTTCATCTGCAATGTTTCGTAAAGAGGGACTTCTGCTATGATTGATCGCTTTGAACACTTTACGATGGATATTTTCAGTATTTCCAGATCCTGGAACCGGCTGGCCAACGAGGAGATGAAAAAATACGGGCTCCGCGGCGCCTACGCCCTGTACCTGGTGGTGATCGGCAGCAGTGAAGGACAGATCACCGCGGCAAAGCTGGCGGATCTCTGCCAGCGCGATAAAGCGGATGTCTCCCGCGCAATTGCCGCATTTCAGAAAAAAGGGATCCTGGAACCTTACGGTGAATCGAAATACAGGGCCTCGCTGACCCTGACAGAAAAAGGAAAAGAACTGACGGACCAGATCAGCCGCCGCGCATCCGAGATGATCGAGCTCGCCGGACAGGGGATCTCAGAAGAAATGCGTGAAAACATGTATCAATGCCTGGACAGTATCGCTCTGAGGATGAGGGAGATCAGTGAATCCTGAGGCTTTGCGAAGATGCCTTCAGAATATGCCCTTTTCTGCAGGCGGATGTGCTCCGGGCGGGTCTTTATGTACTTCGGGCGGGTCTTTATGTACTTCGGGCGGGTCTTTATGTGCTCCGGGCGGGTCTTTATGTACTTCGGGCGGGTCTTTACTGTGACCGGAAAATGCTGTTCAGATTTCTCTGACAGCATTTTTTCTTGCCTTTTTGGGAAATCGGAGTAAGATTATGCTGTCTTATAAATACATGGACAGGGAGAAAAGAAATCATGGACAGATATATTCTTGCATCGCAGTCGCCGCGCAGGCGGGAACTGCTGCATCTGGTTTTGAACGAATATGAAGTGATCCCGGCGCAGGGAGAGGAGATCGTGCGCAGCACAGATCCCGCCGAGGTCGTACAGGAGCTTTCTCTTCAGAAGGCGATGGAAGTGGCGAAAAGGGTACAGCCCTGTGACGGAGACCGCATGATCGTGATCGGCGCGGACACAGTGGTCGCGGTGGACGGAGAGATCCTCGGAAAACCTGAAGACCGCGCGGACGCGGCCCGCATGATCGACATGCTGCAGGGGCGAGAGCATCACGTCTACACGGGCGTTACGGTGTGCTGTGTGGAGAAAGCCCGGGAGATCCGCCATTTCTCATTCAGTGAGGAGACCGCTGTTGACGTATTTCCCATGAACCGGGGCGAGATCGAAGGGTATATTTCCCTTAAAGAGCCCTATGACAAGGCGGGCGCCTACGGGATCCAGGGAGCCTTCAGCATTTTTATCCGCGGGATCCGCGGCGACTACAACAATGTGGTCGGTCTGCCGGCGGCCCGCCTCTACCACGAACTGGCAGAGCATGATCTGCTGTGATAGGATGATCCGCAGTAATAGAAACAGACAAAATAGAAACCGGATGGAACCATAAGGTGAACCATCCGGTTTTTGCTTTTTCTGTCAGATGCGGGTTGACCCGCAATTTCAACCCGGCACTTGTGCAGGCGGGGCAGAGAGAAAACTGTATCAGTAGTCTTCCAGGAAACTGTGCCGTTCTCCGTTGATCTTGTAGCCCAGGACCTTGTTGAGAACGACGTTCTCGGTGGCGCGGAAGAGATTGCTCTCCACCTGGGGAATGGTTTTGGCCAGGGAGGCGATCAGGCGCTTGGTCTCCAGGCGCTTGGAGGCGGAGGGCTCGTCCGAGATCCCCTCCTGGGCGAGGGCCTCGGTGAAGCGGCAGGCGCACTGCAAAAAGCGCAGCCCGTTGTGGTCCCGCCAGCGGATGATGTCTTTTTCCCGGATGAGGTACATGGGGCGGATCAGCTCCATTCCCTCGAAATTGGTGCTGCGGAGCTTGGGCATCATACCCTGGTACTGGCCGGAGTAGAGCATGCCCATGAGGATAGTCTCGATGACATCGTCGTAGTGGTGTCCCAGGGCGATCTTGTTGCAGCCGTGTTCTTTTGCGAAGCGGTAGAGATAGCCGCGGCGCATGCGGGCGCACAGATAGCAGGGGGACTTTTCGATGGTGTAGACGGCGTCAAAGATATTGGTATCGCAGAACTCGACGGGAATACCGAGCAGCTCCGCGTTTTTTTCGATGAGCTGTCTGTTCTCTGTCAGATACCCGGGATCCATACTCAGAAAGACCAGGGAAAAGGGAAACTTGTTGTGGCGCTTGAGCTCCTGAAAGAGTTTGGCCATCAGCATGGAGTCCTTGCCGCCGGAAATACAGACCGCGATCCGGTCGCCCTCCTCCACGAGCTGATATTGTACGACAGCCTTTTCAAAGCGGCCGACCAGATCATGCTTGAAGGTCCTGCGCAGGGTCTTGTCCACATCGCTTCTGTATTTTTCAATATCAAGACCGTGTTCGTAAATATTTATATTTCTGTAATCAACATTCATATTTCGAAAGATCCACTGCTCGCTCGAAAGGCTTTGCCGACCGCTTGAGAGGTTTTACCACTCGATTTCCTGCTCGGTGTATTTTTCGTCGCAGTAGCGGCAGCGGTAGATTTTGCGCCTTGGATCGGCGAGATAAAACATGTGCTGAACCCCCTGCTCGATCGAGGTAATGCAGCGGGGATTGGTGCACTTGATGACGTTTTTGACTTCTTTGGGCAGGGAGATGCTCTTCTTTTCGACAAGTTCGCCGCCCTTGATGATATTGACGGTGACATCGGGATCAATGAAGGCGATGACATCCAGATCGATGGAGTGAGCATCCGTCTCAATTTTGAGGATATCTTTCTTGCCCATGGCATTGCTGCGGGCATTTTTGATGATGGCGACAGTGCAGTCGAGTTTATTGAGTTCCAGATAATGATAGATCAGCATGCTCTTTCCGGCCTGGATGTGGTCGAGCACGATTCCGTTTTCAATTTTTCCTACATTCAGCATTCCTGTCTCCTTTTCTGAAAGAAGTCTATCTGTTTCGAAGTCTTTTCTGCCGCTTCACTTCATGGTTTGCGGCTGCTGCATACAGGGCAGAAAACACGGTCGTCCTGCGGAGAAAACGCGGATGCGGTCTGCTCCCGGGGCAGATGCGACATTGAAGCGGTGAATTACAGAGGAAGCTTGCCGCCGCCTTCTTCGGTGATGCTGCCGTCGTCGTTGACTTTGATCCCGAGCAGAGCCAGGATGAGGGCCATGCGGACGTAGACGCCGTACTGGACCTGGCGGAAATAGGCTGCGCGGGGGTCGCTGTCGACCTCAACGGAAATCTCGTTCACGCGGGGGAGAGGATGGAGAACAAACATGTCGTTTTTTGCCCGGCGCATGATCTTTCTGGTCAGAATATAGAAATCTTTCAGGCGGATGTAATCTTCTTCATTGAAGAAACGCTCGCGCTGTACACGTGTCATGTAGAGGATATCCAGGCGTCCGATGACATCATCGAGACGGATGTATTCTTCATAGGGGATGCCCTTTTCGTCGAGCATATCGATGACGTAGTCGGGGATGCGGAGTTCGTTGGGGGAGATGAAGATAAAGCGTATGCCCGGATAGCGGGACATGGCCTCGATCAGGGAGTGGACGGTACGGCCGAATTTGAGGTCGCCGCACAGGCCGATCGTCATGTTGTTGAGCCGCTTTTTCAGGGAGCGGATGGTCATGAGGTCCGTCAGGGTCTGTGTGGGATGCTGATGACCGCCGTCGCCGCAGTTGATGACCGGGATTCTGGAGGCCTGTTTTGCGACCATGGCGGCGCCTTCCTTGGGATGACGGATGGCGGCAATGTCAGCGAAACAGGAGACGGTGCGGATAGTATCAGCGATGCTCTCTCCCTTGGAGACGGAGGAGCTGTTCGCGTCGGAGAAGCCCATCACGGAGCCGCCCATGTTCAGCATGGCGGTCTCTGTGCTCAGACGCGTGCGGGTGGAGGGCTCGTAGAAGAGCGTTGCAAGTTTCTTTCCATGGCATGCATCAGCGTATTTTTTCGGATTTGCCTCGATGTCTGCCGCGATGTCGAAAATGGCGTCGAGTTCGCTTACAGAAAAATCCAGCGGTGTCAGAATATGGCGCATAGACGATCCTTTCTTTGAACATGGAGTACGATCACAATTTCTTATAGCAGATGAATTTAAGTGAGTGATTCAAAGGCGATTTCCTTTGCCTGAAGGAACCTGCGGATTGCTTTGTCCCACAATATATCAGCATTTTTATTGATAGTAAAGCTTTTCATGGAAATTCCCGAGAGCAGGGATGCCTGGCCGTCTTTGTAGCGGATAGTCACTACAAAGGCGCCGACGCAGGAGAGAAGCTCCTGATCGCCCTCTTTCTCAAGCATGCTTTTCATGAGCTCCGGCTTCAGGTGCAGGACGAACTGAAAGGAGACCGGAGCTTTTTTGCCCCGGATCAGTTCCCGCAGGGAGGGACGGACTTCACTCCAGGCTGCGTAGTCGTAGGGACGCTGAGCAGGATCCTCCCAGACAGCTTTTTCAAAAAAGTCCCGGTTGAGCCTGCCGTCGATCTGCCAGCTGACAGCCATCTGCAGGGTGCCCTCCGCCAGGAGGAAGGAATCAAAGGTATTTCCTGAAAACAGCCCTGACATGAAACTGCCAAGGCCGGTGATTTTAAGTGCGATCATGTCCGTAACCTCATAAATAAAGTACGTCAGATAAACTCAATGGTTACAGCAAGAGAGCGCAGAAGTATGATCAGTGCAATCTGCACCAGCAGGATCAGCGGGAGGCCGAAACGGAATTTGGCCTTGCGGGTCTTGTGGTGAAAGAGGAACATGCCCAGGATGGAGCCTATGCTGCCGCCGACGACGGCGAACAGCAGCAGGACTGCTTCGGGGATGCGATAGCGGTGCTCCATGGCGCGGATCTTGTCCGAGGCCATGGAGGCAATGCCGATGAAATTGATGACCAGCAGGTAGACAATAAGTATGATTTTCGGAACCATTCGTGTACCTCATGAAAAATCAGATCTTGGATTAAGCCGCGTGTGCGGCGGTTTTACAGGCTGTCTGCATTGCGCCGGGTGTGCGGCAGTTTTACAGGCTGTCTGCACTGCGTCCGTACGCAGTGCTTTACCTATTCTAATGGGAATCACGTTCGGGCGCAAGATGCATCTTCCTTTCATTTACAGGGGAAAGGGCGGACAGAAAGACAGCCATACCGGAAAGCACCGGTATGGCTGTAGTGTCTGCTGTGTTCCTGCGCAGGGCTGCAGAGTGCCTGCTGATTACTTGTCCAGAAGACCTGCCTGCTGCATCTTCATTGCGCGGACCTTTGTGGAGAGGCCGAACAGGGTGATGAAACCGCCGGCATCGTGATGGTCATAGAGGTCTCCGGTGGTGAAGGAGGCAAGGCTCTCGCTGTACAGGGAGTAGGGAGAGGTTGTGCCGGCCTTGATGATGTTGCCCTTGTAGAGGCCCATCTTTACTTCGCCGGTGACATATTTCTGGGTGGACTCGATGAAGGCCTGCTCTGCCTCGCGAAGAGGAGAGAACCACTTGCCTTCGTAGACCAGACTTGCGAACTTGTGGCCGATCTCGTCTTTGAGCTCATAGGTCTCGCGGTCGAGAATGAGCTCTTCGAGCTGCTGGTGTGCCTCCATCAGGATGGTTCCGCCGGGGGTCTCATAGACGCCGCGGGACTTCATGCCGACGACACGGTTCTCGACGATGTCGATGATGCCGATGCCGTTCTCGCCGCCCAGCTTGTTGAGCTTGCGGATGATATTGGCTACGGACATGGCCTCGCCGTTCAGGGTCTTGGGAACACCCGCCTCGAAGGTCAGGGTGATGTAGGTGATCTCATCGGGAGCCTTCATGGGAGTCTGGCTCAGGACAAGGAGATGGTCATAGTTGGGAGCCAGGGAAGGATCTTCGAGCTCGAGGCCTTCATGGCTGATGTGCCACAGGTTGCGGTCACGGCTGTAGCTGCTGTCTGCAGAGAAGGGAAGATCGATGCCGTGTGCCTGGCAGTATGCGATCTCGGACTCACGGGAGTCCATATTCCACTTGGGGCTTCTCCATGCAGCAATGATGTTGAGGTCGGGAGCGAGTGCCTTGATGCCCAGCTCGAAACGGATCTGGTCGTTGCCCTTGCCGGTAGCGCCGTGGCAGATCGTGGTCGCGCCTTCCTTGCGGGCGATCTCAACAAGCTTTTTGGCGATCAGAGGACGTGCCATGGAAGTGCCCAGGAGGTATTTGTTCTCATACACGGCGTGAGCCTGTACGCAGGGAACGATGTATTCATCGGCAAATTCTTCTGTCACGTCGATGATGTAGAGCTTCTCGGCGCCGCAGTATTTTGCGCGCTCATCGAGGTGGTCAAGCTCCTCTTCCTGTCCGCAGTCGATGCAGACGCAGATGACGTCAAAACCGTAGTTCTCTTTCAGCCAGGGAATGATTGCCGTTGTGTCCAGACCGCCGCTGTATGCCAGAATAACTTTCTCGTTTGCTGTGCCCATGATAAAAA
>CAMKEX010000076.1 GCA_946411695.1 uncultured Lachnospiraceae bacterium
CGCTGAAAAACTTCGGCGTCCCGCGTCTGATCATCACGGGCTTCCTGCTCCTTCTGCTGATCATGGCGCCTTTCGTCGGAGCGGATCTGCCGACGCAGATATCCAATATCATCAATCGTTTCAGCTGGAACGGCATTCTGGTTCTGGCCATGGTTCCCATGGTCCACTCCGGCTGCGGTCTGAACTTCGGACTGCCGCTGGGCATCATTTCGGGCCTTCTGGGCGCAACCCTCTCCATTGAACTGGGCTTTACGGGAGCGCTTTCCTTCCTGGCCGCTGTCCTGATCGCCACCCCCTTCGCGCTGGTCCTGGGCGCGGTCTACGGCTGGCTTCTCAACAAGATCAAGGGCGGCGAGATGATGATCGCGACTTATGTCGGATTCTCCTCTGTCTCCTTCATGTGCATGATGTGGCTCCTCCTGCCTTATCACAGCCCCAACATGGTCTGGGGTCTTTCCGGCAAGGGACTTCGTACCACCATTTCCCTGGAGGGCTATTACAACCAGGCACTGGCGGGTATTCTGCAGATCAATATCGGGAACATCTCGATTCCCACAGGAACGATCCTTTTCTTCGCTCTCCTGGCTTTTGGAATCTGGGCATTTCTGCACACAAAGACAGGTACCGCTATGACGGCTGTCGGCTCCAACCCCACATTTGCAAAGGCGGCCGGCATCAATGTGGACGGCATCCGCATGCTGTCTGTCGTCATGTCTACCTGGCTCGCGGCTGTCGGCATCCTGGTCTATGAGCAGGGTTTCGGCTTCATCCAGCTCTATATGGCGCCCTTCTACATGGCGCTCCCGGCGGTCTCCGCGATCCTCATCGGCGGTGCATCCGTCAACAAGGCAACAATCATGAACGTTATCGTCGGCACGATCCTCTTCCAGGGTATCGTCACAATGACACCTACGGTCATGAACAACATGATCCACATGGATATGTCGGAAGTCATCCGAATCATCGCGTCCATGGGTATGATCCTGTTTGCACTGACCAGAAAGACGGAGGTATCTAAATGAATACGAAAAAAGATAAAACAGCCTCCGTCGATTGGGGTTCGGTCCTCCGGCAGGCATCCGTCCCGATCATGTTTATTATCATCTGCGCCTTCTGCATCCCGATCTCCGGACTTTCTGCCAATATGCTGATCAACGAGATCGTGACCCGTATGGGACGCAACTCCTTCCTGATCCTGAGCCTGCTGATCCCCATCATGGCAGGTATGGGTCTGAACTTCGGCATGACGCTGGGTGCCATGGCAGCCGAGATCGCCCTGATCCTGGTCTCTGACTGGCAGATCGTGGGAATCCCCGGAATGGTCCTGGCAGTGATCGTCTCTGTACCGATCTCCATCCTGCTCGGCATTTTCTGCGGCAAGATCCTGAACGAGGCAAAGGGCCGTGAGATGATCACCAGCTATATCATGAGCTTCTTCGTCAACGGTATCTATCAGCTGGTCGTCCTCTACCTGATGGGCAGCATCATTCCCATCAAGCATACATCGATCAAGCTCCCCCGCGGATACGGCATCCGCAATACGGTCTCCCTCCTGGGCATGCGCCAGAAGCTGGACAACCTCCTGGCCATCAATGTCGCCGGAGTCAAGATCCCCGTTCTGACATTTATCATTATCGGCCTCCTGTGCCTCTTCATCGTGTGGTTCCGCCGAACCAAGCTCGGACAGGACATGCGTGCGGTCGGACAGGATATGGAAGTTGCCCGTGACGCCGGCATCAATGTCGAGCGCACCAGGATCATCTCCATCGTCATGTCCACCGTTCTGGCCGGCATCGGCATGGTCATTTATCTTCAGAACATGGGCAACATCGCGACCTACAGTGCACACAGCCAGATCGGTATGTTCTGTATCGCGGCACTTCTGGTCGGCGGCGCCTCTGTTGACCGCGCCTCCATCGGAAACGTTTTCCTGGGAGTCATCCTCTTCCACACCATGTTCATTGTCGCTCCCCGCGCAGGCGCCTACATCACCGGCGACTCCATGATCGGCGAATATTTCCGTGTATTTGTGTCCTACGCAGTTATCACGCTCGCCCTGATCATGTATGAGACCAACAAGCGCAGGATGCGCAGCGCTGCGGGCCAGCAGCTTGCGGCGGCGCAGGAGGCGGAGAAAGCCTCTGCAAAAGGAGGTGAGCAGGCATGAAGAATAAAAGACAGCTGATCTTCCGGATCGCCGCTCTTGCGATCATTCTGGTCATTGCAGCCGCCATGTTTGCGGTCGGCCGCGGCCATACAATCTATTTTGATAACAAGACCCTGGAGTACAACGGCCAGGAGTACAAGGCTTTTCATAAAGTCAAAGTCATCGTGGACGGCAAAGAGGCTGCAAAGCTCTCCGAGCGCGACAGAGGCATGGCGGATATCATGGGCCAGACCCTTTCCATGACTCTGGAGATCACGGATGAAAAGAACGGCACACCTCATTCCCACAAGGTCTCCATGGGTGTTCCCTACAACATGGACGGTATCATCATCAATATCCCGGCTCTGATGGCGGGGCAGCCCGAGGACGCCTATCTGTCCGAGTTTGTCATCGTCACCCCTGAGGAGACCGAGGAGGAAGAGATCAACACCGATGAATTCGACATGGGCGAGGAGATGGGAGATATCTGATCTCTCGATCTAAGGGACCTCACTGTGAGCGCAATACAGAGCAGGCGAGTCCTGTAAAATGAAAACCGAAGGATGATCCGCTCCCGTACACGGGGCGGCGTCCTTCGGTTTTTTCCGGCGCTTTTTGTTCTTTGCGGTGGGAAGTGCTATAATAGTCCGGATGTCAGCGGACATCTGCCTGCGGGCATACACCAGTCCCTGCCCCCGGCAGTACAGGCCTCTGCTGATGCACCGGATCAAACGAAAGGACATTGAAAAATGAAAAGAAAGAGAAGCAATGACAGAAAAATGAGATATTTTGCCGTGATTGCGGCCGCGCTGTGCAGTATCTGGCTGCTGGCAGGCTGCGGCAGCGGGGGGACAGGACAGAGCACACAGGAGAGCGGCAGCAAGGAAGAAGCTGCCGAAACACAGACACAGGAAGCAAATGCGGATAATGCAGCGGACACAGCGGGCACAGTGGACACCTCTGCCATGGACCACGTGCAGATCAATGTAAAGGATTACGGCACGATCACCCTGGCTCTGGACGCGGAGGCTGCTCCTGCGACAGTTGAGAACTTCGAAAAACTGGTAAAGGAGGGATTCTATGACGGCCTCACTTTCCATCGCATCATGGACGGCTTCATGATCCAGGGCGGCGATCCGCTCGGAAACGGCACGGGCGGCTCTGACGAGACCATCGTCGGCGAATTTGCCGCCAACGGCTATGACAATCCCATCAGCCATGTGAAGGGAGTCATCTCCATGGCCAGAGCCCAGGATCCCGATTCAGCCAGCTCCCAGTTCTTCATCACCGTGGCGGATTCCGCTTTCCTGGACGGACAATATGCGGCATTCGGCTATGTGACGGAGGGAATGGAGGTCGTGGAGCAGATCGCGAAGGATGCAGAGCCCACAGACAGCAACGGTACGATCCCTCCGGAGGCACAGCCCGTGATCGAGAGCATTGTGATGACAGAATAAAGATCATAAAGATAACAGGATAAAGATCATAAAGGGATAAAAAACAGCTGCCGGACTTCTGGAAAAGATTCCGGCAGCTGTTTCTCTGTTGCTTGTGTTCAATTGTCTGTGCGATCCTTCCCGAAGGAGCAGAACCCCGGGAAAATGTAGCGCTTTATTATTCAAGTCCTTCCGAGGAGAAGAGCTTTTCTCCGAGCTTCTGGCCGTCTTCCTCGCTGACACCGTAGAGATTTTTCTCTTCATCCATCAGACCGTAGTGCACAATGATGTCTTCTGCGGCTGCGTATTCGGGATTTTCGAGGTTGGCATTGAGAACATCGAAGATCTTGGAGAATACCAGGTTGGTGACTTCTTCCTCGCTCATGGAGAGGACGGAAGTGTCGCTCAGAAGATCGAGCATCACGTCTGTCATTGCATCCTGCGCGCCGTTGAAGACCTTCAGAGGTTCAACAGAGACAGTCACATCATATCCGACTTTTCCGCTGTCGTCTGTTTTGACGGCGTCGGTCACGGTATATTTGCATTTCGCGAGAGCATTTATGAAGAATGCGCGGAACTGCTCTTTGGTCTCATTGTTGAGATTGTATTCGCTTGTTGCCTGGTTGAGCATTTCGTCAATGATGGCATCGCGGGCTTCGGTCTCTTTTCCCTCTTCGATATCGGAGAACTTGACGGATTTGTCGTATTCACCGGTGCAGAGCAGTTTGACAGTGGAATCTACATATTTTTTTGCATCCTCTACTGTCGGCTCGGCTTTTCCGCATCCGCTGAGCATGAGCCCCATGAGCATCACAGAAGCCAGCAGAGCAGCAATGATCCTGAAGTGCTTTTTCATTTTATTTCCTCCTGAAAAATGTTGCGGAACATCAGTGTTTTCTGTGCCTTGGCCCTGTATATGCAGCAGTGCCTGTACACAGAATACAGTAAGTATAACCAAAAAAGGCAGATACGTCAAAAAAAGACATATGGGCACACACTCCTTTCAGGGGGTGTCCTTGCGGTTCTTGTCCCGCGGATGTTCCCGCGGAGGTCCCGGCAGAGGTCCCGGCAGAGGTCCCGGCAGAGGTCTCCGGCAGCCGTCATAATTGTTTAATAAAGGGAGGCGTGCTATACTGATTCCGACCGGGCAGAAGCTGTACAGCATGTTCGGTACAGGGACTGACAGACCGGGTAATTCATGCTTTTTGCAAACGGTGAACTCTATGGAAATGAACGAAATTGTCACCCGTGTGGAGGAGGCCGATACCATTGTGCGGGAACAGATTGCTCCCGGTGCCTCTGAAGGCAGCCGGTATGCTCTGCCGGAGGGCACGATCCTGGACGAAAGATATCGGATCCTGCGCGTGATCGGCCAGGGCGGGTTCGGCATCACCTATGAGGCACTGCATATCCACAACGAAAACCATGTGGCGGTCAAGGAATATTTTTGCAGGGATTTCTGCGGAAGGGAAACCACCTGTACCGGTACAAACGGGTGCAATGTCCGCATTCTGGACTCTACCCAGGCTGCCCAGTTCCGGTCGGATCTGGAACGCTTTCTGAAAGAGGCCAGAATACTGCACGATTTTGCAGGCGAAGCGGCCATTGTCACGGTCCTCGACTATTTCGAGGCCAATGATACTGCCTATATCGTGATGGAATATCTGGACGGCACGACCCTGCGCGACAAGATCCCCGCGGAAGGCCGCTGGGGGATGGACAAGGTCGTCCGCTCTTTCGGACCTGTCATGAAGGCCCTGGAGCATGTGCACAGTGCCGGCGTCATCCATCGGGATATCAGTCCCGATAATCTGATGTGCATGCCGGACGGGACGCTGCGCCTGCTGGATTTCGGGGCGGCCAGAAAATTTGACAATGCGCAGACGACGCATTCGGTCATTTACAAAGCCTACTATTCCGCGCCTGAGCAGAGGGATGAAAAAGGTGTCCTGGGCAGCTGGACGGATGTCTACGGGCTGTGCAGCACCATGTACTACTGCCTCACCGGCAAAGAGCCTGAGGATGTGCTCACCAGACTTTTGTATGATGATATGGAGCGCCCGTCCGCCAAGGGGGCCGACATCCTGCCCCAGGCGGAGCGGACGCTGATGAAAGGCCTGGAACTGGACCGCGGAGCCCGTGTACAGGACATGGGAAAGCTGCGCTCCGAACTGGAAAAAGTGTATCCGCCTGTCTCGGAGGAAGAAAAAAAGCGCGGCAGGGCACGCAGAAAACGCAGAAGACGGGTGATTGCAGCTGCGGCGGCGGCCCTTGTCCTGTGCGCCGCGATCTGTGCATTTGTCTTCCGCACCCGGATCAGATTTCAGTTTATTGATACCAGCACGACAGTCCTCAACGGCGGGGACATGACGCCTGAGGAGTTTGCCGTTAGCAGCGCCGGCGCCAGGAGACGGGTCGCTGCGCTGGCCGGGGACGGTGGATATCTGTGGGAGGAACACGGACAGCAGATCGCCTTTACAGTCCCTGCAGATGTATACGGGGGACAGGACCCGGATACCGTCGTCTGGTCTGCCATCAGCCGACGCATGATCGTCAGGCTCAATGTCCGGGACAGGAAAAATGTGAATGAGCAAGGGGAGACAGTACTGGAATACCGCTTTGTGGATGTGCTGCACCAGGAAGAGGACATTGAGAGACTGGAGGAGACAGAAGAGGGACTGGTGCTGACCTTTACCAATCCGGCAAAGGAAAAACTGGCTTCTGTATTGAAATCTTCCGGCACGGAAGCCGTCCTGATCTGGGATGAATACGACGAGGTTACCGAAAAAGTCGAAAGCCGTTACACCTATGACAGCTGTGTCACTGTGGGAGACGGAGAGAGCCTTCTTCTGAAGCCGCTCGAGGAAACGGAAATCTCCTTTCCTTTTTCCCTTCTGCAGGAACTGCTGACCGCAGATCCGCTGCCTGCCGCATTTCGTGAACAGTCAGCATGGAGCACCAGATGGGAAGATCCCGGCAGCACTCTGCTGCCCGGCAAATATCAGTGCAAAGCCAACGAAGTACCCGGACCGACGATATCGGTACGATACAGCTCCACGACTTCGAAAGATTTTGAGGATGAGACCGGATACAGAGCTTCCCTTCTGAGTTTCCAGGCAATTCTCAAGAACAGGCTGGACAGCCTGGAAGTGCCCTATGCCGTGGGCGTCAATTTCAATGACCGGAACGAATTTGTAGTCCGCGTACCCATCGAAAGTGTTTACGGGGAAGAACTGCAGCATCTCGGCGAGAGTCTGTGGATCAAACTCGGAAGTGACCGCACCTATTCGAGCGACGGAATCTACGGGTCTGTTCTGAAAGTATGCAGAGAGCAGGATTCGGATACATTCGAACTGGCTCTTGTCACCGAAGACGGTTACCATTCGGACAGTATTTTCAAGATCCTTCAGACCCTGGAGGATCAGGGAAAGAAGGAAGTCTATCTGTATTTCGATGATAAGGCGGTCGCTGCGGCAGATCTGCAGAGTGCTCAAAAGACAATGGAGGAAAACCGGGAGATCCGCTTTACACGCTGGCTGCTTCCCCGACATCCTGAGATGACCCGGGATACGGAACATTTCGCTAGATATATCGCTGCATGTATCGTTGAGGGCCCGCAGGACGGATTCTACAAGCGTGGGACGGAAATCTGCGATGACCGCGGGAAAGTGGAGTTTTTCAGCGAGGAAGTGCCTGAGGAGGTTTTTCGGAGCAGGGCCCAGGAGTTGGCTGCAAAATGGGAGAAGGAGTCCCCCGAGCAGGGGGCATCCGGCTGGGGATTCAGAGCGGATGAGGATTCCCTGTCCCTGGATTACCGGGACAGCCCCATTGAGGATCCCGGGGCTGCGCTTGCTCCCTTCATGGAACTGTATGAGAAAGAGGACCTGGGAAGCGGCGGGATCAGGTATCTGTATGTCAGACTCTATGATTCCGGACAGGGAGAAGAGTACAGCGTAGAGATCGACCTGAGTCTGTGGGCGGATTTTGAAAAAGACGCCATGCTGATCAGTGATTACTGCAATATGTACTACAATTCCAGGAAAGGAAGTCCGCCGGCCGGGCTCGAGGACCTTTACAACGACTACCTGGAGAAGACTCCCTTCTGGAAGGAGAAGACAGCTTCAGACCGGAAGGAAGCTGTTTTCACCCCGCGGGAATGAACAAAATAACCTCTTGCGTATCCTGTGCCCCGCGCCGGAGTTTTCCGGCAGCGGGGCTTTTTTATGCCACGGCCCGTGCAATGTATTTTTCCGCCTTGCGGCGGGCGCGGGACGGCCGGGGGAGGCATGCTCTGCTGTCCGGCTTCTGATTCTGACATGCGGCAGACATAGCTGATTTCCGCACAGGCATAAAAAAAGTATAAAAAAAATCAAGAAATAATGAATATTAATGGTTGACAAAATGTTTACTGACGGTATAATGGATTTTGGCTCCGGGTTTAGTAACAGAAAGATTTATGTTTACTATACGGAGCTGTTTTTATGCCTTCACAGGCGTCTTTTATTTCCGCGGATCGTTTATGAACTCAGGACGGGAAAATCAGACGCGCCGACAGGCGGCATGTTCGGAAAAAACAAAGAGGGACAAAGATATGGACACAGCGGATGTCAACAGTTATATCGGAGAGAGAATCAGAGATCTGCGCAACCGGAACGGACTGACACAGCAGGAACTGGCAGACAGGACAGAGCTTACAAAAGGATTTATCTCCCAGCTCGAACGCGGACAGGTGTCTGCCTCCGTGGTCACCCTGTTTGACCTCATTGAGTGTCTGGGGACCACACCTGCGGAATTCTTCCGCAACGAAGACGAAAAAGTCGTTTTTTCTGAGAACGAGTATTTTGAGAAAATCGACGAAGAGGGCAACAGTATCCAGTGGATCGTGCCCTCGGCACAGAAATATCAGATGGAGCCTCTCCTTGTCTCAGTAGCGCCCCACGGGACCCTGGAGGAGGACAAACCTCACAACGGAGAGGAATTCGGCTACCTCATCAGCGGACGCCTCAACCTCCATCTGGGCGAAAAAGTCTACCACATCAAGGCCGGAGAGAGCTTTTATTACCAGGCCGCCAAAACACATTACCTGTCCAACCCGGGCAGCCGGCCCGCCAAACTGATCTGGATCAGCAGCCCTCCCGAGTTTTGAAAAACAGGGGGGAAAGCTGAAACGAATGCCATGCCTGCATGAGCGTTCGTGAAACCTTGACGAGTGTTCAGGGGTGAGGATAGAGCGGGATGCCGCGACAATACCAAACTATGAGGAATAATCTATGGAAAGCAAAGACACGATTATCGAACTGAAGGGGATCAGCAAAGTCTTCGAAGACGACGGCTTCAAGGCAGTGGACAATTTTAATCTTGAGGTGAAGCGGGGCGAATTTGTCACGTTTCTGGGACCCTCGGGCTGCGGAAAGACGACAACACTCCGCATGATCGCGGGATTTGATGTGCCCACAGAGGGCGACATCCTTCTGAACGGAAAATCCATTATCGGGCTCCCGCCCTACGAAAGACCCATCAACACGGTCTTTCAGCGCTATGCCCTTTTTCCCCATATGAATGTGTATGACAATATCGCCTTCGGCCTGCGGCAGAAGAAGACTCCCAAAGACATGATCGACCGCAAGGTGGGCCGTGTCCTGGAACTGGTGGACCTCGAGGGATTCGAGCGCCGCGCGATCCGGACCCTGTCCGGCGGACAGCAGCAGAGGATCGCGATCGCACGCGCCCTGGTCAACGAGCCGGAGATCCTCCTTCTGGATGAGCCTCTGGGAGCCCTGGACCTGAAGATGCGCAAAGAGATGCAGCTTGAACTCAAGGATATGCACAACAAGCTCGGGATCACCTTTATCTATGTCACACATGATCAGGAGGAAGCACTGACCATGTCCGACAAGATCGTTGTCATGAGCGAGGGCCGCACCCAGCAGATCGGCACGCCGGAGGATATCTACAATGAACCGGCAAACGCCTTTGTCGCGGACTTTATCGGAGAGAGCAATATCTTCAACGGCATGATGACCGGACATCTCAAGGCCCGCTTCTGCGGAGGCGAATTTGTCTGCGTGGACGACTTCGAAGAGGGCACGCACATCACGGCGGTCGTGCGCCCCGAGGATGTGGAGATCACAGCGCCCGGCCACGGCACGATCAACGGAATCGTGGACAGTGTCATTTTCAAGGGCATCCACTACGAGATCACCGTCCTGTCGGGCAAAAACGAGATTGTCATCCAGACCGTGCACAATGCCCGGGTGGGTGACCGCGTCGGCCTCAGAGTGGATCCGGAGAACATCCATATCATGCTGGCGGAGGACCACACCAACCTCTTCTATGCCGATGTCAACCACGATTTCCGTCTCGAATACAACGGACATCATCTCGATACAAGTCTGACCCGCATCATCAAGGGCAGTAAGCGCCGTGAGGACGGCACTGTCGTCGACGGAAACGGGGATATTCTGGAACCCGACAGAGTACGGATCCTTGTCTCCCTCATGCCCGATGACATCGAGATGACGGATGACCAGGATGCCGGCCTCATCCAGGGCACGATCAGCAACCTGATCTACAAGGGCGACCATTACAGCTATATCATCCACACGGAACTGGAACAGGATTTTGTCGTCAACGACGAGGACCTGTGGAATATGGGTGACCGCGTCAGTCTCCTGATGCCGGTGGATAAGATGAAATTTACGCTCAAGAAAAAGTGATGGCCGCATGCGGCTTAACGAGGTATAGACAGATGCGTTTTTCCCGAAAGAGTCTCGGCATTCCATATGCCGTATTCCTGGTAATTTTTGTGGCAGCACCCCTGCTGTTCCTCTTCTATTACGCTTTTACCAATGGACAGGGGCAGTTTACAGTCTGGAATTTTACCCATTTCTTTACAGATCCCAATACGCTGGGAACTCTGTACTACAGCCTGCTGCTTGCCCTGGTCACAACCATGGTCTGCCTGCTGCTGGCTTATCCTGTGGCCTATTTTCTGGCGACCAGCACAATGCGCACAAAGCCGGTGGTCCTGATGCTCTTTGTCATGCCCATGTGGATCAACTTTTCTCTGCGCATCACTGCGCTCAAAGAGATCCTGAACGTGCTGGAGGGGAATCTGGCCATGCACCCCTTCCTGAACGCGGTCGTCGGCATGACTTATGACTTTCTGCCCTTCATGATCCTGCCCATCTATACGACGATTTCCCGCCTGGACGGCGCGCTTCGCGAGGCGGCCATGGATCTGGGCGCGAACAGGGTGCAGACCTTCCTGCGCGTGACCCTGCCTCTGTCGGTGCCCGGCATCATCAGCGGCGTGTCCATGGTCTTCCTGCCTGCCATGACCAACTACGTTGTCCTGGATATGCTGTACAACAGCACATATATCATGGGAAGCCTGATCGGAAGCTATTTTTCCGCCTACAACTGGCACGGCGGATCGATGATCTCCCTGATCCTGCTTGCCCTGATCTGCATCTTCACATTGCTGACCGGCAATGAGGAGGAATCTGTCGGGAGAGGAGGTGCACTGCTGTGATCTGGAAGACCTTCAGGAAAATGTTCCTGATCCTTGTTCTTGTATTTTTGTATCTGCCGATTCTGATCCTTGCAGTGTACAGTTTCACAGAGTCGACCAATATCGGCGCCATCCGCGGTTTCTCCCTGCACAATTATGTGACCTTGTTCACAACAGCTGAACTCATAGACATGATCACCGGAACGATCACCCTTGCCCTTGCCGCGGCAGCCATCGCGACGGTGCTGGGAACGATCGGCGCGATCGGCGCCTTCTACTCCAGAAAGAACGCGTCCAGGTTTATCACGACCCTGAACCAGATCCCCGTGATCAACGCGGACGTAGTCACAGGCTTTTCCATCTGCGTCCTCCTTGTGGTGGCGCTGAACATCAGCAAGGACTCCTACATTCCGCTTTTGGCAGGACATGTCACCCTGTGCGCGCCCTTCGTATTTCTCTCGGTCATGCCCCGTATCCAGCAGATGGATCCCAGCATCTACGAGGCTGCCCTGGATCTGGGAGCCACGCCCTTCAAGGCTCTGACCCAGATCCTGATCCCGCAGATCGTGCCCGGTATCATCTCCGGATTTGCCCTGGCAGTCACGCTTTCGCTGGATGATTACTTTATTGCCATGTACACCAAACCGGCGACCTTCGATACCATCAGTACCTATGTCGTCAATGCCACCAAAGGTGCGCAGACTACGATCAAGACTGCCCTCTGGGCTCTCTCGACCGTGATCTTCCTCCTGGTGGTCCTGATCGTACTGGTGACCAACATCCGCTCCCTTCGGAAAGCGAACATGGAAGGAGGCCGCCGTGCACAATAGAATTCGTAAAAAAACACTGCTTACCTCCCTTTCCGTGCTCCTGTTCCTGATGCTTTTTGTGCCGGAAAGCCTGGCAGAAAGAATGTCTGAGATCCTGCCGGCCGGCTGGGCGGATCAGCTCTGCCTGCAGGCGCAGGCAAGTGACACGATCACCCTGCGGGTCTGTAACTGGGAGGAATATATCGATCTGGGCGACTGGGACGAAGAGGAGACCATTGAACTTCCCTCCGGGGACATCATCGGCGAAAACTCCATGGTGGAGGACTTCGAGGAGTGGTACTACGATACCTACGGCAAGCGGGTCAAGGTGGAGTATTCCACCTTCGGCACCAACGAAGATCTCTACAACATGCTGACCCTGGGAGATGTCTACGATCTGGTCTGCCCCTCCGAGTACCTGATCATGAAGCTGATGGCGGAGGACGCCCTCGTTCCTCTGTCGGATGACTTTTTTGATACTGCTCAGGAGAACAACTATTACAGCCGCGGCGCGGCGCCCTTTATCCGCCAGATGTTTGAAAACAGCGAGATCGGCGGGGAACCATGGGCCAAATATGCCGCAGGCTATATGTGGGGTGTCACAGGTCTGGTTTACAACCCCGAGATCGTGACCAGAGAACAGGCGTCCTCGTGGAAGATCCTCGCGGATCCGGAATTTGCCCGCAAGGTGACGATCAAGGACAACGTCCGCGATGCCTACTTCGCCGCCGTCGGCGCGATCAAATCCGATCTTCTGACTTCGGAGGAATTTCGCAGCGACCCGGATTACGCGAAAAATCTTGAGAGGGAGATGAATGACACATCCCCTGAGATGATCGAAAAGGTGCAGGAATGGCTCAAGGGGGTCAAGGACAATGTCTTTTCCTTTGAGACAGATGCCGGCAAGGCCGACATGATCACCGGCAAGGTCGCTGTCAACTACCAGTGGTCGGGAGATGCCGTCTACACCCTGGACCAGGCGGATGAGGACGACTACACACTCTGCTTTGCCGTCCCCGAGGAGAGCACCGACATCTACTTCGACGGATGGGTCATGCTCAGGAGCGGAATCGGCAATGACGCGGACAGGCAGCATGCGGCGGAGGCATTTATCAATTTTATGTCCCGTCCGGACAATGCCATCCGCAACATGTACTACATCGGCTATACCTCCGTCATTTCCGGGGGTGAGGATCCCCGCATGTTTGAGTACGCGCAGTACTGCTATGAGGCAGAGGACGACGAGGAGGAGACGGTCGAGTACGACCTGTCCTACTTCTTCTCCGGGGATCCGGAGAATGCAGACGGGGAATATGTGATCGAGACTCCGGCGGACCAGCTGGAACGTCAGCTCTACGGACAGTATCCCCCTGCCGATGTGATCGGCCGTTCCTCGATCATGACATATTTCAATGATGAACAGAACGAGCGGATCAACCAGATGTGGATCAACGTGCGCTGCTTCGATATCCGCAGGGCTCCCTGGTGGAGCTGGATCCTGATCCTGGGGACACTGGTTCTCGTCGGAAGATATCTCATCATCAGAAGGCTCCGCAATAAGGGCAGATGATAACAAATTTTAATGATGCCGCCCGGCAGTGTCCGGGCGGCATTCTTTGTCGGAGGCCTGTCAAACAGACGCCGGTTTTCGGAATGTACTTGAAAAAATACATAAAATGCCCTTGTTTTTTGAAAAAACATTGCATTTTGGCTTTTTTTTAAGCTGTCAATAATTCTTCAAAGGTGTTATTATGCAGGTGTCACAGGGAAATGAAAAGAAAGATAAAGAAAAGTTAGATTCTTATATAAAGAAGAAAGTAGAGGTTATATGGGCGGTTTTTTCGGAGTGGCATCTAAGCAGGATTGCGTTTTTGACTTATTTTATGGAACCGACTATCACTCACATCTTGGAACACGCCGTGCAGGTATGGCGGTTTACGACCGCAAAAAGGGGTTTGACCGCGCGATCCATAATATCGAAAGCTCGAACTTCAGACCCAAATTTGACAAGGACGTACTTAAAATGGAGGGACAGCTGGGAATCGGCTGTATCTCGGATTATGAACCCCAGCCGCTGATCGTGCGCTCGCATCTGGGCACCTACGCGATCACGACCGTGGGCAAGATCAACAATGCAGAGGAGCTCATGTGGAAGCTCTTCTCCGGCACACACTCCCACTTCCTGGAGATGAGCGGAGGGGATATCAATCCGACAGAGCTCACGGCCGCACTCATCAACCAGTGCGACACTTATGAGGACGGTATTCGCTATGCCCAGGAACTGATCCGCGGTTCCATGACCCTGATGGTCATGACCAAGGACGGTATTTACGCGGCCCGCGACCGGCTGGGCAGAACGCCGGTGGAGATCGGCTGCAAGGAAGACAGCAGATGTATCTGTTTTGAGAGCTTCTCCTACCTGAATCTGGGCTATCACCACGAGAAGGAACTCGGCCCCGGTGAAATCTGCTTCGTCACCCCCGACGGCGTGGAGACAGTCAAGAAACCCTTTGACAATATGCGGGTCTGCACATTCCTGTGGATCTACTACGGATTCCCGGCTTCCACTTACGAGGGGATGAATGTCGAATACGCTCGCTACGAGTGCGGCAAACATCTGGCACTGCGCGATCTCAAGCGCGGACTTGCCAAGCCCGATATCGTTGCCGGCGTTCCCGATTCCGGCGTCGCCCATGCGGTGGGATACTCGAACACTTCCGGTGTTCCCTATTCCCGTCCCTTTGTGAAATATACACCCACCTGGCCCAGGTCCTTTATGCCTACGATCCAGAGCCGCAGAAACCTCATCGCAAAGATGAAGCTTGTGCCCATCCATGAGCTGATCGACAACAAGAGCATGCTTCTCATCGATGATTCCATCGTGCGCGGCACCCAGCTGCGGGAGACGACGGAATACCTCTACAGGAGCGGAGCGAGGGAAGTCCATGTGCGTCCCGCCTGTCCGCCTCTTGTTTTCGGCTGCAAGTACCTCAATTTCTCCAGGTCGAACTCCGAGGGAGAACTCATTACCAGAAGAGTGATCGAGAAACTCGAGGGCAGCGTGGATCCGGCTCCCCATGTCCTCAATAAATATATGGATCCCGATTCCGAGGAATACGCGGCCATGCTCGAGGAGATCAGGAAGGAACTCAACTTCTCTTCCCTGCATTACCACAGGCTTGACGACATGATCGAAGCCATCGGAATTCCCTCCTGCAAACTCTGTACCTACTGCTGGAACGGAAGAGAGTGATCCGGGCAGCCTTTCCATAGAGCAGTCAGAAAATACGTTTGATACATCCCTCGTTCTGTAAGAGCGGGGGATTTTTTTTCGGGTTTTATGTTTTTGCCCTCAGAATCTCGAAAAACTTGGCGAAAGGTGGTAGGATATATCTAACTGTGCTCTGCAGTCAGATCTGCAGTCGGCAAAAGAAGCCCGCAGGTATCGAGAGATACGGGGGAAGACAAAGGAAAAGGTACAATCATGAAAATCGCAGTGATATTATTTGTCCTCATGTATGTTCTGATCATCTTTCTGCCCAGGTTCCGTATGCCTGCGGCACTGGCCACGGCTGTACTGTTCATTGTTCTGGGGATCCTTCCCCTGCAGGCAGTGCCGACGGCAGTCAACTGGAACGCGCTCATGATGATGTGCGGGACCATGCTGATCGTCTACTTTTTTATCGACAGCGGCATGCCGGCAAAGATCGCGGATATACTCCTGGAGAAATCCGGCAATGTGCGGACAGTGACGATCTTCATGTCTCTTTTTGCGGGACTGATCTCCGCCTTTATCGACAATGTCGCGACGGTTCTGATCGTGGCGCCGGTAGCGATCGCGATCTGCCGGGAACTGAAAATATCACCGGTTCCCATGGTGCTGTCCATCGCCGTCTCATCCAATCTGCAGGGCGCGGCCACGCTCGTGGGAGACACCACTTCCATCATGCTCGGTTCCTATGCAGACATGGACTTCCTGGACTTTTTCTGGATGAACGGCAGACCGGGCATCTTTTTTGCGGTGGAACTGGGAGCGCTGCTGACTGTTCCCGTCATGTTTTTCCTCTTCCGCAATGACACCGAAAAAATCTCGCACACAGGCGACGCAGAGGTGAAGTCCTTTCTTCCCACAGTCCTGCTTCTGCTGATGATCGCCCTGCTGATCGGCGCTTCTTTCATACCGGATAAACCGGAGACGACCAACGGCCTCATCTGCATCGGCCTCGCCATCGTAATGATCATTGCGGACACTTTGCAGAAAAAGAGTGCGGAGGGAGGCAGAAACGCGCTCAGGGCAGTGGACTATCAGACGCTCCTGCTCCTGTTCGGCCTCTTCCTGGTCATTGAGGGCGTCACCCAGGCGGGTGTCATCGATCTTCTTGCGGATGTGATCGCAGGAGTGGGCGGTGAGAGCAAGTTTGTACTTTATACGGTGATTGTGTGGGGATCGGTCCTGGTCTCCGCCTTCATAGACAATATCCCGTATGTGGCGACAATGCTGCCGGTCCTCTCGGGAATCGCAGCCAGGACGGGATTCGATCCCTGCCTCCTGTATTTCGGACTTCTGACCGGGGCAACGCTGGGCGGCAATATCACACCGATCGGCGCGTCCGCCAATATCACCGGCGTGGGCATCCTCCGCAGAGAGGGATATGAAGTATCCTTCGGCCAGTTTGCCCGCATCGGCATCCCTTTTACATTCGTTGCGGTAATGGGAGGTTATCTGCTGATCTGGGCTCTGTGGTCCTGACCGGACAGATAACTTCGAGGCAGACAACTCTCTTTATGGTAGTGTCAAGTAATCTATGAAAAAGCCTGGGCAAAAAAATGGTTCCGGGGA
>CAMKEX010000077.1 GCA_946411695.1 uncultured Lachnospiraceae bacterium
TAACCCGAGTTGATATAGGCTTTTATATAGTCTTACTGGTTGGGCAAGTTATATTCAATAATCTCGTGTTTTCCTAAAATATGTGATACCTGGAGAAGTGCATTTGACATGAAAATACGAATTTTATAATTTTTTATTTGAGAAAAGCCGGCTGTGCGGTCATCTTTTGTTAATGGAATTATACTTGGAAGAAGCAGCTATGCACAAAGGGAAATATTCGGTCATAATTCGGGAATCTTCCATCATCGCGTTCGACTCTTTAAAAACATTACGATGACTGCGAATGGATGTGATATGATTTCTGCATCTGATCTTTGTTAGAAGCAGAAACAGAAGAATTGATGAGTATATAGCATACAATGCAGGTGATTTTGCACAGTCTGAAGCAGAGGCTGCGGAAAGGACTATCGGGATTTGCCGAGTGTGATCACCTGGGAGGGACCATCATATGAGTGAAGCGTTTGTAAAAATAGATCTCCACGGCCTGCGGAAGGAGGAAGCGATGAAAGTCATTGACAAGGCACTTGCGTCCGCCGGTCCGACGACCTATCAGCTGCAGCTGATCCACGGTTACAACCGCGGTACCAGTCTGCGGTCGATGATTCATGACTGGTATCAGTACGATCCCAAGGTAAAACGAATCATGCAGGGTGATAATCCGGGGATAACGGTGCTGGTGCTGAAGGAGCTGTATTGACAAGGAGGGTCTGCCGATGAATAAACGATATCATGTAAAAGCCAATGCAGCTGGAAGTATATTCAGTTTTTCGTTTATTCAGTTTGGTGTTTTGTATAAATTACCAGCTGCTTGCCCGTACCTCCGATCCAGTCAATAAGCTGTTCTCTGGTATACACAGCATTCTTCTGATTGATCTTTCCGGGAGCTTTCATATGGTATAAACTTCCGTCAAAATAAAAGATCAGTCCGGAATGATACCCCGGCCAGTCAACCGGGTTTCCTTCGGCGTTACGCCACTTATTCGAATGAACCTGTAATTGGACCAGTCTGCCTTCCCGCAGGGCATTGTCAATTTCGTTTATTTCGGCAGGAGCGCGTGAAACCGTAAATCCAAAATAATCATTGATATCCTCGCACTCATATGGTTCGAGATGATCTGTTTTTAATTCGGGATGTGCATTTACCAGCACATCGTAGACTTCATATATATGGTAATCTGTCCCATTGAAAATATTGACAGCTTCTTCATATGCCCCCAATGTTCCGCCTTTATGATGAACGATTTTTCCCTGCCATTCCAGATCACCGTTTTTTGATAAATGAATGCTCTCCCCGACAGTGATTGCATGCTCCAGGTCAAATGTTACGGGCCTGACTTCAGAGCCGCCGTCAACAAGGCCTTCGGGAGTCTGGCTGCTGTCCTTAACCATGCCTTCGGGAGCCTGGCTGCTGTCCTTAACCATGCCTTCGGGAGCCTGGCTGCTTTCCTTAACTATGCCTTCGGGAGTCTGGCTGTTTTCCTTTGCTTCCGTGCGATTTTGCTGATTGTCTTCGAGGACAGAAGTTCCTTCGCCAGCCCGATTGTTCTGCACTTTCGCAACTATAATCAGCAATGCCGCTATTGCCAGAATGACCAGGACGGCATATGGCTTTTTAACGGCTTTTTGTATTTCGGTTCTTTTTTTCTCAAGTCTTCCCAATTCTCTTTCCTTTTTTCACTGGAATCCATCGATGCATCGCTGTCCTCAATGATGTATTGATGTAACACATGCAGGTGTTGAAGCATGAAGACTAAACCAAGGATGATTGAACAATATCACAAATCAAAAGCTTAGCTGCATGAAATTTCCGTTATGCTTAACCCATATCCGGGCCTGTTCAATCCAGAGTTATATCACTTACATATCTCAGAAAAAGATCTTCCGGATATTCTCCGGCATGGAATTGAACATCATCTGTACAACGGTTTCCGCCGAAGTGATGTTGTCGGTCAAGACCCATTCCTGTGTCATGCCGACAGAGCCCATACAATAAAACCGGATGCTGTAAGCAAGCTGGGTGTCGAGGAGATCGCTGCCCAGCTTTTCTTTCGCGAGGTCCGTATAGCGCTTTGTAAAGTATTCCACCATATAGTGCCAGAGGGCATTCTGGGAGGAATCTTCATAGGCCCTCTTGTAAAACAGGATCTCCTGTTTCATCCTGTTCATCCCTGCGCCTTTACAAAAAAGCGCGGCGACAGCTATGTCCCCCGAAAAGGCATGGAGCCCTTCTTTGTCATGCGCTCATACCAAATGGGACAATATACCGGCCTGACAAAGGGCGGAACAAGGATAGACCAAAGATGAGGGAAAAATGACGGGAGGGTCAATACCATTTCGGAAATATCGCCTTTTGGAGCGTCCAGAAAGCATCTGGAGCCGGATAACCTTAAGCCCGGTATATGGAATGTATATCCTGTATATAAAGGAGACCATATGTCACTGCAGGGCGGGCTGCTGCATAAAAAGAATATCCGGTCATTCTATACGGATATGCTTACAATGATCAGTGCTGTTAACTGACAGATTTCGGTTTTCGAGCTGTTATGGATGCGGTCGGGACGCAATGATCCCGGTTATCGCGGGAAACCGGAGTTTGATCCCATTGCATTTATGAATGAATCGAAGATCATTTTGCTGCAGGGATCTGTTTTAAAAGAAAATTCCGGATGCCATTGTACTGCCCACAGAAATGTTTTGTCCTCCATAAAAACAGCTTCGACGAGTCCGTCCTGTGAATAGGCCATTGGTTTCAGGCCCGCAGCGAGGTCTTTAACTGCCTGATGATGACAGCTGTTTACGGACAGACGATCTGTTTTCAGACATTTGTGCAGGGGGGAATCTTTTACAATGGTCACGTCGTGAACGGGGATATCATACGGTGCATGCTGTTGATGGTTGGTTTCTGACGGATGCTGAGACGGGATGTCCTGATACAGCGTACCTCCAAGGCTGACATTTATAAACTGTATTCCCCGACAGATACCAAGAACAGGTTTGTCCGCTTTTAGGGCTTTTTCAAGGACCGTTTTCTCCATGACATCCCGTTTTCTGCAGGTTTCTACAAGTCCTTCCAAGGGGATTTCCTGATAAAGATCAGGACAAACATCCTGTCCGCCGGTAAACAAAAAGCCATCACACATGCATACAAGCTGGTCCAGTTCCTGCTCGTCCTCTGTAAATGGAAATATGACAGGGATTCCCCCGGCTTGAAGCACCCCTTCCATATATCCCGGCAGCATCCAGATGCTGTCTTTTTCATCATCCCATAATGGCATTACACCTACGATCCGTTTCATATGCTTTTTACCTCCATAAAAATACAGACAGCAGAGTCGTCAGGCCCCGTTGTCTGTATGACGATATGATATACAAAATGAATAATTGTGTCAATTAATCCCGAGTTTTTGTCCGGCTATAAACAGAGCACATTTTTCCATATAAACGAAAACCGGTACCATGCTATCATCCATTTTGATAAATGTACGAGAGTTCTCCCCGTACATTTGTATGGAAAGTACTTCCGCTCTGACGGGCGGCCTTTGAGAAAGAGAGGAAGAGAATGCCGAAGATTACTTTTATGGGAGCCGGATCGACTGTTTTTGCCAAAAATGTGCTGGGAGACTGTATGATGACACCCGCACTGGAGGAGAGTGAGATCGCGCTCTATGATATTGATCCGGTGCGCCTGGAAGAATCGGCGCTGATGCTGGAGGCGATCAACCGCAACAACGGTTCAAAAGCACGCATCGATAAATATCTGGGAGTGGAAGCCCGAAAGGATGCACTGCGGGGAGCTTCCTATGTGGTAAACGCGATCCAGGTCGGGGGTTATGATCCCTGTACGATCACCGACTTTGAAATCCCCAAAAAATACGGGCTCCGCCAGACCATCGCGGATACGCTCGGCATCGGAGGAATCTTCCGCGCGCTCCGAACCATCCCAGTGATGATGGATTTTGCCCGGGATATGGAGGAAGTCTGCCCGGATGCCTGGTTTCTCAACTATACCAATCCCATGGCCATGCTGACCGGGGCAATGCTGCGCCTGACCAATGTCAGGACTGTGGGTCTGTGCCACAGTGTTCAGGTCTGCGCGCCTACCCTGCTCAATGAACTGGGAATGGGATATGACGAGAGAGTCCAGGCAAAGATCGCGGGCATCAATCACCAGGCATGGCTTCTTGAGTGCACCAGAGACGGCGTCGACCTCTATCCCGAGATCAAGAGACGGGCCCGTCTCTATAATGCAGGAAAGCTGGAGATCGGAACCTGGGAGGAGCGCAGAAAAATGCTGGCGAACGGTGAACCCCGTCCCGGTGAGTGGGAGGAGAACATGCGTCGTGAGTATGACCTTTACCGGAAGACAGGGCGCCACGGGGATATGGTCCGCCTGGAACTGATGCTCCGATTCGGGTATTACATTACCGAGTCCAGCGAACACAACGCGGAATATACTCCCTATTTCATTAAGAGCAGATATCCCGAACTGATCGAGAACTTCAATGTGCCGCTCGACGAATATCCCCGCCGCTGTATCCGCCAGATTGCGGACTGGAAAGAGCGGGGGCATGAGCTGACGGAAAACCCGACCCTGCAGCACGAGCGCTCCAGGGAATATGCCAGCTATATCATGGAGGCGATGGAAACAGGAAATCCGGTCAGGATCGGCGGAAATGTTCTCAACACAGGTCTTATTACCAACCTGCCGCAAAACGCCTGTGTGGAAGTTCCCTGCCTGGTCGACCGCGGCGGGATCCAGCCCACCGTGATCGGGGATCTGCCGGAACAGTGCGCCGCTTTGAACCGCACCAATATCAATGTCCAGCTCATGACGATCGAGGCTGCCCGCACCCGCAGCAGGGACGCGGTCTATCAGGCCGCCATGCTTGATCCCCACACCTGTGCGGAACTCTCTATTGACGACATCGTATCCATGTGCGACGATCTTTTTGAGGCGCATAAGGACTGGATGCCTGCCTACCATTGATGTCCGCCGCTTCTGTCTGAATATATTTTTATACCGTCTTTGCCGTTACTGTCCACGTCCTCTTGAAGGGTGCGGACAGTAACTTTTTTTTCTCCATTAGTGCTATAATGCTGATAATGCGGATGCATGTCCGAATGAGATTAAGGACTGAGGCCTGAGATCTATATGGCTGGAGGAAAAGATATTCTGACCCGGTGAGAGGCTGTCGGAAGGGTATAATTCGTTCAATAAGGGAGTACAGTATGAAAATCCGAATTTTGAAAACACTCGAAGGAGCAAAGGAAGCACAGGGGCTTACCGTCATGATAGATGTATTTCGGGCTTTTTCCCTGGAATCTTATCTGTTCGCGGCGGGTGCGCGGCGTATCTATCCGGTGAAAGACATGGAAGAAGCCCGCTCCATAGCGGCTGTGCATGCGGACTGTATTCTGGTCGGTGAAGAAGGGGATGCAAGGGCAGAGGGATGCAGATACGGCGACTCGCCCTGGCAGACCGGAGCAGGACAGGTGGCCGGCAAACAGTATAACGGAAAACCGGATGTTTTTACAGAGGATAGTATTCTCGACGGACTTGCAGTCGGTCCGGAAGGTCCTTTTTACCCGCGTAAGCACAAGGGCTTTGACGGCACACCCGGATGTGCGGCGGTGCCCGGCCTCTTTGCGGGAAAAGATATCATTCACCTGACCGGTACCGCTTCATCGGGTATCCTGGCAGCCGAAGCGGCCGGGGCAGATGAGATCATTGCCGTAGGCCTTGTCAATGCGGAAGCTGCGGCAAGGTATATCCTTACCGGGAATCCGCGTTCCCTTTCATTGGTTGCTTTGGGAAAAGGCGGGCTGGAGAATGCCAAGGAGGATACACTGTGTGCGAAATATATTCAATCACTTTTGACCGGAGAGTCAATCGTGGGGGAAGACGCACTGCCCAAAATTTTCCGCACCAGGCTCTTTACATCGGATCAGATTCAGCTGGTCGCAGATGCGCTGCTGACTGACGACGGAAAAGAGTTCTTTAATCCTGACCCGGAATGGCAGGAGGTTTATCCCCGGGAAGACTTCTTCCTGTGCACTGTCTGCGACCTCTTTGATTTCATCATTCGTATCAGGCGGGATGAGCAGGGGATTCTCTATGCAGAGCCTTTTTGATTAGAAGTGCGGTCCCGGAGTTAAGGGCTCCGGGGCCGTTTTACTCTTTATGATGCAAGACCGCAGGCGGGTCCAGCATCCGGCGGACAGTGTCTGTGCAGGGAGTGATTGTGCATTCACAGCGGTGTTTTTATGATACAATAAGGAACACTCCCAAAAGGGTCTGCTGTAGATGTTACAGGTTCAGAAAGGGTATACATATTTTTATGAAAAATACATTTGGAAACAGTGTTTCGGTCACTATTTTCGGGGAGAGCCACGGGAGTGAGATCGGTGTGGTACTGGACGGTCTCGCACCCGGGATAAGGGTCAGTGAGGAGGAAATCGCAGGCAGGCTCCTTCTCCGCCGTCCGGCAGGATCTATTTCCACGAAACGGGTAGAGCCGGATCATTTCCGGATCGTGAGCGGTGTCTTTAACGGATATACGACAGGCACGCCCGTCTGTATTCTGATTCCGAATGAAAATACAAAGAGCGGCGATTATCAGAGCACGCGTTCTCTGGCCCGGCCGGGGCATGCAGATTATACTGCCTACTGTAAGTATCATGGCTATGAGGATTATAGAGGCGGCGGCCATTTCAGCGGACGTATAACAGCCGGTCTTGTGGCTGCCGGTTCCATTGCGCTGTCTGCCCTGGAGGGAAAAGGGATCCGTATAGGCACCCACATTGCCAGGTGTGCGGGGATTCAGGACAGGAACTTCTCCGATCTCACGCAAGACATCAGGACCCTGTCCGGGACTGCCTTTGCCGTCCTCGATCCGGATGCAGCTATTGCCATGCAGGAGGCGGTCAGTCAGGCGGCCTGCAGCGGGGACAGTGTCGGCGGCATCCTGGAGACAGCTGTCATCGGACTCCCTGCAGGAATCGGCGAGCCCTGGTTTGACTCTGTGGAGAGTGTTCTCTCCCACGCGCTTTTCAGCATTCCGGCCGTCAAAGGCGTGGAGTTCGGCGATGGATTTGCGCTCTCGGACATGAAGGGGAGCGAAGCCAATGACAGTTTTGCTGTCCGGGACCGGAAGGTGATCACGAAGACCAATCATAACGGCGGCATCAACGGCGGCATCAGCAATGGCATGCCGGTCATATTCCGCTGCGCAGTCAAACCGACTCCGTCAATTTACAAAGAACAGGATACAGCGGACTTTTTCAGTCTGACCGAAAAAAAGATCCGGATCAGCGGGCGGCATGATCCTGCCATCGTGCACAGGGCAAGGATCGTTGCGGACTGCGTCACGGCGCTGGTTCTATGCGACCTGCTCTGTCAGAGATTCGGCACAGGCTATCTGGCTGCCGCAGAGTTTTCGAATTAATTTTAGAATTGATCGAAGAGAACCCAGAGTGAAAAAAACGCTCGATAGCGCTTTTTTCACTCCAGAGATTTGTGCCGCGAGACGGCCCAAATCTCTGCTGATCCCATAGGAGAAAACGCTTCCGCGTATTTCTCCTCGGGGCCGCTCTGGCGAGCGGCATGATCGGAAACAGTCAATAATCTGGAGGTATCAGATGCAATATGGGCTCATCGGGGAAGGCCTTCCCCACAGTTTTTCGAAAATCATTCACGAAAAGGTTGCTTCGTATAAATATGAACTGCACGAATTAAAACCCGAAGAAGTAGATCCTTTCATGCGGAAGGCAGATTTCAGAGGGATCAACGTTACGATGCCCTACCAGCAGACCGTGATCCCCTATCTGGATGAAATCAGTGATCAGGCCGCGGGAATAGGAGCGGTGAACACCGTGGTAAACAGGGACGGAAAGCTATGCGGATACAACACCGACTATTTCGGGATGCGGGACCTGCTCATCCGGAACGGCACGGATCCGGCCGGCAGAAAGGTTCTGATCCTGGGAACCGGCGCAGCCAGTAAAACCGCATATGCAGTTGTCTCCGATCTGGGGGCGGCAGAGATCCGCAAAGTCAGCCGAACCGGAAAGGAAGGGGCGCTCACTTACGAGGAGGCCTGTACAAAGCACGCGGATGCGGACATCATCATTAACACGACGCCTTGCGGGATGTATCCAGATATCGACGACAGCCCGATCAGTCTGGACTGCTTTCCGAAACTCTGCGGCCTTGTGGACGCGATTTATAATCCGCTGCGCACGCCCCTGGTTCTGCAATCACAGAAGCGGGGGATCCCGGCAGAGGGAGGCCTGTATATGCTGGTCGTTCAGGCTGTCTACGCAGCAGAATTGTTCACAGGCAGGAAAATTGACGCAGCTGCTGCGGAGCAGGTCTACAAGGATATTCTCAATTCCAGGAGAAATATCGTTCTGACCGGCATGTCCCTTGCAGGTAAGACCACCCTGGGGACTCTTTTGTCGCAGAGGCTGGGGAGGAGGCTGGAAGATACAGATGATATGATCATACAGAGGGAGCAGCGTCCGATCACGGATATTTTCGCGACGGACGGAGAACCCTATTTCCGGGATGTGGAAACGGCTATGGTCCGCGAACTTGCTCCTCAGAACGGCATCATTATTTCCACCGGCGGAGGCGTCATTCTGCGGGAGGAAAATGTCGATGCGCTGAAGAAGAACGGCTATATTATTTTCCTGGACCGTCCGCTTGAGCAGATCCTGCCGGCGGAGGACAGACCGCTTGCAAACACCAAGGAAAAGGTCATTGCTCTGATGAAAAAACGGTATCCCATCTACCGCTCGACCTGTGACGACTTTATTCCCAACGACATTTCTCCGGAAGACGGAGCCGAAAAGATTCTTGCCGCGCTGCAGCGGGCATGACTGCGAAGGGCGGATATTTAAGATTTACAAACCGGGGAACCGATATGATAGTAACAATAACTTCATCAGCGGCAGAAGGCCGGATCCAGGCGCCGCCCTCCAAGAGTATGGCGCACCGCCTGCTCATCTGTGCGGGACTGTCTGCAGGCACAAGCGTGATTTCCAATGTGGATTTTTCTGATGACATTATGGCCACGCTGGACTGCCTCCGCGCACTCGGTGCCGGGATCACCTGCGAAGATTCCCGCGTGATCATCCACGGGATCGATCCCGGACAGGTCTCTCATCCGGCGGTTCTGCCCTGCAGGGAATGCGGGAGCAGTCTCCGGTTTATGATCCCTGTCTGCCTGATGAGCGGGCAGGAAATCCGCCTGACCGGCAGCAGTACTCTCTTCAAAAGACCTCTCAATATTTATGAAGACATCTGCAGAGAACAGAATCTTCATTTTGAGAAGAAGGAAAACAGCCTTTCCGTCGCAGGAAGGCTGTCGGCAGGCGAATATGTCATCCCGGGCAATATCAGCAGCCAGTTTGTCAGCGGACTGCTCTTCGTTCTGCCCCTTCTGGAAGAGGACAGCACGATCCGTCTGCTCCCGCCCATAGAGAGCAGGCCCTATATCGATATGACCCTGTATGCACTCGCGCAGTTCGGCATCAAAACTGCCGTCGCACCGGCAGCTGCAGCGACAGATGGAAAGGAAGTCTGCTCCCTGAGCAGCCTCCCGGCTGACGCAGGATCCCTTCCGGTTGAGATCCGTGTTCCGGGCAGGCAGAGGTACATGCCCCGGAATCTGGAGGTCGAAGGGGACTATTCCAACGCAGCTTTCTTTGAAGCACTTACTCTTCTCGGGGGCCGTGTACAGGTGGACGGACTGAAGGAAGACAGTCTGCAGGGAGACAGGTGCTTTCGGGAGTATTTCTCAAAGCTGCAGAAGGGTTTTGCGGATGTGGATCTGTCAGACTGTCCTGATCTGGGGCCTGTCCTCATGGCTGCGGCAGCAGCACTGCACGGAGGCAGATTTACGGGAACAAAGCGTCTTGCCTACAAGGAAAGCGACCGGGGAGCTGCCATGAAGCAGGAACTGGGCCGCTTCAATGTCCGTGTGGACCTATCAGAGAATGAGATCATTGTCTATCCGGGCTTAAGCCGTCCGCAGCAGATCCTGGACGGACACAATGATCACCGGATCGTCATGTCTCTCGCTGTCCTGCTCTCTGTGACAGGGGGCTCGCTCGGGGGCGCAGAAGCTGTAGAAAAAAGCCTGCCGGATTTTTTCGACAGGCTGAAGAAATTGGGAATTAAAATGTCTTTTTCAGGCGGGTGAAGGCCGGGAGACGGTGCGAACTGCCATTCAGACGGGCATATTTGAAAGATGCTGACGGAGAAGAACTGGGATATCTTTCTTTCCGGGATGACAGGATGTATTATATTGTCATCCCTTTGTTTGAGCAGCGGAGAGTCCGCGTCAGGATACAGGTCAGTGATGCGCCGGCTTCACAGGGAAAGGGAAGGAATGCCTCATTTTACCAGAACCTGGATCTCTGCATCCGGCTTGATCCTTCACAGCAGCACCTTCCGGAAAATCTGAATCTGCGGATTGCAAAAATCCTGAGTGAATATATGTCCTGAGCAGTATGCGTTCATCTCAGGAACAGTTGGAAACGCCTGATAAAATGGAGAATGAAAAATGTCATCGCATGGAAAAAAGATGCTTGCGCCTGTGATCATCACGATCGTATTTCTGCTCTATCTGCTCATCTATGTCGTGATGCTGGCGCAGTTTGTCATGGTAGAACCTCTTGCTTTTATACTTGCAATCCCGCTTGTTCTGCTGGGGGTCGGTATGGTTTATGTGTTGTTTGCCCGGATTCGGGAGATAAGGAGCGGTGAAGAAGATGATCTTGACAACTACTGAAATGATCTGCGGAAAAGAACTTGAGATGCTCGGACTGGTCAAGGGGAGCACCATTCAGACGGTAAACGCTGTCCGGGATATCGGGGCCGGCCTGAAGACACTCGTCGGCGGAGAACTGACAAGATACAACGAAATGATGAATGATGCCAGGGCTCTTGCAACAAAGCGCATGGTAGGGGAGGCAGAGGCAATGGGGGCGGATGCAATCGTAGCTGTCCGCTACAGTTCTGCTTCCGTCATGCAGAGTGCAGCAGAAGTGATGGCATACGGCACGGCGGTGAAGTTCAAAAACTGATTAAAAATAGCGTGAGTGATTTGTTTGCGGATGGAAAGGAATAACTATGGAAAAATATACTGATTTGGAACAGGCGCTCCGTGACCCGTCACTTGTCATAATAACCGAAGATATATCCTCACAGACAGAGCTCAACCAGACTTACGTCAAATATAAAACCCTTCCGAGAAAACAGAGACGGTTCTCCAACTATTACTCAAATGAATTCCTGGGCCACACTGTACCGGAAATGAATATCCTTGTAAGAGAGAAAATACTCGCTGACGCCAATATCTTTGAGGACCTGCAGCTGCCAAGCGATAAATATGTGGTTTCAGAACCGGATCTCTACTACAAGGAAGAGAGTTTCAATTCCGGTGATACCAATATTTGCTTTATTCTCGGTCATTCGGGGAGCGGAAAATCCCAGATGGCAAGAACCCTTGAGGGAGAGGACATAGATCATATTGAACTTGACGACCTGCTTCTCATCAAGGACCATTTCACAATGGATGATCTGAAGGGCTATTCTGATATGTTCTTCAGTTTCTTCAGCGGTGAGGGCTCAAAATACTATATCGGTGCTGATGAGCGGGACAGTATTCCCAAGGAAGAGTATGAAGATAAGGTATTTATAGACTTTGTTAAGTTCGCATTTGATTATTCAAAGCAGCACCCGGAAAAGAAATTTATCGTAGAGGGAATCTGGATCTACCTCTATTTCGATGACCCTTCCCTGTTTGAGGACTATGCGGTTTTCATCAAAGGAACGTCTTTCCTTAAGTCCAAAATCCGTGCGATGAAGAGAGAGATGCAGAGAGACAAGGAAACACTGCAGGACAGGAAGCTGATGTTTGGAAGAGAGACCAGAAACTATCTTCTTGACGAGGACAAGATCGACATCTATCGCAGCTATTACAGTGATAAGCCTGATACAATTTTCAGAGAAGAGACAGATGAAACCGTAAAAAAACGTGAAGAAGTGATCAACGAGATGAAAAGCGTTGACAAATGTTTTGTAGACGGTGACGTAGACGGAATAAAGGAGATCATGAAAAAAGCTGAAATGAATACCGGATTATCCAAGTGGAATAAAATGAGGATAATCAATGATTGCAAGGCGGCTTTGCTCGACCTCCATGTACTTCCCATATAAAATGAATTGTACTATACTGCTTATGGTAGTTTGAGCCGGATTCATTCCGGCAGGTATGGTTTCGTTAATCTAATCAAGGGGACAGACAATGGCAAGAAACGAAAAAACCTCAAATGCAGCTGTAATCGCAGTGATCCTGCTTGTGATCGCGATCGCAGCGAACTTTATTGTTGCAAGGCAGTTTAAAGGAGCACCGGAGAGTGCGCCGATGTCCGGGTACTGGACAGAGGGATCGGAACCCGCGCAGGCACTCAGGGATTATGTGGCAAAGGTCACGGATCCTTCCGACAAGGAGAACTTCATTCCTGAAAAAGACCGTATTGCGGTGTTTGACATGGACGGCACGCTGGTATGTGAAACCTACTATACATACTACGATACCATGATGTTTATCGAATTCTGCCTGCATGATCATCCGGAACGTGTCTCCGATGAGCTGAAGGAGCTTGCGGCATCCATCAAGCCCGGCTATGTGGCAGACGAGAATCTTGCAAGAAACTTCGCCAAGGCTTATGCGGGGATGACCGTGGAAGAATTTCGGGATTATGTCGTCGAGTTCGGACAGAAGAATACCGCAAGCTTTAACAATATGAGATATATCGACAACGCCTACCTTCCGATGGTGGAACTCGTAAAATATCTCTATGAAAACAAATTCACGATCTATGTGATCAGCGGAACAGAGCGCACGACTACACGCGCCATCATAGCAAACTCGCCCTACAGGGATTATGTCACACCCAATCATGTGATCGGTACCGATTTTGAGGTCAAGCAGAAGGGCCATGAAACCGAATCGTCCAATATGAATTTCAAATATGAGAACGGAGACGATCTGGTGTTGACCGGCGGATTTATCCAGAAAAACCTCAACGGCAACAAATCTATTTATGTCGAAAGAGAGATCGGGCAGCGCCCTGTACTTGCCTTCGGAAACAGCGGCAGCGATACCAGCATGATGAACTACACCATCGACAGCAGGAATCAGTATCCGGCACAGGCCTACATGGTGGTCGCCGATGATGATGTCAGGGAATGGGGTACCCAGAACTGGGAGGAGAAGTCAGCGGATTACGCAGCCAAAGGATTTATTCCGGTTTCCATGAAGAACGACTTTGCGCAGATTTATCCGGACGATGTAACAAAGGCGGAGCAGCAGTACGTACCGGCTGAAACAGAAGAAGAGGAAGAACTGGCTCCGGCAGCATAAGTATGCCTGAAAAGAAGCTTTTGTCATAATGCAATAACGGCATGGCCAAGGCGGGATTATCCCCCAAAAGCCATGCCGTTTTTTTGTGCTTTTATATGTGAAAAGCATGCCTTATGGCACGGAGGTGCACTGCCTGCTGCGGCAGGGCCCTTGTCCGGATTGCCAATGCATGTGTTCTCTGTGCAGAGAGTATTAAACGGAACCATACAGCTGTTAAAAGGCATTGATGGCTTGTTAATTCCGGCGGTGCTAGAATTCATTTCATAAAGAACACAGAGAAACGATTTATTCTTCATCGCGTAATAACCGTGACTTCCGTCGCGGGATACACCCGCAGCGAAGGAAACTCGATTCATCGCGCAAGACTCGCGGGCGAGTCATGAAAAAACTGACAGATTGGAAAAAGACCGATGAAAGGAGAAAAGGAAATGAAGACATTTCAGACCTTTATTATAACTGCCGCAATATGGATCGGAACCGGTATGTTCTCTGTTACAGGCTGGGCATCACCTGTTCCGAAGAATCCCTCGAATTACAATTGGAACAGCCATCAGGCAGAGGCGAAGGGAAAAGGCGCCGCTTCCGATGACGGGACATCCGTGCGTATTCCCTCGAATTCTCATTTTATCAACGGACATTATTACAAAATGTACAGTATGGACTATACCTGGACAGAGGCATCTGAATATTGTACTGCCCAGGGCGGGCATCTGATGACAATTACCTCCGCGGAGGAACAGGCAATTCTGCAGGACCTCGGACTTAAGAGCGGGACAAATTACTGGATCGGCGGTACCGACAGTAAGGCAGAAGGCAGATGGAAATGGGTGACAGGCGAAAAATGGGTCTATACGGAATGGGCTGACGGTGAACCGGATAATTCACAGCTGGATACCGGCATTGATGAAGACTATCTTCAGGTAGCGGTTGACTGGGATTATGGATGGAACGATTCGGCGGATCAGCAGGACAAAACAGCAGGAATCGGTTTTATCTGTGAATGGGAACCGAATAACAATGCACACAAGGAAGGTCCTGATCCGGATGAGATGAACTTATTCAAAGGACTTCTGGAAATCCTTCAGCTTTGATATCGGGCTCATCTGCCGGAATTTATCAATAAAGTAATCAAATGGCTCAGATTCAGTGGCAATCGCAGACATTACTAAATACTACTGGACAGTTAAAAGTTCTAAAAGTGTAAAAGTGAACAAACTACCATATATTGCCAATAACTGATATACTTATCCTAGTGAAAAAACATAGTACAATTTCACATAGTGCATTTATTTATGGCTAGTGAAATGATATAATATCACTAGGAGGACGTTCGCTTGGCTATCATAAGACAAACCAACAAAAAGACCGGGATCACATATGTTATAGATTCCGAATCTTACTGGGACAAAGAGAAACAACAGCCCAGATCCCGCAGGAAGATCATTGGAAAGATCGATCCTGTTACGGGAGAAGTTGTTCCAACCAACCGCCACCAGAAACGCAAGACCGTTTCCGCTGGAGGATCACCGTCTTCTTCCACTGTAAAAAGTGCCGGTGATGAGACCCGTGCAGATCAGGCCAGGATACTTGAACTGGAGGAACAGGTATCAAAACTCCAGAAGCAGAAAGAGGAGCTTCTGAAAGAACTGGACCTTCTGACAGCCCGGTACAGGGACTGACTCTGTTTCCTGCCGGCAGGACCACACCGCCGGCATTCGCGCCAGTGAACAAACAGCTGCATGTTCCAGCAGATAGAACAGCTCCTTGCACAATTCCGCCCCTGTTTTTCCAGAAAATCAGCGTTCGGATGGTTCGTGACCGTTATTGCAGGGTTTATGCTCCGCGGTGATCAGCTGGGCGTCACTTCCGTGATCCGTGATCTCTCGCTCTCATCGGGATGTTATGAACTGCTGATCCATTTCTTCCACTCGGATGCCTGGGATTCGGATGTGATCCGGAAGACATGGTGGAAGCTGCTGGCGGAAAGAGCTCCGGTCTATCGGGTGAAGAAACGCTGCATACTGATCGGCGATGGTGTCAAACAGTCAAAAGAAGCGTTCCACATGGCCGGAGTGAAGAAGCTCCTGCAGGAATCAGAGAATTCTTCAAAACCACGATTCATTTTCGGGCACATGTTTGGTGCGGTAGGAATACTCATCGGCCGCAAGGGCGGGAAGTTCTGCGCGCCTTTACAGATGAATATCCAGGATGGCCTGTGGGCTGTATCATCATGGGATGGCTCCGGTATTTCTCCAGACAGCCATGTAGTGCAGATGGTCCGGCACAGCTGTGCTGTGGCGAAGGTGATCGGAACAGCTTACCTGCTGCTGGACAGGTATTTTCTTTCTGTGCCGGCATTGAAGGAGCTGAAAGCGCACAATGATGCTGATGACACGCCGCGCATGGACATCATAACCAAAGCAAAGAGCAATTGCAGGGCTTACAGGAAGCCCCGTGCCTGCCGCAGTCCAAAACGCGGGCGTCCCAGGCTCAAAGGAGCATCTGTACCGGTGGCTTCTCTCTTTACAGATAAGGCGTCCTGCTTTACCAGAGCCAGCGTCTACATGTATGGAGAGAAACAGGAAGTCACCTACTATTGCACAGATCTTCTGTGGGGGCAGAAGCTGTATCAGGAACTCCGTTTCGTCCTTGTACAGTACAATGGCAGCAGGAGTATCCTCGTCAGTACAGATCTTTCGCTCAGTCCTAAACGTATCATTGAGCTATATGCTTACCGTTTCTCTATTTTATGCGAACCCTGCTTTTATGCGAACTTTTCAGGCATAAAGCCAGAAACCA
>CAMKEX010000078.1 GCA_946411695.1 uncultured Lachnospiraceae bacterium
TACCCAGGTGACAGTTGATACGTTGTAATCCATAGTGTTTTCCTCACTTTCCGAGTGACGGTTCCCCCTTGCAAAAACCGGAGTCCCTTTTTTTGCAAAAAAGAAGCCCGGATCCCGTATTCACAGGATCCGGACTTCTTTGTCCAAGGGTTTGGGGTTATCAGCTACAAGCCGGCTGACAACAGAAAAGACGCTGCAGGTTTTCCCGCAGCGCCCTTGCTGTATGCAAGTATTATACGCTTTTCCCATGAATTGTCAAAGAGCATTGTATACAATAATACAATCGTTTTTGTCAAAAATCTTGTCTATACTACACAAAAAACTGCAGAATCAGCAGCCAGCTGCCTGCCAATTCATTCTTTTTCCGTCTGAAACGACACCTGCAGGTGCTCCTGCGACATGTCATAATACAGGGTCAGGCCGCTCATTCCCGTGTTGTAGACCTGCAGGATCCCCTCAAGTCCGTCTTCGCTTCCTGCATGATCGGCATAATCGGAAAGGGAGGCAGCAAAAGGCTGCAGCAGGGACGGTGCAAAATGCAGAGTTGTCTGTGTCTCAAAAACCGCAGTATAGAGGATCTCCGCTTCCACCAGGTCCTGGAAAATATGGCTGCCGTAGCTGAGCTCCGGAACATATCCCGCCCTGGTCTCGGAGATCTCTGCAATCATGTCAAATTCGCTGATGTCCGCAAAGGCGGAGGGCACGCCAAGTTCCGCCGAGGAGGTACAGATCCGTCCCGGCGTCAGGAGCAGCATTCTTTTTTTCTGTCCGCGGAGTTTCCAGTTGACTGCGGACAGAAGATCCCGCACCCGGAATTTATCCCGGTAAGGCATCTCGTAGTAACGGATCGGGTCAATGTAGACGACCAGGTCCACAGGGAAGGTGCGGGAAAAGCCCATGGAAACGCCCTTTGTCTCCAGTAGGATCCGGTCTTCCGGCACCTGAGGTATGACGACCGCATCCCCCTCCTTCGTCTGCTGGAGGGGCCGGCACTGCAGAAGGTCGATCACATAATCCCCCGAGGGGGCGACATTGATCGTATACTCTATATCCACGGGATAGACATAAGCTTCCTTCAGGAGCTGAAGAATGCCGCGCATGTCATCCATGAGCTGTCTGTTTTTTACCAGACCGTCGCAGGAAACATAGAGGATCTGCCGGTTTTCGCCGCGGTCCGTGAAGATCCGCTCCGCATCCCAGTCGTGGGAAAGGAGCAGGCGGGTCATATAAGCCGGGATCTCTTTGCGGACAAAGTCAGGATCCAGTCCCTCCACCTCTCCGGAGGCAAAAAGCACGGCATCCACAAGGCGCTGGGAAAACTGATGTTTGTCCGAGGAGGAGGTCAGAGTCACTTTGGTCGGATCCTCCATCATCACCATGCGGGGATAGGAGCCGGTGCGCCGGTCCACCGCGGCTGTCCCCAGTCCCATGACCAGGCGCAGCATCCCCTCACTGGGGTGTTCGGGGCTGAACCGGTAAGGGCTTATGGAATAGCCCACGCCGGCCGCGCAGGGCATGTAGAAATCCTGATAGCGTGAGCCCGAAACCCGCTGGACCAGGATCGCCATCTGTTCATCCCTCTTGTCCAGCCCCCTGCGCTTGCGGTAGTCGAGGGCAGACAGCCCCATGGTGCTGGCATAGACTGTCCGGATCGCCTGTTCGAAGGTCTCCAGTCTCTCCTCCAGAGACCCGTTGCCGGCACAGAACACAGATTCATATTTTCCGGCAAAAGCATTTCCGAAACCGTCCTCCAGAATGGAACTGGAGCGCACGATGACCGGGTCGCTGCCGTAATACTCCAGGATCCTGCGGAATTCCTCTTCCATGGCATCCGAAAAACGGCCGCTCAGAAGCTTCTGTTCCGCCTCTCCGGCAAGGGTAAAATATCCCTCTTCAGTGCGCTGGCGCACTCTCAGATCCCAGAACCCGTTGTCCACGATATAGGTGTAAAAGACATCCGACCCGATGTAAAAAGAGTCGTGGGGCTCGATGCGGCTGTAAATATCCGGACGAAGATTCTCCGTCAGCTTCCTTGAGAGCAGCATACCGGTGGCCTTGCCCCCGATCATGCCTGTGCCCACCATCCTGTCGTGGATCTCAAAATAGTCTTCCGGCGTGAAATGCTCCTTGATCAATTCCCGAAGTCTCTCGTCCCTTGTCAGCATGATGTTGCAGATCCTGCTGCATTCTTCGGAAACATCCAGCCCGCTCTCGTATTTGATCCTCGTCCGCTGGAAAAAACGCTCCCAGCTGTCCATGCTCTGGTTGACCGCCGCGTTGGCCTTGTTCATCCGCTGATAGAAGCGGCTCATCCGCACGCCGTCGGTCTCCGGAACAAAGGTCCCTTTTGACGGCTCAAACAGATGCGGCAGGAACATGGTGGCGGACTCACGGCGCCAGACCTTTTTGGGGCGCACATACATGGAGGAGGGCAGGTCCTCGTTGGGAAACACATCCAGAAAAAGCTGGGTCGTATCCCTGATCTTGGCTATGGCATCAAAGGAGTGCCGGCCCCGGAGCACAGGAAAATATGCCACCGTATCCAGAATAAACAAAAAAGGACATGTCAGATGGAAAAAATCTCCCATCAGAAGGTCTGTCGCCCAGGCTGCTTCCAGTTCCGAGAGACAGTCGAAGACATAGAAGGCATCATATCCTTCTTTTTCAATGATATTGTGGATCTCTACTGTAAATGTCTCAAAGCGGTGGGAAAGCGGGACGTGTATGATCCTGAGTCCCTCCATCTGGGGAAGAATAGGTTCATGCTCCGCAAACCGGATGTACAAAAGGTTCCTTCCGTCCCGGACCGCCTGCTCCGCAAACGGGACCGCAACGGCGCGGAATTCCTCCAGCGAACTGACCTGCCAGACCACGTTGTCTCCAAGTCGGATAAAATGCAGTGCATCATCCATGGCCGGAATTCCTGACCTGGTTTTTTCGAATGCCGCCATATGGCACCTCCTCTCCCTGAATCCATCATTTAATCAAACAGCATCAACCGTTGACATGCCCGGGACCACCATTTTTTAACTAAACTGCATCAATCGTGGATATACCCATGGTCACTTCCTCCAGGACATCGAGAAGCATGCGGACGGTATCCAGGGAAGTCAGCATGGGCACATTGTTCTGGGCGGCACAGCTTCGGATACGGATACCGTCGCCGTAATGCACCCCTGAAAGTATGGCGCGTGTATTGATCACATAACTCACATAGCCTGCCCGGATCGATTCCAGGATCTCCTCACTGCCCTCGCTGGGTTTGCGGCGGACCCTTGTATGGATACCTGCATTTTTCAGGTATTCGCCGGTCAGAGTGCTGGCCTCGATATTGAATCCCATATTATAGAAGCGCCTGATCAGGGGAATGGTCTCCAGCTTGTCCTCGTCCGCGACGCTCACGACGACTGTGCCGTAGCTGCGCAGGCGGACGCCGGAGGCGATCAGGGCCTTGTACATGGCGCGGTGGAGCTTTTTGTCATAGCCTATGGCCTCCCCCGTGGATTTCATTTCCGGGGACAGGTAGGCATCCATGCCCAGGAGCTTGGAGAAGGAAAAAGCCGGCGCTTTAACGTAGTAACGTTCCTTTTCCCTGGGATATATGGCCATGGACAACTGCGCGGAAGGCGGCGCCGCCGGGGCGCTCTGTGTGACTGCCCCGGGTATACTTTTCATCCTGTCACCTGTTTTACGCCCGCTGAGCATATCCTGAGTGATGCCCTGGTCCTTTAAGGAGACGCCGAGACTGACCAGCGCAGCGATATCCGCCAGACTGTATCCGGTTGCTTTTGAAAGGAAAGGGACTGTCCTGGAGGATCTGGGATTGACCTCAATGATAAAAACACGGTTGTCCCGGTCCACAATAAACTGGATGTTGAAAAGACCGCGGATGCCGATCCCCAGTCCCAGACGCCTCGTATAATCGAGGATGGTTTCTTTTACCACAGCCGGTATACTGAAAGGGGGATAGACGCTGATGGAGTCTCCCGAGTGCACGCCTGTGCGCTCGACCAGCTCCATTATGCCCGGCACAAAAACATCCCTGCCGTCGCAGACGGCATCCACCTCGACCTCCCTGCCGCGGATATAATGATCGACCAGGACCGGCTTGTCGACGTCGATCTCCACCGCCGTTCTGAGATATTCCGTAAGCTCCTCTTCCCTGCCGACGATCTGCATAGCCCGGCCGCCCAGGACAAAGCTGGGACGTACGAGGACGGGGTAACCGATTTGGCGGGCAGCCATAATCCCCTCCTCAACGGAAGTGACTGCATGACCCTTGGGCTGCGGAATATTCAGTTTTTCAAGGAGTTTTTCGAAAGAATCACGGTTTTCGGCAAGATCGATCGCTCTGCAGTCTGTCCCGATGATCCGGACGCCCCGCTCGCTGAGCGGTCCCGCCAGATTGATGGCCGTCTGGCCGCCCAGTGTCGCGATGACTCCCTCCGGCTTTTCCATCTCGATCACATTCATCACGTCCTCTACCGTCAGAGGCTCAAAATAGAGTTTGTCGGAGCAGGTATAATCTGTAGATACTGTCTCCGGATTGTTGTTGATGATAATGGCTTCAAAGCCGGCCTTCTGTATTGTGCTTACCGCATGGACCGTCGAATAATCAAACTCGACACCCTGTCCGATGCGGATGGGACCGGAGCCCAGTACGATGACCTTCCTGCGGATCTCCCGGGAAGACCTGGGAGCAGGCATGGCTTCGTTCTCCTCTTCATAAGCAGAGTAAAAATAGGGGACATAGCTCTCGAATTCAGAAGCACAGGTATCGATCATCTTATAGACCGGCATGATCCCCCTGTCCCTGCGCAATGAAAAAATCTTCTTTACGGACATGCCCCAGAGCAGGCCGATCTCCCGGTCGCAGAAGCCCATTTTCTTTGCCTCCCGGAGCAGTTCTATGTCCCCGGGCTTCTTTTTCAAAACCCTCTCTTCCCGGACAATATTGCGGATCTTGCGGATAAACAGAGGGTCGATCCCTGTTGCGGAAATAATCTCTTTCTCCGCTGTTTCAAAAGCTCTGTCAACACTGTCGGACATTCCTTTTTCCGCGCTTTTAATTGTGCTGCCATCCTTCTCCATTGTTTGAACCGGGACATCCCTGAACAGTTTTGCGATCGCAAAAATCCTGTCATCCCTGTCCTCCCGCATATACTGCAGCAGGTCTTCCTTTGACATGCTGTCGAATTTGGGATCGTACAGATGAAAATGTCCGGTCTCCAGGGCCCGCACAGCCTTCAGCAGGCTCTCCTCGATCGTCCTTCCGATACTCATGACCTCGCCGGTCGCTTTCATCTGTGTGGAGAGAATATTCCTGGCGTCCGTAAACTTGTCAAAGGGAAAGCGGGGCATCTTTGTGACCACATAGTCCAGAGTCGGCTCGAAAGCTGCACAGGTATTGGCCAGCCGGATCTCATCCAGCCTGTAGCCGACACCGATCTTGGCCGAGACACGGGCAATGGGATATCCGCTGGCCTTGGAGGCAAGGGCAGAGGATCGTGAGACGCGGGGATTGACTTCGATCAGATAATATTGAAAAGACTGCGGATCCAGGGCAAACTGCACGTTACAGCCTCCCTCAATCTCCAGGGCCCGGATCACCTTCAAGGCACTGTCGCGGAGCATGTGATATTCTTTGTTGGTCAGCGTCTGGGAGGGGCAGACCACGATCGAATCTCCTGTGTGGATGCCGACGGGATCGATGTTTTCCATATTGCAGACAGTGATGGCTGTATCGTTTTTGTCCCGCATCACCTCGTACTCGATCTCCTTATAGCCGCGGACACTTTTTTCGATCAGGACCTCCTGAACGGGTGACAGAGAGAGGGCCTTTTTCATGAGGGGAACAAACTCCTCTTCGCTCTCCGCAAAGCCTCCGCCCGTTCCGCCAAGGGTAAAGGCGGGGCGCAGAACGACCGGATAGCCGATCCGCCGTGCTGCATCGGTCCCTTCCTGCAGACTGTGGGCGACTTCCGAGGGCAGAACCGGCTCTCCCAGCTGCTGGCAGAGTTCTTTGAACAGTTCTCTGTCCTCCGCTTTTTCAATGGAACTGCTGCAGGTACCCAGAAGTTCGGTGCGGCACTCCGCCAGAATGCCCTTCTTTTCCAGCTGCACCGCCAGGTTCAGTCCGGTCTGGCCTCCGATCCCGGGAAGAATGGCATCCGGTCTCTCATAGCGGATGATCTTGGCTATGTATTCCAGAGTCAGCGGCTCCATATACACCTTGTCCGCAATCGATGTGTCCGTCATGATCGTCGCCGGATTGGAATTGCACAAAACCACCTCATAGCCTTCCTCCTTCAGAGCAAGGCAGGCCTGTGTCCCGGCATAATCAAACTCTGCCGCCTGTCCGATGACGATCGGGCCTGAGCCTATGACGAGAACTTTATGGATGTCATTTCTTCTGGGCATGAGGAGCCTCCTTGAGAAAAAAAAGGCACTTGAACAAACGGTATCCACCGTCTCTTCAAGCGCCTTTGCTCGATTTATACAATTATGTCATTGGTACGTTATTGGCCGCTCTCCCTGTTACAGGAGAAACAGTGCAGCATCACAGTCCCTTGCCCAGAGCCTCTGCCTTGGCAAGAGCAGCCTCGCTCTTGTTGTCCTCGCCGTTGACCGCGAGAATGCCGGCATCCTCTGCGCCGAACATGGCCAGGATGCATTTATACTGCGCTTCGATTCCGGCTGTGACGCCCGGGGAGGCAGAGCTCAGAATCATTGCGTACTTTGTTGCTTTGGCGGGCTTCATGCCGGCATAGAAACGGGAGATCGTGCTCTCCATCTGTCCGGTAAAGCCGAAATAGTGTACGGAAGAAGCCAGGACGATCATATCTGCGCTGTTCAGCTCCGGATAGACATTCTGCATATCATCCTTCTGGATGCAGGCGCCTTCGCCCTTGGTGTGGCAGTACTCACAGCCAAGACATCCGTTGATCTTCATGGTTCCGACGGGACATACGACCACCTCATGGCCTGCCGCTTCCGCACCTTTTTTGAATGCATCAACGAGCGCCGCGGTATTTCCGCTCTTGTGGGGGCTGCCGTTCAAAACGAGAATCTTCATAAAACAATCCCTCCTTCCCTGGTCGTGTACCTTCCCCGGACTAAGGAAAGGCTGGCAGATACCAGTCCCCACCCCTGCAGACGGGCTTTTTTCGCTGCCCGGCCGGCGTCCGTCAGATACTATTTCATTCCAGCTCTTATAAAAGAGCTTCTGAATAAATTATATGAAGGGAAAATAAGCGGTGTCAATGGCACCGGGGAAAAAACTTAGTACCCGAAGCTTTTTTGGGGGGAGACAGGTTGGAGACAGGGGACGGTTCTATGTCTCCTGTCTCCAACCGTCCCTTCGTTACTGTCGTATCATTTCCAGGAATCTGTCAAACAGATAGGCACTGTCCTGGGGTCCGGGCGCGCTCTCGGGATGGTACTGGACGCCGAACGCTCTGTCCCGGGCGCACTCCACGCCTTCAATCGTTCCGTCCAGCAGGTTGACGTGCGTGACTGTAAGGGGGGTATCTGCGATGCTGTCCTCTTCGATGGCATAGGAATGATTCTGGGAAGTGATCTCGATTTTTCCTGTCAGAAGATTCTTCACCGGGTGATTGCCGCCGCGGTGGCCGAATTTAAGTTTGTAGGTGCGGGCACCGTAGGCCAGGGAGAGAATCTGGTGGCCCAGACAGATTCCGAAGATCGGAAAACTGCCGATCAGGGAGCGAACGGTCTCGATGGTTTCCGGGACATCTGCGGGGTCGCCCGGTCCGTTGGACAAAAGGATTCCGTCCGGCTGCAATTCCCGGATCCTGTCTGCCGGCGTATTCCAGGGCAGCACCGTCACATCGCAGCCTCTGCGGTTGAGGGAGCGGACAATATTGCGCTTCATGCCGCAGTCGACAGCGGCTATCCGGAGCGGCCTTCCCGCAGCATACGACACGGAATCCAATGGGTTAAGCGCAGTCAGGGGAGATTCCGAAGTCCAGGGATCCCTGCAGCTGACCCGGGAGACTGCGTTTGTCGGAAGTATTGCAGTGCGCAGAGTTTCAAGCTCCTCTGCCCGCGGGACATCCGCCCCGGTAATCAGGGCCTTCCTTGTCCCGTAATCCCGGATGGACCGGGTCAGGGCGCGGGTGTCCACTCCTCCGATTCCCGGGATCCCGCAGGCTTTCATCACCTCTCCCAGCGTCTTTACACTGCGGAAATTGGACGGCTCATCATTGTATTCGCGCACGATCAGGGCGCCGATCGAAGGAGTGATGGATTCATAGTCCTCCGCAGCCATACCGTAGTTTCCGATCAGCGGATAGGTCATCACAACCGCCTGGTCCGTGTAGGACAGATCGGACAAAATCTCCTGATAGCCCGTCATGGAAGTGTTGAAGACGATCTCGCACACTCTGTCATCAGAAGCGCCGAAGGCATATCCATAAAATTCCCTTCCGTCCTCCAGAATGATTTTTCTATTGAAGGTCCTGTTCATGCTTACCTCCCGTGCCGGGGCGCCTCTGCGCAGCGGCTTTCTGAAGTGCTTTCGCGAAAGCGGCACATGCTTCGCAAGTGTTAAAGGTGAAGGACCACGCCGGAGCATTCATCACAGTCCGCTGGCGCCGTAGTTGGAGAGGACACTGGCGGAAGGGTCGTTGACGTCACAGCCCTCCCAGCTCTTGTTGGGCATCCAGAAATCAGCTACCATCTGCGCCTGTCCGGGATAATATTTTTCAAAAATCTCGCGGTAAAGCAGGGATTCCTTGGTAAAAGGCATGGCGTGTGTGTACTCCTGCCGTTTGGCCTCGTATTCTTCATCCGTGTAGAGTGATTCCGCATAGTCCATGAGATCGCGGCGCATGGAGTGGCCGACCGCATCGGAAAAAGCGGCTTTCTCACGCATGAGGATCTCATGCGGGATCAGATCATCCTGCTCGAAAGCATGGCGAAGCAGGTACTTGCCGATTCCATAAGTGTTCAGCTTCTTTTCGGGGTCAACTGCCATGCAGTAGGACAGAAAGTCAAGGTCTCCGAAAGGTACGCGGGCCTCCAGGGAATGGACGCTGATACAACGGTCCGCGCGCAGGACGTCGTACATGTGGATCTCGCGGATCCGCTTCTCCGATTCTTCCTGAAAAGCGGCTGCGTCAGGCGCGAAGTCCGTATATTTATAGCCGAAAATCTCATCGGAGATCTCGCCGGTCAGGATGACGCGGATATCCGTGTTTTCATGGATCCACTTGCAGACCAGATACATGCCGATGGAAGCGCGTACCGTCGTGATGTCCCAGGTTCCCAGGGCGTGGATAACTTGCTCCAGGGCTTCGATCACATCGTCCCGTGTCATGATCACTTCATGGTGGTCGCTCCCGATGTAATCCGCAACTTTACGGGCGTATTTGAGGTCTATGGCATCCAGGTCCATGCCGATGGAAAAAGTCTGAAGAGGCTTGTCCAGGAGCTTTGCCGCCGCGCCGCAGACCAGGGAGGAGTCGAGTCCGCCGGACAGAAGGAAGCCCACCGGGGCATCCGCATCCAGGCGTTTCTCAATGCCTGCCAGAAGTTTTTCCCGGATCTGTACAGCAATCGTTTCCAAATCGTCTGTACACACCCGGTCCGCCTTCCAGATCCGGCGGTATTCATGAAGCTCCATGTGCTGTGCCGCACGGGTATCTGCCGAGCTATACCGTTTGGCATCTGCACGAGATTTTTTCGCGTCTGCATGAGACTTTTTTGCCTCTGCCGGGCTGTCAGTTCTGTGCCGTTTGATACCGGTGCGGCTTCCGGTCTCCTCTGCTCCATTGGCTTCCTCCGGACCGCCTGCATCGATCACGGCATAATGGCCGGGCGGGAAGGGCATGATCCTGTCACAGACGCCGACCAGGCTCTTGGGCTCCGAGGAAAAAACATAGACACCGCGATCATCCTGCCCGTAGTAGAGGGGACGGATCCCGACCGGGTCGCGAGCCGCAATATACCTCTGCGACTGTCCATCGTACAGGACAAGGGCAAACTCCGCATCCAGGAGGCGGAACATCTCCATCCCGAACTCCCTGTACATGGGCAGCAGGATCTCACAGTCAGAATCGCTTTTGAAAGAATATCCGCGCTTCTTCAGAGCTTCCCGCATTTTGCGAAAGCCGTACAGTTCCCCGTTGCAGACTACAGCATTATTATTGAGAACAAAGGGCTGCATACCCTCCGGTGTAAGCCCCATGATGGAAAGACGGTTGAATCCCAGATAACCGTTTCCGGTCTTCATGATCCTGGTATCATCCGGTCCTCTCGAGATTGTCTTTGCAAGCATTTCCGCCACAAGCTGCGGATCCGCCTGCCCGCTGCAGTAAGCAAGTATGGAACACATAATAACCTCCGTTTTTGCCCGCATATCCCACAACACTTATGAAATAACGGACATTGTGTAATAAAGAATAAAAAAAGCGCCTGAAGAGACGGACTGTGCCGTCGCTTCAAGCGCCTTTGCTTTTCGTTTTCTTATTATACCTGACCATAACAGGATGTCAATCAATTTTTGTATACAATTATACACATTTTCACTTTTCCCCTCCCGGCCGGCTCTCTCTGTTGTCTCCTGATCCCCGGTCCTGCTGTCTGTCCCTGTATTGTCCTGATCTCCGTTCCTGCAGGCTCTCCCTGTTGATTCCTGATTCCTGGCCCTGTATTTACTGGTTCCTGTTCCGGGGGACAGTGTCCGCACTTTTTAGCCTGAAAACAAGAAAAAGACGGTCTCCCGCATCAAATAGTTTTATCAATCAGATTTTTTTCAGGACTGTATCGTGAGCCAGGTTTTCGAACTGATCCTGCAGCGGTTCCAGGGTACAGGCTCCGTATTTTCGTCTGAGCGTCGTCTCAAGAAGCAGGTCTGCAAAGGCCGGATTTTTGGGCAGGACGGGACCATGGCTGTAAGTGCAGAAGGCGTTGCGGTACCGCACCCCTTCGGTTTTGTCCTTTCCGTTATTTCCGTACCCCTTCAGTACTTTTCCAAGCGGACGGACGCCGCTTCCCAGCCGGGTGCGGCCGCTGTGGTTTTCAAACCCGACAACCGTGCTGCCGCCGGACTCGTCCCCGAGCCGGAAGGCATAGTTCCCGATCATCCGCTTTTTTCCACCGACCGTGTAGAAATCAATTGCACCAAGGAACTCGCATTTCTCCCCCTCTGCTGTCTCATAATAGTGGCCCATCATCTGATAGCCGCCGCAGATACACAAAAATGTACGGCCGTCTTCAAGGGCCGCCCCTATCTCAGGGCCTTTCCTTGTGCGCAGATCCTCCAGCAGGATCTCCTGGTCGAAATCCTGTCCTCCGCCTATGAAAAAGAGATCATACCCTGTCAGGTCACTTTGCTCACCCAGCTTTACATAGTCCACCCTGCATTCGATCCCCCGCCACTCCAGGCGTTTCTGCAGACAGAGGATATTTCCCCTGTCGCCATACAGGTTGAGGACATCCGGATAGAGGTGACAGATTTTCAGTTCCATTTTTCCAGTCCTTTCCTATCGATCTGTAAAGAGCATGTACATGGTGTAAATATACGAACCGCTTCGCACTTGGTATGCTCCCGCACCGCCTTCCTCTTGTTTCATCCCTTCCAGAAAGAGTCCTTCCCGGCTGCTCTGCGCAGGGCATCCCGAAGCGGCAGCATGGCCGTATAATTTGGAAGGATAAAAACAGGCACCTGGCTCCTGTAGGTAACATCAAGAAGCTTTTTTAACTCCTTTTCCGGTACTCTCCGGATACGCTTTTCCTCAAAGCCTGCATATTTCAGACGCAGCTGCAGGTCCTCCGCGCGCCTGCCCCAGACAAGAATACGGCGGATATTGCCGCAGCCGGAAAGCTTTTCGTAATCCACATCCCAGATCCAGGAAACATCATGTCCGTCGGCATCCAGATCATTGAGGCAGAGGACAAGGGTACAGGGTTCTTTTACTGTACACAGATAGTCCAGCGCCTGATTACAGCCGGCCGGATTTTTCACAAGGATCATCTGTATGGAGACTCCGCCGATTTTAAAATGCTCCATGCGGCCGAAGCTACTCTGCATATGCTCCAGTCCCTTCAGGATTTCCTGCAGGGGAAGCTTCGACGCAGCATATGCCGTAAGAGCGGCAGCCGCATTGTAAATGTTATAGACTGCCGGCAGGGCAATCCGGACAGGGAGTTCCTGAATTTCCCCCTCCCTTCCCCTAATGCGCATGTGAACCTTGGAGCTCCCGGTATCAATCCCGTCGATAGATGTCACCGCAACATCCGGCAGCGGACGGGAAAAGCCGCAGGAAGGGCAGCAAAAACCGCCCAGATGCGCATAGGTGTGATATCGGTAAATGTACTCCGTTCCGCATCGGATACAGTATCGGGCATCACTGATTTTATCCGGAGAATCCGGAGACAGGGGACGGTTCTCTGTCTCCTCCCCGGCGGAGACAAAGAACCGTCTCCTGTCTCCATTATCAACCGTATTTACAGCATCCTGTCTTTCCTGAACCGCAGTCTCCTCAATACCAAACCATATCACCGGATTGGGGACATCCAGAGCAAGAGAGGCGACAAGCGAGTCGTCTGCATTCAGGCACAGAACAGCCTCCGGCGCCAGCCTGATTCCCTCCCGGATCGCCTCAAGTGTGTGCATGACTTCCCCGTAGCGGTCAAGCTGATCCCGGAAGATATTAGTCACTACGATCACACGCGGATGCAGCAGCGGAGCCACATGATGCAGTGCCCCCTCATCACACTCAATGACCGCATACAAACCGGAACCCATGCCTGCTTCTGCAGGCTGATCCGGGTTCTTCCTCCACCGCATGGGCCGCCCCCGCAGATCTGCTGCCGCTGCAAATTCCGCCGTCACTCCTGAAAGCAAGTTTGCTCCCGAGCTGTTAGATAAAGGAGCTCTGCCCGCCTCCTGCATCGCATGTGACAACATTGCTGCTGTCGTTGTCTTTCCATTGGTTCCTGTTACCAGAATGGTCTCCACACCTTCTGATGTGACGGCTAAAATATCCCGCCTGAACCACATGGCAAGCTTTCCCGGAAGAGAAGTTCCTCCCCTGTTCAACCCGCGCAGAATCAGACGCGAAAACCTGCAGGATGTAACCGCCAGGGCAATCTGAAATGAATCTTTTCCTGACATATCTTTGAATATGACCTCCTGAGCTTTGACTATGAACTATGAAAAAGCAACTATAATCCTCTTGAAAAAGCGGCCATGACCTACTGAAAAAACGACAATAACCTCAAAAAAAGCGGTCATGACCTCAAAAAAAGCGGCAAAGGCAGTGAGATTTCTCTCACGGCGCCTTTGCCGCATCAAATCAATAAAATCAATTACTCATTTAATTTTTATTCATTGTAATGACCATTGTCAGATTTGTAAAGACTCGCATTTGTAAAGCTATATCACTCATGCCTTCTCAAAGGCAGGCTTCCAGCCCGCAAACTGGACCAGCTGCTCGTCTGTGCGATGATAGTAACGCGCACCTTTCTCCAGCCCGGCAATCCGGTTCATTTCCTCCTGTGTCAGGGTGAAGTCCAGGATGTTCAGATTGTCCCGGATATGATCCACATTCCGGCTGCCGGGAATCACTGCAAAACCCATCTGAGTGTGCCAGCGGAGAATGACCTGGGCAGGGGTTTTCCCATAATTTTTGCCAAGTTCCGCGAAGACCGGCTCATTGATCAGGGACTGATCTCCGTGTCCCAGCGGGTACCAGCTCATCAGTTTGATGCCGTACTTGTCCAGGGTCTTTCTGAGTTCCTGCTGGGTGAAGTAAGGATGTGCCTCTACCTGGATAAACTGGGGCACGATTTTCCACCTGGTCTCCAGTTCCTCCATATATCTGCCCTCAAAGTTGGAGATGCCGATCGTCCTGGCCTTGCCCTCTCTGTAAGCCTTCTCGAGCTGTCGGTATCCTGCCAGCCAGTTTCCCGCAGGCTGATGGATATAGAGCAGATCTACGTAGTCGACGCCCAGGCGTTCCAGTGTCTCATCCACAGCATTGGGGTTTTCATATTCGCTGGGCCAGAGCTTGGTGGAGAGAAAAATCTCCCCGCGTTTTACGCCGCTTTCTTTCATTCCGCGTCCCACTGCGCGCTCATTGACATAGGCATTTGCAGTGTCCACCAGAGAATAGCCCATTTTCAGTGCCTCACGGACACTGTTTTCGGCCTCAGCCGGGGAAAGCATAAAGGTTCCGATTCCTACGACCGGGCAGTTCAATCCATTGTTCAGAGTAATGTATTCCATGCTGTTCCTCCTCAATTCCTCAATATGTCGATGCTCTGGAACCGGTAAAGCGCCAGACGCCCTGCTCTCTGCGCAGGGTGAAATCTCCCTGCAGCCGCCAGCTGCTCTTTCTCCCGCCATAGACAGCAGCCACCACACGGCTGCGTCCGGTCATCGATGCTCTGCCGCCGTTGATCTCGACGTCTATACAGTCATGTTCTGCAGAATAATAGTTGAAGGTCCCGTCCAGAAGTCCACTCAGGAAGGTCTCTGCTGACTGCTTCAGGCCGGTCATATGGAGAAGATAATAGTCCTTCGCCATCAGGCTCCGCAGACCCTCTGCATCCTTATCGATCATGTACCGCCAGTATTTCCTGTAAAGCCCGCGAATCAATTCCTTCTCGTCCATGTTCATTCCCTGTTCATTCCTTTATTCTGAAGAATCATGTCTTCTAATCCATGCTTATTCCCTGTTCATTCCTTCTGCTCTGAGGGATCAAGATATTTGATGACCCTGGCGGGCACGCCGCCGACAACGGCATAGTCGGGAACATCTTTGGTGACGACAGCTCCTGCCGCCACAACGGCATATTTTCCAATTGTTACGCCGGGGCAGATCGTGACGTTCATGCCCAGCCATGCATTTTTCCTGACCAGCACCTTGCCATAGGTGTATATGGTATGACGCTCGTTCATGTCGTGGTTGATCGTGGCGATCCGAAGACCCGGTGCGGACATGACGCCGTCCTCGAACTCAATGCCGCCCGAAGCAGAGAGAATGGCGGAATGATTAAGGAACACGCCCTTTCCGAATTTGACCCTGTTCCCGAAATCGCAGATAAAGGGAGTAAGGATGCGGACATCATCCAGTTTCCTGCCAAATAGCTCCTCCAGATAAGAGACATAGCCCGGATCATCCGGCATAGCCGCGTTTGCCCTGGCGCAGAGCGTCCGCGCCCTCATCATTTCATCGACTGCCTCTTTGAAGTAAGGCTCACGATTATCTGTCGGGCCGCCCTGGTCCATCAGTTCATATAAATATCCCTGTTTGTATTCCATATGCTCCTCCTCACAGAAGACCGTTGGCCTTCAGCCAGCGCTGCAGACTGCTCGTTGAATTGGCTGCCTGGCTCCCGGTGATGGAAAGACCTTTTTTCACGGCTGCGCCGGAGCAGGCGCGTTTGATGTCACGCTCGCTGCCGCCCATGCCGCTGCCCTCATTAGTGCAGAGGGGAAGGATGGTCTTGCCGGAAAAATCAAACTGCTCGAGGAAGGTAAAGACAGCCATGGGCATGGTGCCCCAGTAGTTGGGGTATGCGAGAACGATGGTGTCGTATTCGTCGATGGATTCCGGGATAGATACAAGTTCCGGTCTTGCCTTGGCCCGCAGGTCCTTTTTGGCCTCCTCGATACAGGTCATATAGACCGGGGAGTAGGGATTCTTCATCTCGATCTTGAAGCTGTCCGCCGGAATCATTTCCTTCATGATGTTACAGACGATCTCCGTGTTTCCAACCTTCACATAGCGCATGGCACCGCCGAAGTAGTTCTCATCTGCTCTCGAAAAATATGCAATCAATGTTCTGGACATCTCTATTTCCTCCTGGTCTGTTCTTGCTGTGGTTCTTGCGGGGAGAGGGACGGTTGGAGACAGGGGACGGTTCTATGTCTCCACCTGTCTCCAACCTGTCTCCCCGTCTCTCTTTGTTTTTCTTGTCTTCATGATAGCCGGGAACTATTGCAAAGTCCAATTGAAAAGCTATATAATCAATTTAAATTGTAAATAGCGAGGACAGACATGACCACGAAACAGATCGACTACTGCATCGAACTTGCCCATACCCTGAATTTCAGCCGGGCGGCGGATAATTTATCCTGAATTATTCATAGGCTTCGAAAAAAATAAAAAAACCGGAAGCCACATG
>CAMKEX010000079.1 GCA_946411695.1 uncultured Lachnospiraceae bacterium
CAGTGCCCTCAACGGCATTGACAGCGAGGAGACGCTGGCTGAACTGATCGGGGAGAAGCACCTGCTCAATGCCTTTATGTTTGTCCAGTCCACCAGGGTGGGCAATCATATCGATTATGAAACAAGTGCCAAAGGGCTGATTTTCGGTGATAAAAATACTCCCGAAAAGACGCCGCAGGCCGAGGCACTGGACAGGCTTTTGACCAGGGCCGGGATTGCCCACCGCTTCTCTTCGGATATCTATACGGAGCAGTGGCAGAAATTTGCCATCAATATCAGTAACAACCTGCCGCAGGCGATTCTCAATGTCGGCTTCGAGGCCTATATTGACAGCCCGCACCTGCGCTTTATCCATGACCGGCTCTTCGACGAGGCTATCCGCGTTGCCGCAGCTTACGGGATCACCATAGAGTATGAGGAGAACAAACGCGGCCGCGTCAGGCCTGATGCCCGTTTTTCGACATTGCAGGATATCGATGCCGGGCGCCCCACTGAGATCGATATGTTTGCAGGCGCCCTGATGAGGAAAGCGGAAGCAGTCGGGATTGAAGTTCCCTATACGACCTTTACCTACCATGCCATCCGCGTGCTGGAGGAGAAAGCCCAGGGGAAAATCAGCTGACTTCAGGACAGAAAAGCATTGATCATTTCCGACAGACTTCGGGACAGAAAAGCATTGATCATTTCCGACAGACTTCAGGGCAGAAAACAGAGGAGATCAGCGCCTGATTTTTCTTGTGACATTGTAAGTTTGCAGCATTCATCAGCGCTCAGAATGATTTTTTATGGGAGGGAAAATTATGAAAAAAGTGTTCCAGGCAGCAGACAGGTATATTAAGACCAGCGACTGGAAGATCATCGCAGCGATCAAATTCTGCGTGATGTCCTTCGGAATTATTGTCGGCATGTTTATCAGAAAAGAAGACCGCAAACCCGTCCTGTGCGGGGCAGTCTCCGTCTTTTTGCTGACCTATATTCCCCTGATGCGAAGGATGGTCCGTTTCATCCGCCAGGAGTGGGACGATGAAGACGATATCAAAAGATTCCCTTCCCCGGAAGATGCAGAGGAGAATTGATCCGGATTCCAAAACGTACTGCGGGCGTTTCCGGGACAGGAGGAGGCAGATTTGAGGATCATTATTTCTCCCGCCAAAAAAATGATCGTGGACACGGATACCTTTTCCTGCAAAGAGGTTCCCTGTTTTATGGAAAAAACGCAGATTCTCAAGGACTGGATCTGCGGTCTTTCCTATGCTGAGCAGAAAGCTCTGTGGAAGTGCAATGACAAGATCGCACAGCAGAACGCGGAGCGCTTTGCGCAGATGGACCTTTACAGAAATCTGACCCCTGCCCTCCTGGCCTATGACGGGATTCAGTATACTTATATGGCACCCGCCGTATTCGAGGACGGGCAGTACGCCTATGTGCAGGAGCATCTGCGCATTCTTTCCGGCTTCTACGGCGTCGTGAAGCCCATGGAGGGCGTCGTTCCCTACCGACTGGAGATGCAGGCCAGGGCTGCCGTGAACGGGACACGCAGTCTCTATGAGTTCTGGGGCGAAGACCTCTATCGGGAGGTCATGGATGAGAGCAGGGTTCTCATCAATCTTGCTTCAAAGGAATATTCGAAGTGCATCGAAAAATACCTGCGGCCGGAGGACCGCTGTATTACCTGTATTTTCGGGGAACTTGAAAACGGAAAGGTCGTCCAGAAGGGCGTGTACGCAAAAATGGCGCGCGGAGAGATGGTCCGCTATATGGCTTCCATCGATGCCCGGCAGCCGGAGCAGATGCAAGGCTTTGACAGGGAAGGATATGCCTTTGATCCGGCAAGATCCTCCGAAAGAGAGTATTATTTCGTACGGAAAAACGAAAAATAAAAGTCACTGAAAAGATACCAGAGGTACAGGAGCAGAAAATGAAAAGCAGAAGATTTGTCTGGTGGAAAATGTTACTTGCATTACTTATTATAGTTGTTTTAGTTGTCGGCGGATATGTCGCCTATGTTTTTCTCACCTACAACCGGATCGAGGACAATGTCGATCTGACTGTGGAAGGAGACAGTCAGGAGCCGGCGCAGACCGGGAAGGAATATACTGCGGTCTCCTTCAATATCGGATTCGGCGCCTACACCGCTGATTTCACATTTTTCATGGACGGCGGAAAGGAGAGCCGGGCGCGTTCGAAGGAGAGTGTCCTCGAATGCGTGAACGGCAGTGCGCAGACCGCACTCTCTTTTGAGCCTGACCTTGTCCTCTTCCAGGAAGTGGACACGGATTCCACACGCAGCTGGCATGTGGACCAGAAGGAGCTCATCCGCAGTGCTTTCGGGGAAAAGGGAAACTGGGACAGCGTATTTTCGCCGAACTATCACTCTGCCTACTTGATGTACCCCCTGAACCAGCCCCACGGGAAATCCAATTCCGGCATCCTCACTCTGAGCAAAATGGATATCACATCCTCTCTGCGCAGAAGTCTTCCGATCGCCACGGGCTTCAAGAAGTTCCTTGACCTGGACCGTTGCTACAATTATTCCAGGATCCCCGTGGAAAACGGCAAAGAGCTGGTGGTCTTCAATGCCCATCTGTCTGCTTACGGGACGGATGCCTCCCAGGGAAATTCCCAGCTGCAGATGATGTTTGATGACATGCAGAAGGAATATGAGAAGGGCAACTATGTCCTCTGCGCCGGAGATTTCAACCATGATTTCACCTGCGATTCCATAGAGCATTTCAATCCCGGCTCAGGGGAGAGCTTCAGCTGGTGCGCCTCTTTCCCCGATGAGATCATTCCGGACGGGTTCGTAAAGTGCATGGATTATGCAGAAGGAATGGTGCCTTCGACACGCAATACCAATATCCCCTATTGCGAGGATAGCTTTGTGGTCATCCTGGACGGATTTATCGTGTCAGATAATATCGAGCACACCTTCGTGCAGAACTACGACAAGGGATTCCAGTACACAGACCACAATCCGGTCGTCCTGAAATTTATCCTGAAAGATAACTGACACAAAACCGTGCAGTGACGCAGGCGGCGCTGATGCTTCGTGAGAAAGAAATATACTTCGGGGGATTTCATCCCGCGTGCGTGAAGCCTTACGCATGTTCGTCCAGTCTTTCGTTCCGGCGCTCGTTTGGGATTTCATCCCGCGTGCGTGAAGCCTCACGCGAGTGTTATGAAGTCACAAGAATGCGCCGGTCAGACTTTCAACGCAGAGATCAGCAAGAGAAAAGCTAAAGAGATCAGCAATAGAAATCAGCGGCAGAGGTGAGCATGAGCCTGTATGCGATCGGAGACCTTCACCTGCATTTTCAGTCCGAGCTAAAAGCGCCCGGACAGCTCTACGGCAGGGCCTGGAAAAATCACGAGGAAAAGTTCCGCAGAAACTGCGCGAAGAGGATCCGGCCGGAGGACACCCTTGTTCTGGTCGGAGACCACAGCTGGGGAAAAAACCTCGATCAATGCGAGGCGGACCTGCAGTACATCAGGGACCTGCCCGGCCGCAAGATCCTTCTGCGCGGCAATCACGACATGTTCTGGGATGTCAAAAAGACACCTCAGCTCAATGCGCAGTTCGCTCCGGACCTCTTTTTTCTCCAGGACAATTATGCTGCCTATCAGGACTATGCAATCGTCGGAACCAAGGGATATACCTTCGAGGGTCCCTTTTATCTGGATCATCGCAGGCGGATCATTGACTGGGACGAGAAGGAAGAGGCCCATGCAAAAAAACTGGTGGAGCGGGAAGCCGTGCGCCTGAGAAAATCCTTTGAAGCCGCAAGAGCAGACGGATATACAAGATATGTCATGTTTCTCCACTACCCGCCGACCAACATCCTGCAGACGGAGAGTGTCTTCACCCGCATGGCAGAAGAATACGGCGTTGAACAGGTCGTCTATGCCCATTCCCACGGGGAGTCCCGTTTCAATGACAGTATCCTGGGAACCATGAACGGTGTTCACTACAGTCTCACCTCCGGGGATTTCCTCAGATGGAAGCCAATGAAGATTCTGGATTAAGAGCATCCCAAACAGGATTATGATATAAAAAAGCACGAAAAGCACAATTGTTGTTTAAAATTAAACCCCTGCACGGAGGCGATGGCCGCCTGCAGGGGTTTTTATATGCTCTTTTTCAGTAAATCCGTAAATGGAAGCGGAAGGAAAGTAAAGAAAAAGACACTGAAACAGGGGGGATCCGATTTTCAACGCCACTATTCGTAAATGATATGCAAAATAATCAAAAACATGTTGACAATCCTTCGGCGGCATGATATTTTGAATATGTGCTAAATAGCACGGAGAGATATATTAGCACAATGTTGTGCCTGGTGCTGAAGCAAATCTCTCGGTGCGGCTCTCTGGAAATGTGCGGAATAATTATCAGGTTGACGGATTGGCCGGTGCAGGGCGGTCCGGCGGAAAAGGACTGTGACAGCAAAGCGGGAAATGTGTATTTTCGCTGGCTGGTTACCGTACAAAAGAAAGAGGATTGCAAATGTTTGAAAAAGTTCATTTAGGCATCGCGCCCATTGGCTGGACCAATGACGATATGCCTCAACTCGGCGGAGAGCTTACTTTTGAGCAGATGATCTCCGAGGCGGCCCTGGCTGGATTCCGGGGGACTGAGGTCGGCGGGAAGTTTCCCGCAGATCCTGCAGTGCTGAAGCATGCGCTGGATTTAAGAGGAATCCGCATCGCTTCCCAGTGGTTTTCCGCTTTTCTCTGCTCAACCCCTTATGAGGAGAACGAGAAGGCTTTTTGCGCACAGCTCGATTTTCTCGAAGCGGTCGGCGCGGACCGGATCAATGTCTGCGAGCTGACCAACCATCTGTTTGCGGAGACATGCTCCATGTTCGGCGACCGCAAACCGATCGCCTCAGATGAAGAGTGGGACAGGCTTACCGATGGTCTCAACCGTCTGGGTGCCATTGCGACAAAGCGCGGCTTCAAGCTCTGCTATCATCATCATATGGCTACTTATGTTCAGACTTTTGAGGAAACCAAACGTCTGATGGACAATACTAAACCCGGTGATGTCTGGCTATGCTACGATACAGGTCATTTCACCTTTGCCAAAGAGGATGCAGTCCGTGCAGCCAGGGAGTTCGGCAGCCGAATCGGACATGTACATCTCAAAGATATCCGCCCGCAGATGATGGAACGGGCTTATGCAGAGGGGTTTGCATTCCGTCAGTCCGTTCTGGAAGGGTGCTTCACAGTTCCCGGTGACGGCTGCGTCGATTATCCGGGAGTCTTTAAGGCTCTTTCGGAAGCAGGTTATGAAGGATGGTTCATCGTTGAGGCGGAACAGAACCCTGCAAAGGCCAATCCTTTTGAGTATGCTCTCAAGGCAAGGGATTACATCCGCAAAACTGCCTGTATCTGATCGATGCTGCTGCGGCTTCGGTCAGGGCACAGTGATCGCAGGATGAGTATTATTACTGGATATTGGCAGAAAGAAAAACGTCATGTATATCCGGCCGGACTGTGATATGCGGTATCTGCCGGTACGGAATGAACAGATTTATAAGATTTTTAAGATTTATAAGATGAAAAGGAGAATAAAGAGATGTTAAGAGTTGGTGTTATCGGTGTCGGCGCAATGGGAACCCAGCATTTTCTGAGACTGATGAATGTCATTCATGACGCGACAGTCACAGCAGTATCCGATGTTTTCGCAGACCATGCAAAAGAAGTCATCGCTCCCTATCCCGGTGTTCGCTTCATCGCAGATCCTATTGAACTGATCCGTGATCCCGAAGTTGATGCAATTGTCATCGTCAGTGCAGATAAGACCCACGAGGAGTTCTGCCTTGAAGCTCTCAAGCAGGGGAAGTACATCTTCTGCGAGAAGCCCCTTTCTGCCTCTGCAGCAGGCGCCAAGGGCGTTGTCGACGCTGAGATCGCAGGCGGAAAGCGCCTTATTCAGCTTGGCTTCAACCGCCGTTTCGATCCTGCCTACAAGGAACTTAAAGAGATCATTGTCTCCGGAAAACTCGGTGCTCCGCTCGTAGCACACTGCGCACACCGCAATGCAAACTATCCTGCACAGTATGATGATGTCGTCGCTGTTACCGGCACTGCAATCCACGAGATTGATACTATGGCATGGCTGTGCGGTGATTACTTCACCAAGGCACAGGTGATCTTCCCCAAGACCAGCCGCCACTCCAAGAACGAGAATCTCCATGATCCGCAGATTGTCCTTCTGACCACGTCCTCCGGCATGGTTGTCACAGCTGAAATCTGGGTCAACTGCCAGTATGCCTATGATATCCGCTGCGAAGTTCTCTGTGAAGACGGCACAGCAACCCTTCCCAGACATGCACGTGTTGATGTCTGCACAGCAAATACGCATTACACAGGCATGACCTCCGACGGTCTCGGATTCTTCGCAGAAGCCTACAATATTGAGTTCCAGGCATGGGTAGATGCCTGCAACGCCGGAACATACTGCAAGGAAGCTGCCTCTGCCTGGGATGGATACTGCGCAGCAGTCACAACCGATTCCTGCCTGAAATCCCAGAAGAGCGGCCTCATCGAGGCGGTTCCGCTGACAGACCGTCCTGATTTCTACAAGGATTGATCAGACTGATTAATTGGCTGTCATTTGCCCACCCCCCCCTTTTTTTTGCCCAGGGCAAATTGAATAGAAAAAACAGACCGTATCAGCCGGCTGGCCGATATGGTCTGTTTTTTATTCTTCATCGAGCAAGACACACGGGAGAGTCCTGATTTTACAAGCTGTTTGACGCAAAAGTATCCGTATGATACACTACAGCTGTGCAAAGGCACGGAGGAAAGAAAGATGGCAAAACGTGTGACGATAGAGATGGTTGCAAAAGAAGCAGGTGTCTCCCGCGGTACTGTGGACCGTGTAATCAACCAGAGGCCTCACGTCAAAGAGGATCAGTATGCCAGAGTAATGGAAGCGATTCAGAAGCTGGGGTACGAACCGAAAAGACAGCAGGCGGCAGCGCTGGGGATACGGATCGGACAGAGGAAAGTCTGCAGGCTGGGAGTTGTGCTTCCGTCAAGAAATCCCTGGTACATGGATGAGATTCGCAGAGGGATCAGGGACGGACAGGCTCAGCTGGCGGATTATTCTGTCGAAGTGATCACAGAACAATGCTCCGCTTCCCCGTATCCGGAAGAGGTGGTCGGGATCATAGATTCCCTGCTGGAAAAGGGCGCAAGCGGTATCGTCCTTTGCGCCATGGAATGTGAGCCCGTTGCGGCAAAAATCAATGCCCTCAGTGCCCGCGGCATCCCGGTCGTGACATTTGACACAGATATCCAGAGTAAGAGACTGTTGTTTATGGGAAAGGACATCGTCCGCAGCGGCCGTGTGGCGGGAAACCTGATGGCAAAATACCTCCTGCCCGGCGGACGGATCCTGATCGGGATGGGAAACCGGGAGATCAGAAGCAGCCTGGACAATGCGGAAGCCTTTATGGATGCCATGAAATCCTCCGGATTCCCGGAGGAATCCTTTGAGATTATTGAGACTTATAATGATTATATGCTGACTTACAGGAAGGTCAGGAAAGCTATGGAGGATACAGGCTCCATCAGCGGAATTTATATGGCGCATCATAGTCTGACAGGATGTATGGACGCGATCCGTGCGGCGGACTGCGAAAAGCACCCTTTAGTAATTTACGGAGATATGAATGAACGCGTGATCCGTTATCTGAAGACCGGTGAACTGATGTACTGCGTGACGCCGAATCCTTATATGATGGGATACCGCCCGCTGATTCTCCTCAAAGAATATGTCATGGACCATAAGATCCCGGAAGAAAAGAAGTTGTTTACTCCTACGGAGATTATTTGCAGAGAGAATGCAATCTGAGCAGGAGTCTTTCGCTGGCTCTGCTGATTTAAAAATAGAAAAATGGAAAAGACCTGAACTGATCTGATGTCGGATCGGCTCAGGTCTTTTTTTGTGGCACATTCGTGTAATGTCTTTCTGCCTTGGGGCGGGCGGGGGCCGGCCTCAAGGCAGAGGACGGAACAGCCCCTGCTCCTTCTCTGTTGACAGGAGCCCTGTAATGGCTTTTTGCTGCCGTGCAATACATAAAAATAGCACAAAAAAACAGGTATTTGCCGCATAAAATGTGCAATAGCACGGCTATCATGTGCAATATACCCAAAATAAGCACGGAAAAAACGGGGTGTTTTCTGCAGAAAAGTGCGTTGACGCAGGCGCCGAATCCATGGTATAAAATAAGTGTGCAAAAAAGCACGTAAGAAATAAAAAGCAAAATTGCAGAGGATAAATGCCCGCAAATAAAGGGACTTTTCGCTGTTGGAAAAGCACAGCCGGATGACTGCACACTTCCTGCCGGTGCTTTGCAGGCGGGGGAAAGTCACAGGGGATTTCGGATGCAGGCGGCAGAGAGCGCGGCACAGAGCACACAAAAGGCACGGAACAAGAAGCAGAAAGGGGGAAGAAGCATGAGCGATAACGGATATCTGCTGGAAATGAATGATATTACCGTTGAATTCCCGGGTGTCAAAGCCCTGGACAAGGTCAAGTTCAATGCAAAGCGCGGGGAAGTACATGTCCTTCTGGGTGAGAACGGTGCAGGAAAGAGCACGATCATGAAGGTTCTGGCCGGTGTCAATACCAACTACACCGGGACGATCATCTGGAAGGGAGAGGAGATCGTTGCGAAGAGTATTGCGGAGCAGCGGGAACGCGGAGTCAGCATCATTTTCCAGGAGATGAACCTGCTCAAGAACCTTACAGTCGCAGAGAACATTTACCTGGGCCGCCAGCCCATGAAGGGACGCAACATCGACTGGAACAAAATGAATCAGGACGCGAGGGCATTGCTTGATTCGATCCACTCCAACATCGATGAGAAGGCACTGGTCTCTACACTGACTGTAGGACAGATGCAGATGGTGGAAATCTCAAAGGCCTTGTCTTTCAACTGTGACATCCTGATCATGGATGAGCCCACATCGGCTCTGACAGAGAAAGAAGTAGACGCCCTGTTTGATATCATCGCAGGACTCAAGGCAAAAGGAGTCGCGATCGTCTATATCTCCCACAGACTGGCAGAGATCATGGCGATCGGAGACAGGATCACGATCTTCCGCGACGGCAAGTACATCAGCACGGATTATGTCAAAGATCTGACCATGGATGAAATGGTCGCCAAGATGGTCGGCCGTGACCTGACGGATTACTATCCCAAGGTTGACGTAAAACCCGGTGAGAAGATGCTGGAAGTCAACCATATCAGCGAGGGCAGCGTCCTCAAGGATGTTTCCTTCTATGCCAGGGGCGGAGAGATCACAGGTTTCTACGGACTGATGGGAGCCGGACGGACCGAGCTCATGAGAGCTGTGTACGGAGCTGACCGCTATGACAGCGGCGAAGTGATCGTCAAGGGAAAAAAGATGAATATCCGGACGCCCGAACAGGGTAAGAAAGCCGGCATCGCCCTCCTGACGGAAGACAGAAAGAACCAGGGCCTGATCCTGGGATTTGATCTGACATGGAATGTATCCCTGACAAATCTGGACCGCTTCATGGGTCCTTTCGGGCTTGATCTGGCAAAAGAACAGAAGATCTGCAAGGAACTTGCGGACAGCATGCGTACCAAGACACCTTCCATGAAGCAGCTGGCCAGAAACCTTTCGGGCGGCAACCAGCAGAAGGTCGTCATCGCGAAATGGCTGAACAGTAATGCCGATATCATCATCTTCGATGAACCCACCAGAGGTATCGACGTCGGTGCAAAGGCGGAAATCTACGGCATCATGAATGATCTGAAGAAAGAGGGCAAGGCCGTAATCATGGTCTCCTCCGAACTGGCAGAGTGCATGGGCGTCAGCGACAGGATCTATGTCATGCATGAAGGTGTCATGAGTGGTCTGATTGAAGGAGAGGACATGAAGGGCCTCACAGAGGAAATCGTTGTGGGTTATGCAACAGGAGCCCGCGAGTCCAATATCAAAGCCTGAAACCCATATTCATTCAACATGGACGTTTCACTTATTTCCATCAGGGGAGGTAAAAATAAAAATGGAAGCTAAGAAAAAGAAATTAGATCTGGGCAATATGTCAGCTCTTATCGTTCTCATCGTATTGTGTCTGTTTCTCTCGATCATCCAGCCTGCATTCAGGACAAGCAGCAACATTATCAACATTCTCCAGCAGGTGACAGTAATCGCGGTCCTCGCTCTGGGCGAGTCCCTGGTCATCTTTCTGGGCAGGATCGACATTTCAGTCGGTTCCGTCGTAGCCCTTGCAGGCATCGTCATGGGTAAGGTCATCATCGAAGCCGGCCTTCCCTCCATCGTAGGTATCATCATTGCCCTCGCGCTCGGTGCAGCATGCGGATGCTTCAACGGTGTCATGATCGCAAAATTTCGCCTGCAGCCCATGATCGCGACTCTGGCTATGATGTCCATGGCACGCGGCGCGGCTCTGACCATCGCGGACGGCAACACGATCACCGGTTATTCCAACGGATTCCGCTGGATCAGCGTCGGCACGATCCCCGGCACAAGCATTCCCGTACAGATCCTCTTCATGATCCTCCTGTACATCGTGTTCTGGTACATCATGAAATACCGCAAGTTCGGCCGTTACATCTACTCGGTCGGCGGCAACGAGGAAGCTACTAGGCTTTCCGGTATCGACACAGATAAGGTTATCATCGCAGGCTATGCTCTCTGCGGTCTCATGGCAGGCCTTGCTTCCTACATCCTGGTAGCAAAGCTGAATTCGGCACAGTCCACTGCAGGTCTTGACTACGAGATGGATGCGATCGCATCCTCCGTTATCGGCGGCGCATCCCTTCTGGGCGGCTCCGGCAACCTCTGGGGCACCTTCGTCGGCGCGATCATCATGATCGTCATCCGCAATGGTCTGAACCTGATGAACGTCTCCTCCAACCTGCAGAAGCTGGTTCTCGGTATCGTCATCCTGATCGCCGTCCTGGCAGACTCCTTCAGACAGAAGGCAGCAGCAGGCAAGAAATGATCAGAAAACAGCAGGTCCGATCAATGCATAGCAGTATGGGAATCATAAAAAAGATCGGATCGCAGACAGACAGGATAGAAACTGCTTTTTGAGGAGCGTCTGATGGAGCGGTTTTCTATACATCTTCCACATCTTGGTCGGCGCAGAGAACATCCGCTTTGCGCCGACAGTTAAAAAAGCAGGAACGGGAGATCATTCGAAGCCGGCCGGTCCCGCCGGATCAGGGATGAAAACCTTATGAAAAGATCCGGTGCTGCAGGCAGAAGGATATCCCGAATGCACAAATCATTTTCATCTTTTTAAAGAAAGGGAGGTAACTATTATGTTTAAGAAATTGGCAGCATTTGCACTGGCAGCAGTGATGACACTCAGCCTGGCAGCCTGCGGCGGCTCTTCCAGCGCCGGCTCAACCGCTTCCGGCGGCTCGGATGGCGGATCCGATGAAATCGAGATTTCCTATATTGTCAAGGCCAAATCCGATAATTTCTGGACCACCATGGAGAAGGCTGCTAACGCGTATGCGAAAGAAAAAGGTGTTAAGCTCAACTTCCAGGCTCCTGCAAAAGAAACCGACGTTGAGCAGCAGGTGCAGATGGTTGAGAACGCTGTTTCCAAGGGCGTTGATGCGATCATCCTTTCCGCAGCAGATTCCAAGTCCCTGATCCCCGCGATCGTAAAGGCAAACAATGCAGGCATCCCGGTCGTTCTCGTTAACGATACCATCGATATGGACCAGCTCGCAGCAGACGGCGGCGAAGTGGTCACTTATGTCGGCATCAGCCAGTACAACGCAGCCAAGCTTGCCGGCGATTATGCAAAGGAAAACATCTCTGATGCAAAGGTCGTCTATCTGGAAGGCATCGCAGGCGTTGATGCTCTGGCAGACCGTCTTGACGGCTTCAGGGATCAGGTTGTTGATTCTGCAACCGAGATTGCTTCTCAGACTGCAAACTGTGACCGCAACGAGGCATTCAATGTTATGCAGAATGTCCTGAATGCAAACAAAGACGTTAACCTTGTATGGGCAGTCAACGCAGAGATGGGCCAGGGCGCTGTCCAGGCAGTCGATCAGGCAGGTCTCACCGGCCAGGTCCAGATCTTTGACTTCGACGCAGCTCCCGATGATCTGCTCGCAATCGAGGCAGGCACACTGGTAGGCAGCGTTGCACAGTATCCCAATGTTCAGGCCGAGACCGCTGTTCAGGTCGCGATCGATGCAATCGGCGGCAAAACCTTCGAAGAGCACACCGAGACAGCTGCCAAGCTGATCACAAAGGACAACATCGAGGAGTACAGAACCGAGATGGCTGATTACCTCGACTGATCATTGTTGAACATCTGGAATCATTATCAGAAAGAAAGACAGGCAAAAAACATCGAGTGATATTTAAGCAATGTTTTATCACTGAAAAAAACAGGAGGTTGCCATGAAATTTAAAAGATCAGCATGCATTGAGCCTCTGTATTCCGAAATCCCCTTCCTGGACAGATTCCAGGCGGCCAAAGATGACGGTTTCGAGTGCGTGGAGTTCTGGGGATGGACCGATAAAGACCTGGATGCTACCAAAGCAGCTGCCGAAGCAGCAGGCGTGACGATCTGCGGCTTTAACGGGGACGCAGATCTGAATCTGATCGATCCCTCTCAGAGAAAAGATTATCTCGCCTATCTGAGAAGATCTGTCGCTGCCGCACAGAAGATTGGCGCAAAGGCCGTGACCATCCACTCCAACGGACTGGGAGACGGCGGCGTCGTAATCAACCCCCACGAGGAACTCTCGGATACTGTCAGGATCTGCGCCATGTATGAGACTCTGAAGGAGTGCGCGAAGATCGCGGAAGACAGCGGGATCCGCATGAACCTTGAAGGACTCAATATCACGACAGATCATGTCGGGAATTTCCTGAAATACACGCAGATGTCTGCAGAACTGATCCGCATGGTCGATTCTCCTATGCTCAAGGTCCTGTACGATGTCTACCATATGCAGCTCAACGAGGGATGCATCGGCGACACGATCAAACAGTACTGCGATACATTCGGACACATCCATGTAGCAGACGCCCCCGGACGTCATGAGCCCGGCACCGGCGAGATCAATTACTCCTATGTCTTTAAGGCGCTCGAAGAAAACGGTTACGACGGAGTGATCGGCTACGAACTCTTCCCGCTGACCACAACGGCAGAGGCAGTGAAAGCTATCATGGCAGTAAACTGAACGTACAGACAGTGAAAAATCACCCCCGGTGATATCAATCGTTACCCTCAGATACCGGCATCATACTGAAGGAACAGTATGATGCCGGTATCACTATAAGAAATACACATAAAAATGTGGTGCGGAAATAATGGCTTTTATTTGCATCATCAGTAATTAAGGAGGTTTGCAAGATGGCAAATAACGTCAACATCGAGTTAGAGGAGTATAATGCATTTGGACCCTGGGCATATGAGATCAGCGAAAGATATCCTTTGCCCCGTTTGTTTGCCCCGTATTTTACAGAAAATGACAATGCTGTCATAAAGATTAAAGTACCTCGCGAAATCGACCGCAGAAACTCGAAGCCGGGTATGAATTTTTATGACTATGTGATCGCTCTGTATGAAGACAGGCTCCTCATTCTGGAGCGCCGGGATGAAAGCGTTAAGGAGCATTCTGTTGCCCTGAAGGATATCATGGGTGTCAGGATTTATAAAAACATGCTCTTGGGCGGATACACAATCTATTCCGGCGAAGGTGCCGTATCCTTCCCTTTTAACGCGGTTTCCCTCGATCTTTTCCGGAAATTTACAAATCTTCTGCTCGAGAAGGTGAAGAGCAAAGATACAGCAGACTCAAAGTACGACACAGCATCTCTTCCTGTTTCAGATACAAGTGCACACTCCACACTGCTGAATAACATGTTGCATGATCTTCAAATGGAAACGCCGGATATTCGTCTTGGGGCTGTCCAAAAGGGTGAGGATGTACAGCACAAAGCCGGTACCCAGACCATGCTCGAGCGGCTGCTCTGGAAGGAGATGAATCCGGAGGCTCTTCATCTTTACACAGATGAATACCTGATTATCCTGGAGAACGGCATCTTCCCCAACCGCATCGGCATAGAGGATTTCGGACATACACAGACGATCATTCCGCTGAACCGCATCAGCGGCATAGAAATCATTGATGCGGAAGGCTATGAAATGCTCAAGGAATGCATCTTATCTGTAGGACCGAATAAAATCTCCTACCACTTTGGAGCAAACAATACAGAAATGACTGTTTTTTACAATGCTCTGAAATAAACCCATCCGCATCGTAGCCGCACCCGTGGCGCTAAGCAGATTGAAGCTTTAATTGTAAGTATTTAATACGGCGGACCTCTCTCAGTTTCTTGCAAGACAACAAAACTTCAATTATAGTATGAATAAACAGCGAGGAAAAGCCGAGGGAGCGTCGTGCTCGAACGAACGCTCATGAGGCCTTGACGAGCGACCAAACCACTACCAAAGGGGATGAAACCATGGCCAGAGTGACTATCAATATGATCGCCGAAAAGGCGGGTGTCTCAAGAGGAACGGTGGACAGAGTGCTCCATAATCGTCAGGAGGTGTCCCCGGAGGTCAGAGAACGTGTTCTGGCAGTTGCAAAGATCATGGGCTACCTCACTGCGCCGCAGGAAAACAAAGAACAGAAGCTGATCGGTGTTATTCTTCCCGGAAACAGGTGGTTTGACGACTACCTGAAAAAGGAATGGCAGAGAGGGCTGAAGGACGCCTGTGAGATTGTTGAACCGCTGGGCTACCGGGTAGAACTGGTGGAATGCGAGACGGATATCCCGGTTGATATTGTCTCCGCGGCAAAGGAACTTCTGAAAAAGAAGCCTTCGGGAATTGCGATGACCGGTATGAACACAAGGGGCGTGCGGGACTGTATCGATCAGATAGTTGAAAGTGGTATTCCTGTCGTTACCTATAACAGTGACCTGGACGGGACGAAGAGATCCTGCTTTATTGGACAGGACCTTTACAGAAGCGGCAGGGTTGCGGCTAACATGATCTTTCCGGGTATCGGAAAAGAGGACAAAATCCTGGCAGTTGCAGGAAATCTGGATTATGCCGCCCATAACAGCCGTATTCAGGGATTCATTGATGCCTGCAGAGAAGCCGGGATAGGCGAAGACCAAATCGTGATTAAGGAAAGCCATAATGAATATTTTCTGACTTATGAAATCGTAAAGTCCGCTCTTGCCGGTATGCCGGATCTCAAAGCTATCTACATGGCAAATGAAAGTGTTCCTGCCTGCGCGGAAGCCCTGGCGGACGAAAAGACAAGCAGACGTATTCTGCTAATCGGCAACGATCTGACCGGTGCGACCAGAAGACTGCTGCTGGAAGGAACTGTCGATTTCATCATTGAGCAAAACATTTACTGGCAGGGATACCAGCCGGTCGTCACTCTGAAGAAACTGATTGAAATGCCGTCTTACCCTGTAGAGGAAAACTCCTTTACCAATATCAGTGTCGTCAATGCAGAGAGTATCCGCAAGCCGGAAACAGCATAATCCTTTATTTCCATTTATACGGAAACAGCATGATCTTAATATTTTGTTCGCAAACAGTATAATCTTAATTTTAACACTTGTTTAATTTTAAAATATGTGTTAGAGTTTCCTGGTTGTCCCGGAGATGATTCCCGGGATCGATGCTGGTCGCGGACCACCCAGGATAAAAAACAGGTAGATCGCAGATTCAAAGCCGCAGGGTCCAACCCTGCGGCTTTTATAGTGACACTGGAGGAAGACAAGAAATACAATGCCCAGAAAAGTCATCATAGATTGTGATCCGGGAATCGACGACAGTCTGGCCATCATGCTTGCCCTGTCGATGCCGGAAGAAATAGAAGTTGTCGGTATCACAGTGGCGGCGGGAAATGCACCGGTCGAAATGGGGTACGGCAATGCCCTGAAAGTCCTGAAGTTTATGGAACGCCTGGATGTGCCGGTATTCATGGGCGCGGACAGACCTTTGAAGCGGGACTTTGTCAATGCCCTGGATACACACGGAGCCGACGGGCTCGGCGAGAGTTTTCTGCCTAAGGTGCCGGAAGAAGAGTATGAGCGGCAGGAAATGAACGCTGTCCAGTTTATGCAGGAGAC
>CAMKEX010000080.1 GCA_946411695.1 uncultured Lachnospiraceae bacterium
CTTGACTTCGATCTTGAAGACCTTGCCTGCTGCGCCGGCTTCGATCTTGTTGGCGCCTGCGCCTGCGGAAGCAGCCTTTGCTGCGGGAGCGGCGGGCATGGGAGCGGTCTGAGCGGGAGCCTTGGGCATTGCGGGCATAGCTGCTGCAGCGGGAGCTGCGCCGCCGGCGGTCTCCTCGACGGTTACTTCATATGCAACTCCATTAACGGTAATGGTATAGCTCTTCATTATGTACCTCCTGTGTGTACGAATAAAAGAAATCTGTGATGGATGATCCCTTAACCGGGATCAGATGTTGATCAATTATTTCTATTATCTCCTGCCAACGCGGCGGATCTTGCGGACTACGAAGTCGTCGGGACCCACATTGGGCTCTTCCTGCTCGCGGTATGCGGATACAGCGGCAGCGATCACGGCGATCAGTGCGTCGTCACCGGCAGCGGCCTGCGGCGCAAGGGATGCCTGCGTGGGTGCAGGTTTTGCAGTGACGAAAGAATCGCTGGACTTTTTGGACTCCTCATCCTTTTTGCGGGCTTTCTCAGCTTTGCTCTTGTCCCAGGAGACGAAGAACTTGCCGAAGCCGGCGATGATCAGACTCAGCAGGATCAGTACGAAGAAAGTCGTGCCCATGCCCAGAAGGGTATTCAGGCCTGCCTGCTGCATCAGCTCGCCCTTGGTATAATTTACATTCGTAACCAGGTTGACGTAATCAGAGAGATCCTTGTAGTAGGTAGCTACGACATTGGCATCTTTCTTATCGCCGGTAACTTTGACAGTGACGATGTAGTTCTCGTCTTCATCGACACTGATGGAGACATCTTCAAAACAGTCAGCGGAGCCGTTTCCGTCCGCGTCAGTTGTGAAATCCACTGTACCGACTTCTTTTTTCGCACTCTCCCAGCTCTGAATTCCGGAGTAAACTACCGGGAAGTCTTTATAGTCTTCTAATGTGCCGTCAGTGACGACCTGCTCCATCTGCTGGACGGTCATCTCTGTATTGCTGAAGAGAAGACTCTTGGTTTCCTGCGGGATTTCCTGTGCTTCTTCACTTCCTGCGGAGCTTCCGCATCCGGTCAGCATCAGAAAGCAGGCAAAAACCGCGAGAAAACCGATCAGTTTTTTTCTCATTTTTTGTCCTCATTCAGAAATCAAATCCTATCGGCCCAAATCTCAGAGATACGGTGCCGAAAATCAATGCTGTTCCTATTGACTGCTCCTGATCAGATGGAGGCATGCTTCCTGGGAGGAACATCCTCACGCTTGGAGTAAAGCACTTCTACCGCACCGATGAGGTACTTGCGGATCTGAGAAGGCTCTACGATCTGATCTACATATCCGTGAGCAGCTGCAGCATCGATGCTGTTCTGAAGAGCATCGTAAGCGGCCGCAACTTCAGCGACCTCTTCAGCGGAACCGCTGCAGAGCACGGGAGCGGCAAACTTGCCTTCCAGAATGCCCACAGAAGCGTCTGTGTAAGCGAAGGTCAGGTCTGCGCCGAGAGCCTTGCTGTTCATAACTGCGTATGCACTGCCGGCTGCGCGGTTTGTGATGACGTTGATCTTGGGAACGGTTGCGCCTGCGAAAGCTGCCGCAAGACCTGCTGCTGCAGATGCAACTGTGTTCTCCTCGGCCTCAGTGGCTGCGAAGCCGGCCGCATTCGTCATGGTGATCACAGGGATCTCGAAGGCGTCACAGAAACGAACCAGTGCGGAGGCCTTTGCACAGCCTGCTGTTGTGAGGGCTGCACCGAATTCCTCTGCCTTAGCGCCGGTCTCGTCGAAGGATGCGCTGCGGTTTGCGATGATACCGACTGTTGTGCCGCCGATGCGGGTGATCGCGGTGAACATCTCTTTCGCAAAAGCCTTCTTTGTCTCGAAGAACTGGCCGCCGTCAGCGATCTCGATCATTGCTGCGCAGGGATCCTCAACGAATGCTGCTGCGGATACGCACTCACGATTCAGATCATCAGCGCACTCCTCAGAGGCATCGTCTTCGTTGTTGGAAGGGAGCATGCTGACAAGGGCTCTGACCTGTGCACAGATCTCCTCTTCTGTTCCGACAAAGTCGACATCACCTGCGGCAGCCTTCTTGGAAGCAGCAGCTGTGTCGTTCTTGTCCTCGCGGTTGCCCGCAAGTGCGTTGGGGGAATTGACGAAAAGCTTTGCGTCTTTTTCCATAAGAGTAAAGTCCGTCATGGCAGGGAACAGCGCAAGTCCGCCGCCGCAATTTCCAAAGATCACGGAAATCTGAGGAATGACGCCGGAAGCCTTGGCCTGCTCTGCATAAATCTTGCCGAATGCCTCAAGGGCGTCCATACCTTCCTGCAGACGCAGGCCGGCGGAATCGATCAGGCCGATGACGGGTGCGCCGGTACGCATCGCAAGACGATACAGTCCGACAATCTTTTTTGCATGCATTTCGCCGATGCTGCCGCCGAGAATGTCTGCGTTCTGACCGTAGACATAGACGAGCCTTCCGTCGATCAGACCGTATCCGGTAATCACGCCGTCAGAGGGCTCCCCGGCAGGTGCAGTGTTAAAATCTGTGGCCCTGGCCTTTACCATTGCTCCGATCTCAACAAAGCTGTTTGCGTCGAGCAGAGATAGAATCCGCTGTCTCGCTTTTGAAGTACTGCTCATGTTTTGGACCTCCAAATCATTAATAAAATATAAAAATGCACTTTTTCACATGCAGTTATCAGTATACCACAGTCAGACAAAAACAAAAACAGTCAATATGATAAAAAAATTAGCACAATAATCTTTTGTTTGTATATAATTTGCACGCAAACTATGTGTGTGCTGATGCGTGCGCCGAATCAGAAAAAGAAAAGAGAAAAAAACCTACAGGATATTGATAAGTTTTCGGTGATAATAACCAGATATTCCACGGCTCTTATCTATAAATTAATTCATTAGAGTGCAAAAATATACGAAATAACAAATAAGACAGAGACCGGAATTCTCAGGCCTCTGTCTCGGATTTCTTCGTCATTTTTTACATAGGAATAAATAAAAAATGTTGATGGTATGGCTGAAAGTATGCCTGAAAGCCTGCCGGATAAATTCCGGTGTTCCCCCAAAACATCAAATATCCAGTTTGGAGGAGACCTCCTCTTCCGCTTCCTCGCGGAAGGATTCCATATGGGAACTGTCCGGCTCCGGCAGCTCTTCCACTGATCGGATCCCGAAGGAACGAAGGAACTGTTGGGTCGTTCCGAACAGAAGGGGCCTGCCAGGCACCTCTTTCCTGCCGACCTCCCTGACCAGATCATAGGAGACAAGGCGGTTGATCGCAAAGTCGCTGTTGACCCCGCGGATGTTCTCGACCTCCATCCTGGTCACCGGCTGCCGATAGGCGATGATGGATAAAGTCTCCAGCAGAGTAGGTGTGAGTTTGGGCTTTTTGGGCTCGCTGGCGATCCTGATCAGATACTCATAGAGCTCCGGCTTGGTGGAGAGCTGGATGGAATCCTCATACCAGTTCAATGCAAGGCCGCTGCTCCTGAGCCTGCAGCGCCCGGCAAGCGTATCTGCCGCCTGAAGCGTCCGCTCCCTGGACACACCCAGTGCAGCGGCGATCGAACCCACCGGCACTGCGTCTCCCATGGCAAACAGGATGGATTCCATGGCGGCGACAAGAGTGTCATCGTCAGGCTCCTGTGCTTCAGAAGCGGCCTCTGTACTGCCGGCCATCTGCTCTTCCGGGATCGTATCACTGACATTATCCTGTATTGTATCCCGGACGTTCTCCCGTGTATCCTTGATATGATCCTGAATCGTATTCCGGACGTTGTCCTGTGTATCCTGTACAGAATCCCGCATGCTGTCCTGAGCCGCTTCCAGAGGGATAGTGGAATCACCGTCGGAATTTATATTCTGAAGTCTGATCTGAACTTCTCCCACCGTCACATCCTCCCCGGGGAAAAACTGTTATCAACTGTTATGCATGTTATCAGCGGTTATTAATGCTATTAATAATTAATGCTATTAATCTGAAATCAAGCTGCCTGCAATCTGCAATAAACCTGATAAATAAACCTGATATTCGAAGAAAAACCCCGGCGCGCGGCCGGGGTTCTCTGCATTCATTTTCATTCTGACGGCAGCTGCGGAACGATCATTCCCTCAGCTGTTGTCTGCTGCAAATTTACCAGCGCATCAGAATCCTGATCAAAAGGGATTAGTTGTATTTGCGCTTTCTGGCAGCTTCGGACTTTTTCTTGCGCTTTACGCTGGGCTTCTCGTAATGCTCTCTCTTACGAATTTCCTGCTGGATGCCCGCCTTTGCACAGCTTCTCTTAAAGCGGCGCAGTGCGCTGTCCAATGTCTCATTTTCTTTGACAATTACGCTTGACATATTCTCTACCCTCCCTTCAGTCCCCTCAGTTCGACACCGAATGTCCAGACTGAACAGGTTATTTAATCATATTTTGGATGCAGAAGAAATGTTGTTTTCCCGAATAATTTTATCCCCTGCAAAAACATGCATTACAATTATAGCACAGAAATCTTCCGCGTCAACACTTTTCTTTGTGGAATGTGTTGGATGTGCAGGAAATGGGGGACGGTTTGAGTCAAGAGGGACGGTTCTGAAAAACTCTTTGTGTACAATGAGTTTTTCAGAACCGTCCCCGGCGACTCATAGCCGTCTTCAGTGCTCAGCATTTATATGCAATAAATGTTACTTGATCATTCCCCTGAGGACTTCGGGGGCCTTGTTCAGGGCTGCGGGGATACCGGCAGGATTCTTGCCGCCGGCCTGAGCCATGTTGGGACGTCCGCCGCCGCCTCCTCCGACTTCTTTGGCGATTGCTTTGATGAGGTTGCCTGCATGGGCGCCCTTCTTGATCGCGTCATCAGTCGCCATGGTCATGAGGCTGACCTTGCCGTCCTTCTCGGAGATCAGGAGGACGACACCGCCGCTCATCTTCTCCTTGAGCTGGTCGCCCAGATCGCGGAGGCCGTTCATATCTACGCCGGGAACTGCGGATGCAAGGAACTTGACGCCGCTGATGTCCTGAACCTTGTCCATGACATCACCCAGAGCGGACTGGGCCTCTTTGGCCTTGAGGGACTCAACTTCGCTGCGGGCAGCCTTGAGCTCTTCCTGCAGCTTCTTGATATGATCTGCGAGAGTCGCGGGAGTCGCCTTCACCAGGGAAGCGGCCTCGTTCATCTCGCGCTCCATCTCTTCATAATAAGAACGGACATTGTCGCCGGTCAGGGCTTCGATCCTGCGGACGCCTGCTGCGACGCCGTTTTCGGACAGGATCTTGAACTGGCCGATGCGGCTTGTGTTGTCGACGTGGGTTCCGCCGCAGAGCTCGGTGGAGAAATCACCCATCTTGACAACGCGGACTTCGTCTCCGTACTTCTCGCCGAACAGAGCCATGGCGCCGCTCTTCTTGGCATCTTCGATGCTCATGACAGCGGTATTGACATCGAGGCCCTCGCCGATCTTCTCATTGACCAGATCCTCGACCTTTTTCAGCTCCTCAGCGGTCATTGCCTGATAGTGGCTGAAGTCGAAACGTGTCCTGCCGGAATCCTGATAGGAACCCTTCTGCTCGACATGGGTGCCGAGGACTTCGCGCAGAGCCTTCTGCATCAGGTGGGTCGCGCTGTGGTTGCGGCAGGTGTCGCGGCGCTCTTTTTCATCGACCGAAAGAGTCACCTGGTCGCCCATCTTGAACATGCCGGAAGTGACGACGCCGATGTGCGCGACCTTCTGGCCGGAAACGGGCTCGGTCTTCTCGACCTTGAAAGAAGCATTGCCGCAGGTGATGACGCCGATGTCACCGACCTGTCCGCCCTTGGTTGCGTAGAAGGGAGTCTTCTCGGTGATGATGGCCGCGTGCATGCCGTCTGTGACAGCGTCCGCAACCTCATCGGGACCGGTCTTCTCGCCCTTTTCATCTGTATCCGCCAGATGTGCCAGAGCGACGATTTTGGAAGTATCAGTCAGGCGGTCGTAGCCGGTAAACTCGGTCACGAGCGCAGCGTCCATCTGATCATAGACAGTCGCTGCGGCGCCGCTCATGCTGGTCTTGATCCAGGAACCCTTGGATTTCTGTCTTGCCTCTTCGCGGGCAGCCTCAAATCCTGCCTGGTCGACGGTGCAGCCGTTCTCAGCCGCAACGTCCTCAGTGGAGTCGATGGGGAATCCATAGGTGTCATAAAGAAGGAAGGCATCCTTGCCGGAGATCTCGGTCTTGCCTTCAGCCTTGAGCTTTTCGAGCATGCCGCCAAGGATCTCGAGACCCTGGTCGATGGTCTTCTCAAAGCGCTCTTCCTCGAGACGGATGTTGTTGAGGATGAACTCCTGCTTCTCTTCCAGCTCGGGATAGCCGCCCTTGGAACCTTCGATGACAGCCTTTGCGAGGGTGGTCATAAATGCCTCGCGGATGCCAAGCTTGCGGCCCTGGCGGATGGCGCGGCGGATCAGACGGCGCAGAACATAGCCGCGGCCCTCATTGGTGGGCATGATTCCGTCGGAGATCATGAAGGTCGTGGAACGGATGTGGTCGGTGATGATACGGACAGAAACGTCAGTTTCATGATCTTTGCCGTACTCGCAGTGAGCCAGCTCACAGACCTTGTCGCGCAGGGCGCGGACTGTGTCGACATCAAAGAGGGACTCGACATCCTGCACTGCGACAGCCAGACGCTCCAGGCCCATGCCGGTATCGATGTTTTTCTGTACGAGCTCGGTGTAATTGCCGTGTCCGTCATTGTTGAACTGAGAAAAGACGACGTTCCAGACTTCCATGTAGCGGTCGCCTTCGCCGCCCATGACGTCCTCGGGGCCGTTGCCCCACTTCTCGCCGCGGTCATAGTAGATCTCGGTGCAGGGGCCGCAGGGACCGGAGCCGTGCTCCCAGAAGTTGTCCTCCTTACCGAACTTATAAATACGGTCTGCCGGAATATGCATGGTGTTCAGCCAGATATCATAGGCCTCGTCGTCATGCTCATAGACAGACGGATACAGACGGTCGGGATCCAGACCGACCCATTCGGTCAAAAACTCCCATGCCCACGGAATGGACTCTTTTTTGAAATAATCGCCGAAGGAGAAGTTGCCCAGCATCTCAAAGAAGGTGCCGTGGCGGGCAGTCTTGCCTACGTTCTCCAGATCGCCTGTGCGGATGCACTTCTGGCAGGTAGTCACGCGTGTGCGGGGCGGGATCTCCTGGCCTGTGAAATAAGGCTTCAGGGGAGCCATACCGGAGTTGATGATCAGAAGGCTCTTGTCATTGTGGGGAACAAGGGAGAAGCTGTTCATGCGCAGATGTCCCTTGCTCTCGAAAAACTTCAAAAACATCTCACGCAGCTCATTTACACCGTATTTTTTCATTGCCAACCTCTACATTATGATCATTTACATGAGTCACGGGGGACGGATCTGAATGACTCATTTCGGAAGAAACGGGACAGCAGGAGCAATCCAATGCGATTCGTCCGGAATCATTTACAATAATTCTGTCAGAGCCGCCCTCTATGACGAAAATATCAAAAAATATCAGAAATCAAACTTGTCAAGGAACCATGCATCCAGCTGGTCGATCGGGACGCGGACCTGCTCCATGCTGTCGCGCATGCGGATGGTGACAGCCTTGTCCTCTGCGGACTCGAAATCGTAGGTCAGGCAGAAAGGTGTGCCGATCTCGTCCTGTCTGCGATAGCGCTTGCCGATGTTGCCGCGGTCGTCGAACTCACAGTTGTAGCGTCTGCTGAGCTTCTTGTAGATCTCGAAAGCGTCTTCGGAAAGCTTCTTGGAAAGAGGAAGGACACCGATCTTGACGGGTGCCAGTGCGGGATGGAAGCGCATAACGGTGCGCTTGTCGCCGCCTTCGAGCTCCTCTTCGTCGTAGGCTGCGCACAGGAATGCCAGGGTGACACGGTCTGCGCCCAGTGAAGGCTCGACAACGTAAGGGATGTAGCGGGTCTTCTTCTGATCGTCGAAATAGGTCAGATCCTCACCGGAGGTGTTCTGGTGCTGGGTCAGGTCATAGTCGGTTCTGTCCGCGATGCCCCACAGCTCGCCCCAGCCGAAGGGGAACAGGAACTCGATGTCCGTGGTCGCCTTGGAATAGAAGGAAAGCTCCTCGGGATCGTGGTCGCGCATGCGGGTCTCTTCGGGCTTGAGACCGAGGGTCATCAGCCAGTTCCAGCAGAAATCCTTCCAGTATTTGAACCACTCGAGGTCTGTATCGGGCTCGCAGAAGAACTCCAGCTCCATCTGCTCGAACTCACGGGTACGGAAAGTGAAGTTGCCGGGTGTGATCTCATTGCGGAAGGACTTGCCGATCTGGCAGATACCGAAAGGGATCTTCTTTCTGGAAGTTCTCTGGACATTCTTGAAGTTTACAAAAATACCCTGCGCGGTCTCGGGACGAAGATATACAGTCGCGGTAGAGTCCTCAGTAACACCCTGGAATGTCTTGAACATCAGGTTGAACTGACGGATATCGGTCCAGTGGAATTTGCCGCAGGTAGGGCAGGCGACATTGAACTTGTTGATGAAGCTCATCATTTCGTCTGCTGTCCAGCCGTCAACGCTGCCGTCCAGAGTCATCTCCTTCTCAGCCGCATAGCTCTCGATCAGCTGGTCCGCACGGAAACGGGCGCCGCAGGCCTTGCAGTCCATAAGCGGGTCGGAAAAGCTTGCCAGATGTCCGCTGGCGATCCATGTACGGGGATTCATGAGGATTGCGCAGTCAACACCCACGTTCTCGGGGGTCTCGGTGACAAACTTCTGCCACCACGCCTTCTTTACGTTGTTCTTGAGCTCAACGCCCAGATTGCCGTAATCCCATGTGTTTGCCAGACCGCCGTAGATCTGGGAACCGGGATAGATGAATCCTCTGTTGTTGCACAGCGCAACGATCTTTTCCATTGTCTTTTCCATAACTCGCTGAAACTCCTTTGCTTGTTTTTTATAACTCTCCATCACCACAGCTCTGCAGATAAAGCAGAGAGCCTTGACGGGGAGGATATTGCAAATCACTTACAATTTTTTAATGATGATTTAAGAAAAAACCACCGAATTACCATTATAGAGCACGTAAAAGTGTTTTTCAATAAAATAATAAGCTAATAGCAATAGTTTGTTCTTGCTTTTAGTATCCAGAGGGAGTTACATAACACACCGTTGGTAATAAGAAAATGAATCTTAAAGCTGAAAATCAACTCCTATGAGCGCAAGTGAAATGATTTCTTACAGCATAAAAAATATCTCCAATTATTATTACTTCACACAATACTACACATCACACAAATTCCTCCAGTGATGCTATTGATTTTTTTGTTACAACCAAAGCTTTCTCATAAAGGTAGTAGTTTCCTCCGGAAAGACGCCTTCCGACTGTTGACTGTGTCGTATTCATTCTTATAGCACAGTCATGTTGGCTTCCTCCGTGTTCAATCATATCCCAGATTGTCAATCTCTGTTCATGTTTCCATTTGTCTTCAATCAACTTAATAAGATTTAATAGTGTATTAATTCGTTCAATCTCGAAAGAACTCTCTCCATAAATGCTGAATTGAATATCTCCCTCCTGTGTTTTGTTTTTCTTTTCTTTTATTCGAAGATCTTCTACCATTTCTCTTGCTGCGTAATATGCCGGTCCGTCAGAACCAATTGCGGCATTGGGATTGATCTCTGTGCTGATTGTTCCAATCCCGACACCAAATCGGAATGTCACAGGAAACATTTTTTTCTGGATGTATTTAATTATTTCCAATACATTCACGGATGAATATAGCAAACCCTGGAATTCATCTCCTAACGTAATCAGAAATTTCGACGCCAGATCATCTTCATACTTTATATTAATCTCCTTAAGAACCTCTTTTAATTCTTCTTGAGCAGTATAACGATTAGTAAGACTCCTGGATTCCTTCATATCACCAATTACAGCTACGTACCGCATCGTACCTCCTGGAAGATTCTTAATTAGTTGTTTGTGTTGTGGCATTATCAAATATATTATGCGCCAATCGTGCATATATGTCAATAATGCACGATCGGCGCATAATATAAAAAATTGCGAAAAGCTCGCCTATTATCTTGTTCAGTCAGATTATATATAGTCAGAATTGTATCAAAACACTTATGACCGCATTAGCTTAACAAGGTTTTCAGGATCTCCAGGCTCTCGAATTTGTGATTGAGGCTGCGCTCCATGGAAACAGCTGCGATGTGCTCCAGTTCCAGGAGGACTGATTCATTTACAGCGAAGGTATACAGTGTTTTGAGCGGTGAGCGCATGATGTGGCTGACAGCCTGCAGTGCGGCAGGCGAGAATCCATCCGCTTCCCGCGGTGGAAGAAACTCGCCTTCCAGGATCAGAGTCCGGATCTCGAAGACTGCGCGGACCAGGCGTCGGGAAATCCTGCCCGATTCGAGGGCCTTGAAGGATTGATAGGCCAGCAGGAGAAGGGCTGCCTCGTCGTTGTTTTCGCGGGTGATATATCTCAGGATTTCTGTAAAATAGGAGGCGTATAAAGTCGCCTCCATGTCTTCCCTGAGTTTTTCGAAAAAAGTATGCAGTTTTGCCTCGACGAGTACGTTGGAATTTCGTCCTTCTCTGAGCCGGTATGTGCCGAAACAAAAAGGAAGCGAGGCCGCCATGACGGCACTTCCCGGCCGGCGTGCACCGCGGGCGAAACAGGAAATCTTCCCTCTCTCCCGGGTAAGCAGGACAACTCTCCGGTCATATTCGCCGACAGGCGTACTCCCCAGGACCAGGGCCGTGAGGTTTAACAGATCATCATTCATATCACAAATATGTATTAGAGTTTTCTCTCGTCGCAGCCGGAGGGTTACATCTACGAATAAGGTTTTTTCTCGTCGCAGACGAAACAGTATCGTGAATCGCTGTAATTTACAGTAAATGCATTACAGCTTTCTCTCGTCATAGCCGAAAGAGCGCATCTGGGTGTCGTCGTCCTTCCAGTCGCGGCGGACTTTGACCCAGAGCTTGAGGTTGACCTGGCACTGCAGCATATTTTCAATATCCTTGCGCGCGTCGGTGCCGATCTTGCGGAGCATTTCGCCGCCCTTGCCGATGACGATCCGCTTGTGGCCTTCGCGCTCGCAGATGATAGAGGCATCGATATCGCAGATTTCGCCTTTGCCCTTGCGGGAGCGCATTTTCATAGATTCGATGGTGACAGCGATACCGTGGGGAACCTCTTCCTGCAGCAGGCGAAGGGCTTTCTCGCGGATGATCTCGCCGGCAATCTCGCGCTCTGTCTGTGTGGTGACCATATCTTCATCATAGAAAGGCTCGCCCACAGGAAGCAGTTCAAAGATATCTTTCATAAGCTGGTCGACGCCGTCGCCGGTGCGGGCGCTGACCGGAATGATCTCGTGGAAGATGCCTTCATGCGAAAACAGGTCGATCACGGGGAGGATCTCAGCTTTTTTGACCTTGTCGATCTTGTTGATGACAACAATGACAGGGGTTTTGACTTCTTTCAGAAGCTCGATAATGGCCTTGTCCTCGTCAGAAAGTTTCTGGCGGGGTTCAACGAGCCAGAGGATCACGTCGACTTCCTTCAGAGTACCTTTGGCGGCTTTCACCATGTAGGCGCCGAGTTTTGTCCGGCTCTGATGGATGCCGGGCGTATCCAGGAAAACGATCTGGCCCTCATCGCCGGTATAGATGGTGCGGATCTTGGTCCTTGTAGTCTGCGGCTTATAGGAGGTGATCGCAATCTTCTGCCCGATCATGCGGTTCATCAGTGTGGATTTGCCGACATTGGGCCGGCCGATGATGGTTGCAAAACCTGCTTTTTTGAGTACAGGCGCGGCAGGTTCTTCAGATGCTTCTTCAGCTGTACCGTCAGGAACCAAACCTTCTTCAGAACGATCAAGTTCTTCTGTTTTTTCAATATCTTCTGTTTCAGATGCTTCGTTCACTTCAATGGAAGTCTTATCTGTCATTTTTACCCTTTCTTATATGCTGGCAGGTTTTAAATATCCGGAAAACTAATATGATGGTAAATCTTCTTTAAGGTGGTTGAGGGGCGCTAAATGAGTCTCGAGGGACGGTTCTGAATTACTCATTGCGCGCAATGAGTAATTCAGAACCGTCCCCGGTGACTCGTTTTCGGGGGAACGGGACAGTCAGAATCGCCCCCTGACATGTCTGCCTAATGTGTCAAAAGAACCGTCCCTCTGACAATTTCAAGTTTGCTGATGTCGTCGAAGAGGTCTTGACAAGTTGTCAAAGGAACCGTCCCCCTGACACGTTATACAAGTTTGCTGATGTCATCGAAGAGGTCGGCGTTTTCGCGGAGTTTGGTGTCGCTGCCGACTACGCAGAGGCAGTTGCAGTTCATGACGGCGTCGAGGTAGTCGGCGAGGGCGCGGATGTCCGCGGGGGCCGCGTCGAGAACCTGGTCGCGCTCCTTCTGGAGCATCTCATCGGTGAGGCCGGTGAGATAGGAACTGAGGGAGTAGCGGCCGTAGACGAAGGGTGTCATGGGCTGGTCGAGGCCGCTGACGGCGCCGATGATGTATTTGGTCATAGTGCGCTCGTCGGCATCGAAGCTGCGGAGGAAGTCCGCTGTTTTTTTGAAGGTATCGATGGTGCGGCGCAGGTGCGGATCGCGGTAGGAAACGAGGAAAGCATTTCCTTCGCGGGTGAAGCTGCTCATGCAGCCGTAGGCACCGCCCTCAACACGGATGCGGTTCCAGAGGTATTCATAGCCCAGAAGGACACGCAGTACGCGGAAAGCACCGGTGCTGGGACGTTCAGGAGCGGCGTAGCGGCCAGCGCAGCAGACGAACTGGACCTGTCCGGCAGTTGTGAGGCCCTCTCTCTTTCTGACAGGAACAGGGTCAAAGAATTCGGGTTCTGTCTGCAGGGGCGGATTGAGCCTGCCTGCAAGGTCCTGGACGGCTTCCAGGATCTCGGGGATGTCCTCTTCGCTGGCAGTGCAGTCGAAAGTGAGGTTGTCCACGCGGAAGATCATGGCCGCCATTTCCTGCAGGATCGTGCAGAGGTCTTCGATAGATTCCGGTGCATTGCAGGTCTGATCGAGTGTGCGGTAGGCTTCGAGGCCTGCGACCATATCCATGATGACACCGGCCTTGGTGAGGTAGGACATGGAGTGCTGGGCAGCAGTGGCGTGTCCTGCAGAGGCCATTCCTGCGCGCATGCCGGCGCGTTCTTCTTCGAGTACTTCGAGGATTCTCGCGGGCATATAGTAGTTGGTGGTCATGAGGATTTCGCGGATCAGGCTCAGTGCGTCCTTGAGGTTCTTGTGAAGGGTTTTGACACTGACCTCGAAAGTGAGACGATAGCCGTGTATGGGTGCGGATTCTTTGGGGCCGTACCAGTTGTAACCGCTCACAAGTCCGTTGATCCCGCCGGTGCAGATATTGATCTCATGGCCCAGGGAAGCATAGCTGTGGGATTCGGTATCGAGGACGCTGAAAAGTGTCTTGAAAATACCCAGGCAGCGGATGTATTTTTCCGGAAGTTCCCGGATATCAAAAAGGAAAGACATGTAGTCGATCCGGTTGGTGAACTGGGGATGGGTAACTGCCGTAAAGGTGGTTTCGGCGGCGGAACCGCAATTGGCGGCTTTGAGAGTCTGCACATGATTGAGCAGGGGGACTGCCTTGCGGGTCAGATCCTCGCGGCGGAGCATGGGGATCTTGTTTTTGTCTTCTTCCGAATCCTCGGATTGCTGCCAGGCGCGGAGGGCGGCAAGCTCGTCGACGATCTGCTGCCTCTGAACGGGGGTGAGGCTGTCTGCAAAGGTCTTCATGCGGCCGCGCATTTCCTCGTCCAGGCGGTCGGAAAGGCCCTGTTCGGGATCCAGGACGATGACGGCGCAGTGAGGATTGTCCAGGAAGCACTCATGGATGAGTTTTTCAAAAAATCCCTTGTCCTTCTGCTCGCGGAGATAGTCGAAGTACTCTCCGATTCCCAGGCCGATGAAGGGTTTTGTGTCATCGTAGAGCCAGGAGTCGAGGGCGTTGAGGCCGTAGACCAGTCCCCTGGAATAGGAACCGAAGTCCGCCTCGCGATAGCGGAATTCATAGAGATTGATGCCGGCCTCCAGGGCGCGGGGATCGATCCCCTCCTCTGCAATTTTGGCCAGGGTCCCGCGGATGGTGGACACGAACTCATCCTTGCGCCCGGGATCCGTGTATTTTGACACGATGGAATAAAAAGGCTGGCGGATGCCTGACTCAAACATAGTGTAGACATCTTCGCCCAGGCCCTTGTCGCGGAGCGCCTTGCGGACAGGGGCACCCTCGGCATCGCAGAGGGCGTAGTTGAGGATCTTGATGGCCATAATGCGGCCGACGTCCAGGCTGTCGGGAAGAACAGCAAGGTTCCAGGACAGGTAGGTTTTACCCGCGGGATCCTCTTCAGGGAGGATGGAGTACTTGCAGTGAGCCTCTACGGGCGCTTCAAAAGCAGGCTCCACGGGAATCGAGGAGTCGATCTCCAGACGGTCAAATCCGGACAGATAATTCTCATCGATCCAGGTCAGACGCTCGACCATGTCCATATCGCCGTAGAGGTAGATATAACTGTTGGAAGGATGATAATAGCGGCGGTGGAAGTCCAGATAGTACTCGTAGGTCAGGTCAGGAATGTTGACCGGATCGCCGCCAGACTCATGCCGATAAGGCGTGTGGGGATAGAGGACAGCGTTGATCTCCCGCCCCAGGATATCGTCCGCCTGAGACAGGGCGCCTTTCATCTCGTTGTAGACAACGCCGTTGACCGTGATCTCACCGTCGGCACTGTCCGCCTCGTAATGCCAGCCCTCCTGGCGGAAAATATTGTGTTCTTTATAAATATTCGGATAAAAAACCGCATCCAGGTAGACGTGCATGAGGTTTTTGAAATCCTGCTCGTTGCAGCTCGCGACCGGATAGACCGTCTTGTCCGGATATGTCATCGCGTTCAGGAAAGTATTCAGAGAACCCTTGGCCAGCTCGATGAAAGGATCCTTGACCGGGAAATCCCTGGAACCGCAGAGCACCGTATGCTCGATGATATGAGCAACACCGGTGGAATCCTCAGGCGGCGTGCGGAAGGCAATATAAAAGACCTTATTATTGTCATTTTTCGGCAGGAGCGCTACGCGCGCACCCGTCTTCTTGTGCCTGAGCAGCCAGCTGTCGCTGTCTACATCAGGCAGGAACTCATGCGCAATGACCTCGTAAGCCGAAAGGGCTTCGATGCCGGCCTTGCTGTCAACAGAAGCTAATTCCATATTAAAAATCTTTCTCCTTTTCTATTAATCTCGAGTGTCAGGGGGACGGTTCCTTTGACACTTTGTCAGGGGGACGGTTCCTTTGACACTTTAGCATTTGTCAAGGGAGTGTCGGGAGTGAAAAAATGTCGGGAGGGACGGTTCCAGTGTCAAGGAGAGGGTTATTGTGACACTTAAGTGTCAGCAGAATCGTTTTCTTGACAGGCTCCCGGACATCTCCGGGTTGTCAGAAGAACCGTCCCTTTGGCACTTCCCCTGACACCTGCAAGAACATCTCCCGAGACATCTTCGGGTTGTCAGAGGAACCGTCCCCTTGACACCCTTGACAATTCGGGTTGTCAGAGGAACCGTCCCAATGACATTTAGATAAGGGGACCCCCTGTTTCCATAACAATAGT